>NZ_KV788570.1:0-296764 GCF_001807345.1 Dermabacter sp. HMSC06F07
CCACAGTCTTACGGTTAAGCGCAATGTGGTGGAGTTCCGCTTCAACGTGTGAGGCGGTCGCCGGCGGCTCCGGGGCCAGTCCGATTGGAGCTGATGTTGGGGTGATAGCATGAGTGCAAGCACCTTCGGGAGGTGATCGTGATGTCGTCCATTGTCGTCCGTGGGCTTGATGAGTCGGTCAAGGCTCGCTTGGCTGCTCAGGCCAGGGAGCATGGTCGCTCGATGGAGGCGGAAGTTCGTGACATCCTGACGCGGGCGGCGACCCGTCCAAACATTGGGCTCGCGCTGTTGCGTGCGGGACAGCTGGCCGGTGGGGTCGAAGACTTGCCGATTCCCGAACGTTCTGACCGCGCCCGCGTAGTGGACTTCTCGTGATCGTTCTCGACACGAACGTCGTCTCCGAGGTGCTCAGGCCGCGTCCGGAAGTGAACGTCGTGGAATGGCTGGAATCGGTCACTGATGACGTTGCCATCACCGCAATCACTCTGGCTGAGCTCTTGGCGGGCCTGCGCAGGTTGCCTGATGGTAGGCGAAAGACCGAGCTCACTGGGGCGGTTGAGGGTGCTCTGCGTCCGTATCGCGACACCGGTGCGATTCTTGCCTTCGATGCCGTGGCGGCTCCGCACTATGCCGACACCCTGGCCCAGCGAGAAGCGGCTGGTCTTCCGGTCTCGACTGGGGATGCGCAGATAGCGGCGATCTGTCGAGCCCGGGGAGCGGTCTGTGCGACGCGCAACATCAAGGACTTCCTGAGGACCGGTGTCTCCTTGTTTGATCCGTGGACAGGAACTTCGCACCCCGCTTCGTGACTCGGGATCGTCGCGGGCCTTGGTTAGAGCTTGCGCAGGATCGGGCAATCGATGAGATCGCTGCGATCAAGCCCTTGCGGGCCGCCTAAGGCTCGCTTGCCACGACCCCTCGGCACCCAGAATGCTTCGCCGCCCCAGAAGCGTGGGGAATGCTTTGCTTGGGGGTGAATCCTGGTGCTGGAATGCTCCTGATGGTCAACGCTGTGCACCTTCGTGAGCTGTCGGTCCATGACGCGGAGGTGATGGCCGAAGTGCTGGCGGACCCATCGCTGTACGAGTTCACCGGTGGGTCCGCCGAGCGCTACGGAGCTCGAGCGGCCGTACGCGATCCAGACTCGGGGCTGCTCCCTCGATGGCTCGAAGGACTGGATCAACTTGGTGGTGCTGCTTGACGCCCAGCCCATCGGATATGTGCAAGCCACTGTTCCCAAGAATGGCGGACCCGCCGAGATTGCCTGGGTGGTCGGTAAGCCGTGGCAGGGCCACGGTTATGCGTCGCGGGCCGCGCAGCTGCTGGTCGATCGGCTCGTTCAACGTGGAGTTCACAGTGTGGCTGCGCATATCAATCCCGATCATCTGGCCTCGCAGGCGGTAGCTGCGAAGCTGGGCATGGTCCCGACCGATGTGGTCGACGGTGAGAGACGGTGGGTGAGCACAGGCGTCTGACCCTGTGGCAGCGGCATGTAAGGCCTGAGGTCAGCTGCCCTGTGGCGAGCCTTCCAAGATCCACCTGACTGCCCCTAATCGTGGCGACCCGGTCGAGTTCCGGTTTGTGTGTAGTTGGCTGCTGCGACTTGGAGCAAGGGGCCGCAGGGGCATTGTGCAGGTGGCTACGCCGACTCGACGCGATCGGCGCGTCTGAACAGCGCCGATAAGGCGATGTGGAGCTCTTCCTCGACGGCGTCAGCCGTGCGTGGGTCATAGAGCAGTTGCGAGCCATATCCCTGCACCAGGGCGAGCCAGATGCGTGCCGCGCGGGTTGGATCGACGGGCTGGATCTCGCCCTCCGCGATGGCGCGTCCGATGAGTGACGCGATGCGCCCCACCAATTCGGCATCCTCCGTGCGCAGTGCGAGGGAAAAGGCCTGATTGGTGTGCGCCAGGTTTCCGAATCCCGTCGCGACGATTTCCTGGCGGCGGCTCCGTTCGTTGAGTGGCAGGATCTGCAGCGTCAGGGCGACGAGCCAGTCCACGAGCGTCGGCTGACTCGGCACGGCGACAGCCGGTGCCGCCGCGGCTGCACGGAAGCGGGCGAGCATCGCCTGGAGCAGCTCGTCCTTGGTGGCGAAGGACTTCTGGACCGCCCCGAGCGACATTCCCGCCTCTGCGGCCACGCTGCGATAGGATACCGCTCCCATGCCGTCGCGAGCCATGACGGCCAGGCCCGCGTCGGCATAGGCCTGCTGCCGTGAGGTCAGTTCCATGGGTTCATTCTGCCTCGGCCTGGGTGGTGCGGGGCCACCACCACACCGCCTGCACTGCCAGCAGGGCCAGGGTGCCGAACAGGCTGATCAGCCCTGCAGTGTCGACCGAATCCCCGGTCAGCCAGGCCGCGTAGTCATAGACCGCGTGCCAGATGATCCCGATCCACAGGCTCCGGCATGCGATCACCATTCCCGCGAGGACGATCCCCACGAGCAGGGCGAGCGCTTGCTGGCCGACGATGTAGACGACTGGCTGGCCGGTGAAGATGTTGCCGAGGTGGAGGAGTGCAAAGATCACTGCGCCTGCGACGATCGCGAACCGGTCGCCGCGCCCCCGCAGGGCGGCGAGCAACAGACCCCGGAACCAGATCTCCTCGTTGAAGCCCACGGCGATCCACAGCGACAGGTACGCCGCTGCCATCAGGGGGGACCCCCTGTCAAGCGATCTCGTCGGAGTTGTCCCCGTGCTCTGAACGGGCTGTGACGGCACCTCGGGGAGCCAAGCGGTGCAGCTGCGACGCGGCCTCGCTCAACGCCCAGCGTGTCCCCGGTGTCGGAACCTGGTTTCGTCGCTCCAAGCATCACCTCAGGAGCTTGCCGGTGAGGTGGTAGGCGTGGCAGTCTCGGCACCAGTAGGAGCGAATCTCTCTACGCTTGTGATTGCCTCGCTCGGCTCTGCCGCCGGCGGTTGCCAGCTCTTCCAGCCTTTTCCTGACTGGCCGTATCCATCGTGGTGCATGCCCGGGATTCTCCTTGACCTCACCCGTGTCGCCGACCGTACGGGCTACCTCTTACAATCCCCGCCCGTCGCCGCAGGGCCGCTGGTCCTGCGGCTCGATGAGCGACGCCGTGCCTGCGGGCGTGCTCCGCTCGCGGGTCATTGGTCTGGCTATACTTGGTGCTCGCTGCACCGCTGATTGCTCGAAAGAGGGTTGTATGGGTTCCTGGGATCCCACGCATGCACTGACGCTCAACGGCGGCGCGTCCGTGACGGAAGTGTGCAAGCTGCTCGATCCGGAGGCGATGCTGCGGCGCGTCCTGTCGGGCATGGATGGTCAGCAGGAGTTCGCCGTCTCCCTGGCACGGTTCCCCGAGGGGACGCGGTTGTGGGATCCCCGGGCCTCCGGGTGGCCACTGTGCTTCCTGCAGGCGGCGGGGGCAGCGACGGCAATGATGGTCGAAGTGAGCCAGTTCGATGCCTCGGGCGAGCTGGGTCTGTACAAGCTCGGGTGCAGGGGCTCCGACGAACAAGGAGCCGCGCAGCTGGAGGTTCGTTGGCGAGGTCGGGCGGAGACGGTTCCGAAGCTTGAGGTCTTCACTGCGCAACAGGCCGGCGACATCTTCGTCCACTACTACCGGACGGACAGCGTCCCCGACTGGTGTACCTTGCGCCGGTTCGAGTGATCACCGTCCCGGCTGGCGGGGATGCTCGCCGGTTGCCCTTGTCAGGCGCCAGTTTCGATCCTTCGGGCGAAGGGGTAGTCGGTGATCACGCCGTCGCCGTCGACGTCGAGCACAGCGTCGAAGTCCTCGTCCCGTTGATGAAGCGAACCGAGCCGCGATCGATGCTGGCGTAGTACTGCTCCGAGGCGCTGACCTCCAGCGAAGGCAGATCGATCCACGCCATCACCAGCCGTTGTTCAGGTTGGATGTCGAGTAGTCACTGGTGACGACGCCAGCGACCAATAACCATGTGGCCCATGGACCACGCGACGACTGACCAGCGCAGCCCCGCTGCCGGCGCGTCGTCCTGCCGTCCGCCCGCCTGCGCCACCCGTCGCGGGTTCCTCACCGGAGCCGCACTGGTGCCGGTCGCCGCGGGGCTGACGTCGTGCGCCTCGCCGACGCCTCCGGCCCAGCAACCGACGCCGCGACCGACCGTCGCTGCCGTGTATCGCGGCTCAGCCGGATGCGACGGTTGCGCCGAGACGCTCGCGGAACGACTCGCGGGCGCGCCGCTGCACATGGAGGTGACCTTCGTCGGCCCCGACGAGGAGGTTGCGCTGGACGCGGGGGCCCTCGACGGGATCGACCTGTACGTCCAGCCGGGCGGCGGCGACGACATCCCGGCAGCCGCCGCCGAGTTCCCCGCACCGTTCGTCGAGGCGCTGCAGGAGTGGGTGCGCGGCGGGGGCCGCTATCTGGGCGTCTGCATGGGGGCCTACCTGGCTGGCAACGACGGGTTCGGACTCATCCCAAGGCAGATCGACGGTGAGGTCGGGGCGCCGGGGTTTCCCGTGGTGGACAGTGCCGACCACCTGGTCGCGGTCACCTGGGACGGCACCCGACGGTGGACGTACTTCCAGGAAGGTGCCCGACTGCCCGAACGTGGCGCCGTCGTGCATGCCCGCTACGAGACCGGCGACATCGCCGCGGCGCGCTACGTCCTCGGGCAGGGCCGCATCGGCCTGATCGGCCCGCACCCCGAGGCCGACAGCACCTGGCTGAAGGGCAGCGGACTCATCGACGAGGACGGCGACGACTGGGCCTACGCCCTGCCCCTGGTGCGCCAGCTCGTGCCATGAACCCGGGCGCCGGTTCGGCGCGGCAGGATGGGGCCGTGCACCCCGTCCTCAACCTCATCCGCACCCGCATGGCCGCGGGCTCCCGTCCGCTGCACCGGGACGACGACGCCCGCCTCGCCGTGGTGCTCGAGGGCGGCAGCTCGCGAGCAGCCCACGGCGGCAGCATGATCTGTGAGCTGGAGGAACGCGGCCTGCTGGCGGCCTTCGACGCGGTGTACGGCTCGTCGGCAGGAGCCCTCAACGGCGCATGGCTCGTGTGCGAGCGGGCCCGCGCCAACGTCCACGGCTGGTGGATCTCGGAGTCGATGGGCGCCATCATGAAGCCGGGCAACCTCTGGCGGGGCCAGCCGGTGGTCGACGGGGAGCACATCGTCGACGTCGTGTACGAGACGGTCACGCCGATGGGCTTCGACGAGATCCTCGCGAGCCCTGTCGAGTTCCATCCCGCCGGCACCGACGCCGCCGACGTCACCCTCGCCCAGCTCCACGGGGACGCTGACGGCCCGTACACGGGCTGTGAGGAGGTCTGGTGCCTCGACCACGAGAACATCCCGGTGCCCTGCGAGATGGGCCTTGCCGAGGTCGCCGAGTGGGGTGAGGTCCACGAGGAGGTCGGTGAGACTCTGTGGCCTGCGCTGTGCGCCTGGGTGGAGTCGGGTAACTACACCTCCGTGGGGCGCTGCCTGCCCAGCACTTCCGACTTCGAGGAGCGCTACTGCGGGCAGTGGGAGCGCTTCGACGACTTCGCCGCCCAGCTCGCTGAGGACACCGGTCTAATGGACGGATGGCCCGAGGAGGCTCAGCGGTACTTCAACTGGGAATCATGGACCCGCGACCTGCTGTTCGACCACACCGTCATACCCGCACCCGACGGTGGGGTGTTCGTATTCCGAGACCTGTGACATAAGAGCCCCGCAGCCAGATTTGGTGAACTGGTCCCCGATTGTCGGACTGGTTTGAAAGCCTAGGGCCTAGGCGGCAAGGGTCTGTTCCCGGTATTGGACCGGGGGCAGGCCCTTGTTGCTGTTGTGGGGGCGGTGGTGGTTGAACCAGTCGATGTAGTCGGTGAACTCGGTGGTGAGTTGCTCGACGGTGGTGATCGTGGTCGAGCAGAACAGTTCGTCCTTGAGGTGGCCGAAGAAGCTCTCGATTACGGCATTGTCGAGGCAGTTCCCGCGCCGGGACATCGATCCTCTCGCGCCGGCCTGGCCGAGGATCCTGCGCCATTGCCAGTGCTGATATTGGAATCCCTGGTCCGAGTGGACGATCGGGTGGTCTCCCTCTCGCAGCCGGCCGACGGCCTGTTCCAGGGAGGTGTTGGTCAGGGCCAGGTTCGGTGACGGGCCGATGGTCGCGCCTATGATCTGGCGGTCGAACAGGTCCATGACCGCCGACAGATACACCTTCTCGCCGTCGAGGTGGAACTCGGTGACGTCGGTGACCCACTTCTGGTTCGGGCCAGTGGTGGTGAAGTCACGCTGGAGAAGGTTCGGGAAGGTCTTGCCGACCTCGCCCTTGAAGGACCGGAACCGCTTGCGGCGAATCTCGCAACGCAGCCCGAGGTCGCGCATGAACTTCAGGACGGTCTTCTTCGCGACGATCCAGCCCTGGGCCCGCAGTTTGGCCCAGACCCGTCGATGCCCGAACCGGCGACGCGAGGCCTCGAAGACCTCCCTGATCGCCGCCTTCAACCCAGCCTGCGGGTCCGGGGCGGTGAGGCGGGCTTGGTGATAGAAGAACGTGGATCTCGCCAGCCCGGCCGCGGCGAGCAGATCGGTGAGCCTGTGGTCTGCCTTGAGGGAAACGACGGCCATCACCTTGACCGACTTTGTGGCTCCATCAAGGCCCGCAATTTTCCCAGGTAGGCGTTCTCCGCCCTCAGCCGCTCAACCTCGCGCCGCAGAGTTTCGATCTCGTCGGACGGCCCCGTGGCCGTCTTCCGACCTCGTGGTCTGGGTCTGAGACCGTCTTCGCCCTGCTCGCGCAGGATCCTTCCCCATCTCTGGACGATCTGGGGAGAGGACAGACCGAATTCGATCGCCAGGTCCGTCTTCGGCTCCCCAGCCAGGAAACGCTGCGCGACGGCCACCTTCGTTTCGAACGGATAGACCTTCTTGCCCGATGCCATGACCAGCGCTCCTCTGCCTCGAACACGCCAACGCTGGAACAACTTTCGCACCGGCCAACGACTCACACCAAGCTCAGACGCCACGGCCGTGTCGCCCCAGCCCGCCTCGAACAACCCTACAGCCGCCCGCTGCTGGGCTTGGGTCAGAGAACTACTCGCATACATGAAGACTCCCCGGAAGAAGAAACTGAATTCTCAGTCCAACTTCCGGGGAGCACTTCAGGCTCAGCGGCACCCTGGGACCGGCCGCGGTCGCCTGGCTCGCCGCAGCCGCGAGCCCGCTCGTCGCGACCCTGGCACTGGCGGCCGCTGAGGTCGTCGGGGCCGGAGCCGTGCTCGCCCTGCCGCGCCAGTCCCCGCTCGACGACCCCGGCGCGGTCCCGTCCCCAGGACGCACCCTCGTCACGATCCGGCGATCCGGCCCGCTGCGGCGCACTCTCGTCCTGACCGTCGTCGTCGCATTCTCCGTCGCGGCGCTGCCGATCTATGCCGTCGCGGTCGCGCAGTCCCTGGGCGAGGCGGCGCTGGCCGGGAGCCTGGTCGCAAGCTACGGAATCGGCACCCTCGCCGGCTCCGGGCTGCTCATGGTCCGGCCGCTGCACGGGGACGCCGACAAGCTCACCGGCGTCCTCGCGGCAGTCGTCGCTGCGGCACTGCTCCTGGTCATCGCGACGACGAACTTCACTGCTGCCCTCGTCGCGTTCGGCGCAGCAGGGATTGCGAACTCACTGTTCTTCGCGGCTACGCTCGCGGCTCGGAGCGAGTACGCCCCGCCCGAGGCGCGCGGGCAGATCTTCATCTGGGTCGGCGCGCTGAAGATCGCCGCCGGCTCGGCCGGCACCGCCGTCGCCGGAGCGCTCATCGGCGGCACCGCCTGGCTGCCGGTCGCAATCGTCGCCGCCCTCTCAACTGCTGCGGCAGCGGTCTGTCTGGTCGAGCGGAGTAGGGATCGAACCTGACCCGCGGTCACCGCTCCCCGACGAGCCGCGGGCACCGCAGCAGACGAAGGGCAGCCGGGCATCGGCGCAATCCTGCGCGAGCACCGCGCCGACGTCATCGCGCGGATCCTCCTCCTGCTGGTCACGGTCACTCCAATCGTCCTGCTCTCCCACGACATGGCGGTCTTCCTGGACGACGGGCTCGACCGGCTCGGTGCGCCGCTGGCTCTCTGCGGCGTGCTCATCGCGCTGCTTTGCCGAGTTCGCAAGCTGAGGTTATTCGGCTACGGAACGTGGTGGAGTTCCGCTTCAATGTGTGACTCGGTTCGCCTTCGTTTTGTCGTCGGAAGCGCTCGTTACATGGTTGGCTGGTCGCATGCGAATTGAGCTCACCAGGTTTCGGGTGCGGGAAGGCGCGCGAGCCAAAGTTGACGAGTGGATGGCGTTCCTGAACGAGAATGAGGATGCAGTACGCGAGACTCTCGAACCCGAGGAGATGTACGTCGAGACGATCTTCCACGAAGTCGTGGACAACGTTGATTACCTCTACTGGTACAGCGTGCAGGGTGAGAGTGGGCAGTCTGTCAATCATTCTGAACACTGGCTCGACAAGCATCACGTCGCATTCTGGAAAGAGTGCATCGATGACACCTATCCGGGTGAGGACCTCACACCGCGGGTGCACATGGTGCCACAGCGTGTGGAGGCAGCGATGGTGCCTCTCGTGTGCGAATAGATCGCGGCGATCATCCAGTTGCGCGCTGTTTGGCGCGTGTCGGATATTGTGATCAATATCATCGCGCACGACGCGCTGACCTCCAGGGTTCTTGTGGGCCTGCGCTGGCCGGCCCGAGAAGACGCTGTTACACCCTGTTGAGCTTAGACCATATATGGTCTAAGCTTGCGTTATGTGGAACGTGGACATCGAGCTGATCGCCGAATGGCTCGCTTCGCTGGACGATGATTCGCGGGTGCAGGTGATAGCTGCGATCGAGCTACTCGAAGAACGTGGCCCACAGCTCGGGCGGCCAATCGTTGACACTGTGTCGTCGTCACAACATCGCAACATGAAGGAGCTGCGGCCGGGTTCGGCTGGACGATCTGAGCTGCGCGTCTTGTTCGCATTCGATCCGGAGCGCTCAGCGATCATGTTGATCGCTGGCGACAAGGCTGGCAACTGGACGCGCTGGTACAAGACGAACGTTCCACTGGCCGACGACATTTTCGATGAACACCTGCGCAAATTGAGAGGAGAGTGACCGAAATGGCCCTGTCACTGAAGGACTTTGTCGCCGAGCATCCCGTGGACCGCGAGCGCGTCGACGCGCATAAGGAGAGGATGCTCGCCGAGACGCGCGCATACCGACTCCGTGAGCTTCGTGAAGATGCTGGTCTAACGCAGGCGCAGCTCGCTGCACGCATCGGCGTGGGTCAGCGTCAGGTCTCCAAGATCGAGCATGGCGACCTTGATAATGCGAAGGTCGGTACGATCCGCAATTACCTTGAGGCGGTTGGCGGCGGTCTGTCGATCGAGTATGTTCTGGGCGATCATCGCGTCCAAGTGGCCTGACAGGCTCCCGTGCGACGCCATGGCCATGCGTGCCTGAACTCGGTCGATTCCCGTGTCCAGAACGCAACCACACGAAAGCTGACGCAGACCCGCACTGCTCGATTCGTCGACTCGCGGTGCATACCGCCTGGCAACCGGTTAGAGCCACTAAACGAGGACCGCGTGGGACAGCACAGCATCCGCGTCAACGCACAATGGCGTCTCTGCTTCGTCTGGAGAGATGGAGGTGCAGACGATGTCGAACTCGTCGACGACCGCTGAGAGTGACCTGATCGAGCCGATCCGTCCGAGAGAGATCCTCATGGATGACTTCATCGAGGGGTTCGGCATTACGCAGCACAAGCTGGCGGCCTCGATCGGTGTGCCGCCGCGTCGGGTCAATGAGATTGTGCACGGTAAGCGCGCGGTCACCGCGGACACGGCACTACGGCTGGGGCGCTACTTCGCGATCGAGCCGCAGTTCTGGCTGAATCTGCAGTTGCGGCATGAGCTGGCACTGGCTGCAGTCCGCACCGCCGAACAGGTGGACGAGACTACGCCCTGGGAGCTGGCGTCGTGAAATCCAGCGATCAGTGCATCTTCTGCGACATCGTAGCTGGTTCCAGCCCTGCGACCATCATTGCGGAGAGTTCGCAGGCAGTTGCCTTCTTGACGTTGACTGATTCTGCGCTGTCAGCCGGGCACACGCTTGTCGTGCCGAAGCAACACTGCCTTGGGGTCCTCGAGGCGACGTCCGAATCTCGCGCGGCGGTGGTTGAGCTTTGCAGCGTTATTGGTTCAGCGATGGTGGAGGCGAGGCTCGGTACGGGGGTTAATCTGCTGAGCGCCTGTGGTCCGGGGAGTGACCAGTCGGTTGCTCACTGGCACGTCCATGTGGTGCCGCGTCGTAACGGAGACGGCGTGGATACGTGGCCCGTGACGAACTCTGCTGTCACGGCGATCGATCAAGCGGCGGCTGGTGCTCGTCTCAGTGCGACGCTAGCGGCTGCCGTCTGAGCTTCCACGGTCCGCGTTGGAGACCCGGAGCGCTCGGAGGCCCTTGGTCGGCTGGGGGAACGTGCCGGGCGGCGGCTCGCCCACAGCTCCCGTGCCCGCATGCATCGAGAAGGGCCAGGTGGCCGAGTACGATCCCGATTCCACGGAGGCAGACCGTGAACTCGAATGACGCGCCTGGTCCAAGGTGCGTCCGCGCGGCGTGTGGTTGAATCCCTATCAGACTTGCCGATCAAAGCCTCAGCGCTTCGCTTGCGCAGCCCGCAGGCCGTTCAAAATCACGATGACTTCGGCGACCTCGTGTACCAACACGACGGCGGCCAGGCCCAGCACGCCGCTGATCGCCAGCGGCATCAACACGATGATGATGGCCAGAGACAGCACGATGTTTTGGTTGATGATCCTGCTGCCTCGGCGGGCGTGCTGTAGTGCCTTCGGGATTAGCCGGAGGTCGTGGCCTGTGAAGGCGACGTCAGCGGACTCGATCGCGGCGTCAGAGCCGGTCGCTCCCATCGCGATGCCCACCGTAGCGCCCGCCAATGCCGGCGCGTCGTTGATGCCGTCGCCGATCATCGCTGTCGGCGTCTTAGAGGAGAGCTCGGCGACGATGCTTGCCTTGTCCTCCGGGCGCAGCTCGGCGCGCACGTCGTCGATTCCGGCGATTTGAGCCAGCGCCCGGGCGGTGCGAGTGTTGTCGCCGGTGAGCATGCTTACTTCCACGTCGTTGGCGTGCAGGGCCTGCACGGCTTCGGGCACCTCGGGCCGCAACTCGTCGCGGACCCCGATCGCCCCGGCGAGAGCGTCATCGACGGTGACCAGGACGCAGGTCTGGCCCTCGGACTCCATGCGCTCAACGTCCGCTTTCAGTGGCCCGGCGTCGATCCATCGGGGGCTGCCCACAAGTACCCGTCGACCTTCGACGGTGCCGCCGATGCCATGCCCAGCTTCCTCGCTGATGTCCGAGGCGGTGGGCGCTTCGGGCCCCGCTGCCGCGATCGCCGCGGCGAGAGGGTGCGTCGATTGCTGCTCAACGGCCGCCGCGAAGGAGAGCACCTGCGTCCGATCGAATCCGTCTGCCGGGACCACTCCGGTAACCTCAGGCTGGTTGCGGGTAAGGGTTCCGGTTTTGTCCACTGCCAGGTGACGGATGCCGCCGAGTCTCTCGAACGCCGCGCCAGACTTGATGACCACTCCGAACTGGCTGGCTGCGCCGATCGCGGCCACGACCGTCAGCGGCACGGAGATTGCCAGCGCGCACGGCGATGCTGCGACCAGGACCACCAGCGCGCGGGTGATCCACGTCTCGGGGTCGCCCAGCACCGAGCCGATCACGCCGACCAGCACCGCCAGGATCATCACCCCGGGCACTAGGGGTCGGGCAATCCGGTCGGCGATCCGGGCGCGGTCGCCCTTTTCCGCCTGCGCTTGCTCGACCAGGTCCACGAGTGTGGTCAGTGAGTTGTCCGTTCCAGCTGCGGTCGTTTCGACCTCCAGCACGCCGGCGGAGTTGATTGCTCCCGCGGGCACCTCGTCGCCGGGCGCAACCTCCTCCGGAATGGATTCTCCGGTGATCGCTGAAGTGTCAAGGCTGGAGCGCCCAGACCGAATGATGCCGTCCGTGGCGATCCGCTCCCCGGGGCGTATGACCATGAGCTCGCCAACCACGAGGTCCTTTGCTACGACCTCGACTGCCGTGCCGTCGCGCAGTACCGCTGCGGTCTGCGGCACCAACTTCAACAGTGCCCGCAGTCCGCCCTGGGCCCGATCCATTGCCTTGTCCTCCAGCGCCTCGGCGATCGAGTACAGGAACGCTAGCGCTGCGGCCTCTCCAACGAAGCCGAGGATCACCGCGCCTACCGCGCTGATCGTCATCAGCAAACCAATGCCGAGCTTTCGCTTCGTGACAAGGTTCCGGATCGCTCCAGGTGCGAACGTGTAAGCGCCCAACAGCAGACCAAGCCAATACAGTACCGTCGCGGGCGTCTCCAAGTCGGACCAGTCCAGCGCCAGCCCTGTAATGAGGGCTACGCCGGAGAAGATCGGTAGCAGTAGCTCGGGGTCCTTCCACCATGGCCGATCGAGCTCTTCGATCTCCGTGGCGGGTTCGTGTTCGCATCCACATGCTGAACTCATGCGTCCGCTCCTTTCTCGCCGCAGCCGGGCACCGAGCACTCAGGGGCGATGCACGGGGCGTTTTCGTCGATAGCCAACGTCGCGTTAACTAGCGCGTCGAGCGCTGCCGCGAGGTGCGGATCGGCGATTTCGTAGCGAGTCTTGCGGCCCTCCGGCTTGGCGACGACGATGCCGCAATCGCGTAGGCAGGACAGGTGGTTCGAGACGTTCGAGCGGGTCAGATCCAAGCTTTGCGAAATCTCGGCCGGGTAGCCCGGACCGTCGAGTAGGGTCATCAGGATTCGGGAGCGCGTCGGATCAGCCATGGCCCGGCCGAGCCGGTTCATGACGTCGAGGCGTGAAGCAATAGTCAGCATGTACTGAACAATACAACGTGTGCCGAACTATTCAAAATGCACTGAACTGACATTGAAGCGAAGAGCTTGCGACCTGCAGGAATTACTCGATGGGATAGCCGGTAACTGGGCCTTCGCGGTTCGGCTGCCAACCGAAAGCGGGGGCGACATGCGTGGCGAAGTTGTCCAAGATCTTCACGTTGACGTCCACGCCCATCCCGGTGGGGATGATGATGAGCAGGGCGTCGGCGGACATGACGGCGGGATCGGCTTTGAGCTGCTCAATGAGCTTGTCGGGCTCAGCGGCGAAGGTGCGACCGAAGGTGGAGGCGCCGACGTCGGGAAGCATGCCCAGCTGATCGGAGCCGGTGGCCTGCATGCCGAACATCTGCATGTCCGCGCCGTCAGCGATGGGGAAGACGGAGCGCGAAACCGACGCGCGCGGCGTCCAAGCATGGCCCGCCGTCTTCCATGCGGCGCGGTAGCGACTGATCTGGTCTGCCTGGATTTCGCTCAGGGGCTCGGCGTTGGTCTCGGAGACCAGAGTGGACGACATCAGGTTGAGTCCGTCCTCGGCGGTTTGCTCGACAGAAGCGTGGGTGCCGGAGCCGTAGGAAATGTGCTAACGCAGCTCGGGCACCATGGGGACGACCGGCAGGGCGGAGCCGGGCTGGAATATGTTGGGCTACTGCCGGTCCAGCGGTGCGGCGGTGGCGAATCCGTTGCCGTCCACTGCAGCCATGAACGCTTCGAAGTGGCCTCGCTGGCACAGATAGCGCATCGTGTGTCTGTTTCGACTCAGTCCGAGGAGTGCGCGGCGAGCAGGCCGATGAACTCGTCAGCGGCGTCAAGCTGCTTGGCAAGCTTCGCGCGGCGTTCCTCCGCGTCGGTGCGGAAATCGTTCAGCGCCCGCCGGGCGCTCTCGGCGGCAGCACCGACGCCATCTGCGCCGTCGAGCGCCCGGAGTAGGTCGCCCATCTGATCGAGCGAGTATCCCAGTGGCTTCATGCGCCGGATCAGCAGGAGTCTGCCGAGATCGCCCTCAGTGTAGAGCCGGAACCCGCCCTCGGAGCGTCCGGAGGGTGTCAAGAGTCCGATCTCGTCGTAGTGGCGGATGGTGCGCTGCGACAGAGCTGTCCGCTCAGCCAGCTCTCCGATGTGCATCATTCCCGCTTCGGGCACGGGGGCCTCCTCATCTCATCGTCTCAGTTCGACACAACTCTCACGTTACGTTAGTGTTGACTCTCGTGTCCACATGAGACTGGACATGCCTCCGCCGTGGCGATCTATCGCCAGGCGAAGCCGCACGTTGTCGCGCACCACCAGACATTCTCCGCTCCTGGCCTGAGAGCGCCGCCCTGAACAGATGGAGGTACCGCATGGCCTTGCCCACTGCGACCAAAGAAGACAAGGGTCGGTACCGGCCCGAACCGTCGGTGCTCACCGCACTGAAGACCCCGCGCATCCTCACTCGCGAAGTTCTCGCAGGCCTGGTCGTGGCGCTGGCGCTCATTCCCGAGGCGATCTCGTTCTCGATCATCGCGGGCGTCGATCCACGTGCGGGCTTGTTCTCCTCATTCGTGATGGCAGTGTCCATCGCGTTCCTCGGTGGCAGACCCGCCATGATCACCGCGGCGACGGGCGCTATCGCTCTCGTTATCGCCCCCGTCGCCCGCGACTACGGCTTGGACTACTTCATCGCAACGGTGCTTCTGGCTGGGGTCTTCCAGATCCTCCTCGCCGTCTTCGGAGTCGCCAGACTCATGCGATTCATCCCGCGCAGCGTCATGGTCGGCTTTGTCAACGCGCTGGCGATCCTCATCTTCATGGCACAGGTGCCCGAACTCATCGGCGTGCCCTGGATGGTCTACCCCCTCGTCGCGGTCGGGCTGCTGATCATGGTCTTCATACCGAAGATCACTAAGGTCATACCGGCCCCACTGGTCTCGATCGCTCTGGTGACCGCCGCCGCGGTCGTCTTCTCGATCAACGTACCCGCAGTCGGCGACAAGGGTGAGCTGCCGCGCAGCCTTCCCGAGCTGTTCATACCGAATGTGCCGCTGACATGGGGGACTTTCACGATCATCGCGCCGTTTGCCCTCGCGATGGCGCTGGTAGGCCTGATGGAATCGCTCATGACGGCGAAGCTCGTGGACGATGTGACCGACACCCACTCGAACAAGACCCGGGAGAGCTGGGGGCAGGGCGTCGCGAACCTGCTCTCCGGCCTGTTTGGCGGCATGGGTGGCTGCGCGATGATCGGGCAGACCATGATCAACGTGAAGGCGTCCGGGGCCCGCACCCGCATCTCGACGTTCCTCGCAGGTGTGTTCCTCTTGGCCCTCATCGTCGTCCTCGGCGACATCGTTGCGATCATCCCCATGGCGGCGCTGGTCGCGGTGATGATCATGGTCTCCGTAGGTACCTTCGACTGGCACTCCATCAAGCCCTCCACCCTGCGCCGGATGCCTAAAAGTGAGACGACCGTCATGGTCATCACCGTCGCCGTCGTCGTCGCCACCCACAACCTCGCCGTCGGTGTCGTCGTCGGCGTGTTCGTCGCCTCTGTGATGTTCGTGCGCCGCGTCGCCCACCTCATCGACGTCAGGCGTGAGATCACTGAACAGGATGGCGCTCGGATCGCGCATTACACAGTCGAGGGTCAGCTCCTGTTCGCCTCCAGCAACGACCTCACCACCATGTTCGAGTACGCCGACGACCCTGACCGAGTCATCATCGACCTCACGAGATCCCACATCTGGGATGCCTCCACCGTCGCGGCGCTCGACGTAATCGAGACCAAATACGAACAGCACGGCAAGACGGTCGAGCTCGTCGGGATGAACGAGTTCACGACTGGGTTCCACGCCCGACTCACGGGAGGACTCGGCAACGGTCACTGACAGGGCTCAGGTGGGCCAGTCGGTCACGTCGGGGGCAACCGCGGCGCAGCCGCGGGCGGCAGCCGCTATCCAACGTCACAACCATGAGATGCGCTAGCGCATGTCGATGACACCGTTGGCCACCTCGATGTGTTTGGTGGTGGCCGCGACAGCACCGAGCAGCGGCATCGGGGCGGAGGCCTGCGGCACGAAGTAGTGGACTCGGAAGGACGCGTCGTTCACGCCGATTTCGTTCGCAGCCTGGGCGATCCAGATGAGTCTTGGCGATCTTTTCCGCGGATGACCCGCGCTGGCCACCGAAGGCGTAATGCCCGAAGCTTAAGAATCGGAACGCTTCATTGGATAACGCTCCTTTTGGTGGTGTTAACGAGAGAGTGACTTTGTAACGAGATATCGTGGACTTCAAGTTCAACGTCTAGGTCCGTGGCAAGTCGGTAGCACGTTTTTCGATTCGATGCTTCGGGGCACTATCGGGGTTCCCGGTGGTCTTCTTAGATTGAGGGGTGCAGATTTCCTAACCTAAAGCTCGTTTGAGCGTGCTATCCACTGGTGTGCCTCCGATGCTGCTGCTCATAAGGGGCGGGCGCTCCATGAATACAAGGCGTAGGTCGCGCCTGAGGCATAGTCCGAGTTTCCGCACCCCTGGCCTCTGGGGTACGCGCTAGTCCCGCTCGGCGTAGCGCACGAGGAGATCGTTGCCGATGACTGCGCCGTCGTTGAGCGTTGCCTCGTTCACCGTCGCCCCGGCTGCCCCCAGGCCCATAATGTGGCCAACCTCGTCACCGCGGGCGATGAGGTGGTTGGCGATGATACGCCGGTGGCAGCGCCACCACACCGCCTCGGAGCACATGATCGCGGTGGGGGTTTCGGCGGCGTTCACCCGTAGCTGCGAGAGCGCGTCCGAGAACTCCCCGCCCAGCGCATGGTCGGCGTAATTGTGGAAACTGCGGTTACGCCAGTTGCCGTTAACCTCAAAAGGCACCGAGTGGGACACGTTGCGCCGCCCGGTGAGGCCCTCACTTCTGCTGTAAGTGATGCCACATGTAGGAAGGTGTTCGGCAAGGGGGTCGCCGTTGAACCACGGGTACTTCCTGGACCCGGGCAGCTTGCGCACATCCACGATGGATGCCACACCGGCAGCCTTGATCATTTCAGCGAAGTCCTCGAACTCGAGGTTGGAGTGGCCCACGGTGAAAATGCGCATGTCGCCAATGCTACGCGTCAAGCGGTTACACCAACATTGGCGTCCAGGTATCGTGCATCGGCAGGTGGTCGGACCGGTAGAACGCGGAGGTAGCAGACAGGACGTTTGATGCATTCGCGCCCACCTTTCCGCCGTATAAATCCCATTTATGGCCGAGTATTCCGCACGGACCGTTCGGTTAAGTTTCAACGGATCGCTTGGGCGACATCGGAAGCCTGAGTTAATCGTATGTGGGGCGAATCCCATGTATGTCTTGTTTAAGGATGCCGCTGCACGAGGAGCGGGGCTGAGGCTACCTGGTGTGCACTCTATCTTTGCCGCACATAGCGGGGTGTGGTGGTTTTTAGCTGCTATTCACGAATGAGAAGGTGTTTTTGCAACGATACGTCGTCGAATTTAGGTTCAATGTGTAGCTCCCGTCTTGTATTTGGGAACACCCTTGCGCACGCTGAGACCCTGCCTGGCTCCGACCAGGCGTATTCGGACAAGCCGATACCGTGATCGATTTTCAGGTCTTGCCTCTCACCCTGTCAGACCGACCATGCGTGGCGGAGTTGTTTGTCGACGACGGGGGCTATGCTGAGCGCGTTCACGGGGCGGGGGCCGCACCAGAGGACATAGACGACCAATTCAATGCTCGGCCTGCGGCGTCTGTGCCCGAGCAAAAGCACACGATGGGACTCTGGGTTAGCAGGACTCTGGTCGGTGTTGCTGACCTGCTCGTCGACTATCCCGAGGTGAGGATTGCCCATCTGGGGCTATTGCAGATTCGCGCGGATCACCAGGGGCGGGGCTTAGCGGCCCAGTTCGATCGCAAGCTAATGGAGCTGTTCCCCGATGCTCGCGTGTGACGGCTGAGCGTGGTCGACACGAACAGTAGTGTTGTAGGTTTCTGGGAACGGATGGGCTACGCGCTGACCGGCGAGACCCGCCAGTGGACCAGCTCCAACGAGGCTGCACACGAGGCGCTGATCATGGAACGCACTGATTGAGTGAGCTGATTCTGGTACTGGTGATAGCGGTTCCAGCGCACGAAGCGCCTTAATGATCTCTGATTCATAGCGGTGAACGGTTTTAGAGCGCGGTCGAGTTCCGCATCAATAGCGAGCGTCGTTTCTAGGTCTGACCGAGCATGTTGGAGCCTTGTTAGGGCTCGTTAGCCCGTGACGACTTCGATCTCGAATCCCTCGGCATTCTCGATGAACAGTGCAGTGTGCTGGGGTCCTCCCGCATGGGGGTAGCGGTCTGCGAAGAGTTCGCTCCATCCGTGTTCGGTGCACTCGCGCCGCAACCGATCGAGTAACGAGCGGTCGTGGATACGCAGTGCGAGGTGATTGAGCCCTGCGCGCATCCGGTCATACGGGCCCGCGACAGCGGGAGACTGCTCAAGCACGATGTAGGCGCCAGTGGGGTGCCGCCAGGTTCGACCCTGCTGCCAGTCGAGCGAGTGGTCAGCTGCCCACCCAAGTTGAGGCAGAAGCCAGTCGAAGGATGGCGCGGACGCGTTTACGTCGACGGTCCACAACTCGATGTGCTGCACTGGATTGAGCATGACGCATATAGTACGTCGGCTTACCCCATTCGCGAGGGACGGCGTTGAGCCGACCGGTTCCACTTGATGCGGGTGCCCGCTCGGGTTCACAGAGCCGCTGGCGAGGCGTTAGGCCGACTGAGATCGGCTACGGGACGCGATTGAGCTCCGGTTCAACGTGTAGTTCCGGTCGGTCGAGCCGTCGAGCGGTAGTGCTTTCACCCTCTGGGTGAGAGACGAAAACGCCTGATGTTTCCAGTCTCGGCCACTGTAGGCTGGTGGAGTGAATGTGACTCTCCGGCCGGTGAGTGCCGATGATTTCGACTTCTTGTGGACCTGGCGGCACGCGACGCCGGATGCCGAGTGGAAGCTGTGGGATGGGCCCTACTTCGAGGCCCCTGTGAACCCCAGCCGTGAGGAGTTTGATCAGCGGCAGCGTGCAGGATTAGGCAGTCATGATCGCCGGATCATCGAGGTCGATGGAGAACCTGTTGGTTTTGTTTCGCGCTTTGAGGAGGAGCCCGCAGGCGGCGGCTGGTGGGAGCTTGGCATCGTGGTCTTCGACCCACGTTGGTGGGGGAGGGGTATCGGCCGAGCGGCACTCACCCAGTGGCTCGACCTGATCTTCGACGAGACTGACGCTCACGTCGTCACCCTTCAGACATGGTCAGGCAACGAGAGGATGATCGCCTCAGCGAGACGATGCGGTTTCGTCGAGTGTGGCCGGATTCCCGAGGCGCGGTCGTGGAACGGCCGACGCTGGGACAGCGTGAAGATGTGCGCATTGCGTCCTCATCCATCACTCTGGGAGTGCCGCAGAGACACGCAGCTCCCGGATGACGTCGCACGGCTTCTGGCGACAGTCCCGGAGTGGTTCGGCCTGGAAGAAGCGAATCAGGAGTACATCGACGCAGCCCGGCACATGGAGACGTGGTCTGTGCGCGACGAACATGGAAGGGTCATCGGCGTGACCTTGGTCGACCGCGACTTCCCGGTATCCGCCGACATCCACTTCATGGTCGTGGACCGAGCCTGGCATGGTCGGGGCGTTGGATCGGCCATGCTCAGGGCCGTGGCGTCCGCCTCCCGTGTCGATGGTGTCCGACTGCTCCAAGTGAAGACCTTGGGGCCATCGCATCCCGACACTGGATACGCCCACACCCGCCACTTCTACGAGAAGTGCGGTTTCCTGCCGCTGGAGGAGACTGATCTGTGGGGTGATGACAACCCCTGCTTGTTCATGGTCATGCCCTTGTAAGGATCGCTGAGCTTCACGACCTGGGCTGTGGTGATCCGTCATGTTCTTCGGCGCCGTAACTCGATTGAGTTCAGGTTTAACGTCTAGCGTTAATGACGGCCTCCGTTATAGACTGGCTTCATGATCAGATCGTTCGGCGACAAGGCGACCGAACGGCTGTGGCGTCGTGAGCGCGTGCGGTCCATCGATCCGAGGATCCATCGCGTCGCACTGCGCAAGCTGCGTCAGGTGGGGTCCGCGGAGTCTCTCGAGGACCTCCGGGTCCCGCCCGGCAACCGGCTCGAGGCCCTCAAGGGTGATCGGGCCGGGCAGTACAGCATCAGAATCAACGACCAGTGGCGTATCTGCTTCGTGTGGAGCGACGCCGGACCGGAGGAGTTGCAGATCGTTGACTACCACTGACAGGATCGAGCCGATCCACCCGGGTGAGGTCCTCATGGAGGACTTCATCGAGGGCTTCGGCATCACGCAGAACAAGCTCGCCGTCTCGATCGGGGTTCCGCCGCGGCGGATCAATGAGATCGTGCACGGCAAGCGGGGCATCACTGCCGACACCGCGCTGCGGCTCGCGAAGTACTTCGGCACGTCGGCGGAGTTCTGGATCAACCTGCAGAGCCACTACGAGCTGGACCGTGCGGAGGACCTCGCGGAGGAGCAGATCGCGGCGATCACGCCCCTGCAGGTCGCGTGAGCTCTCGCAGACGGCTGGCCGTCGGGTCCGGTCTGGTGGTCGCAGGAGTAGCGGCTGTTGAAATCTTCGCCCGAATGAGAACTCCGAGCCTGTGCCGCGAGTCGTCGGGGGATCCTTGGCTCGTTCGTGAAGCCGAGACGATTCTTCGACGTTCGCGCGGGCCTCGAGACCGGGCCAGTATCGCAGTTATCGACAACGGTGTACTCCGTGAGGCTCATTTCGGTGCGGGTCGTCATACGCAGTACGAGATCGGTTCGATCACCAAGACGATGACGGCTGCGGTCTTTGCTGACATGCTGGAGCGCGGTGAAATAAGCCGACGGACTCCTCTGGGAACCTTCTTTGATCTGGCGAGCAGCGAGGTGGCTGCCATCGAGCTTGAAGAGCTTGCTACTCACACCAGCGGCCTGCCTAATATGGCGAGCACATGCTGCAACGTCGCTGATCTTGCTCTTTGGCCGTTGCTCGTGCATGACCCAAGTTCGTCAGTGACTCTCGAGCGTCTGATTGCGGATGCGAGCCGGTCTCGCCTGGGGCCAAGGGAATACGCATACTCAAACCTCGGCTACTCCTTGCTTGGGCAGGCGCTGGCTCGCCGAGCGGGAACGAGTTTTCCGCGACTGCTTCAAGAACGGCTGTTCGCACCATTGGGGATGGACGACACCTTCGTTCCAACAGATCCGACGTCGCTTGGAGTAGATGCGCCCCGCGGTTACTCGGTCATGTGGGGGCGGCGATCCGCGCCATGGACGTTGGGTGCTGAAGCGCCCAGTGGCAGTGTCCGATCGACCCTTGCTGACATGACTCGATATCTTCAGTCCCTGCTGGACGCCACCGCGCCGGGCACGGCTGCGATGGATCAGGCAGTCGTTGCCAGAGACGGTCTGCGCATCGGCTACGGCTGGCATATCGACCAGAACTCACTGGTGTGGCACAACGGCATGACCGGTGGCTTCAGCAGCTGGATAAGTCTTCAACCCGGCCGTGGGCAGGGCGTGATCGTACTTAGCAACACGATGAACTCGGTTGATGACCTTGGGATGGCACTGGCCCGCTCGCTGCCTTGAAGCACCAGTGAGGTAGGAAGCGTTCGCCGTATGTTTCTCCCCAGCGGAACTCGACCGTGTTCAGTTTTGACGTGTAGCGCTGTTGAGTCGCGTTATTTTTCTCCGTGTCTCACTGGATGCTGCTAAGGATGGTCTAGTCATCGAGCGGCAGCGTGAGGACCGCGAAGCCATTACCGGCAGCGCGACTGCTTAGCCGTGGCAGGTACGCGGGTTAGTCGACTTTGGCCCCCGAGAAAGATGGAGATCGCCTGGGCCGTAATAGTCTGGCGACTGGGCCTTTGGCGTTGAGATTCTTAGGCACGGCTTATGCCGGCTCGATCGGCCAACACCTGGGCCGTCACCGAGCGCGAATCCGGATGCAGAGCATGCTGAGCGACCGCCGCCGGTGTTCCGGTGGCGAGGATCTGGCCACCCTCATCTCCGGCTCCCGGGCCGACGTCGATGATGTGGTCGGCCTGGGCGATCACCCGGAGGTCGTGCTCGACAACGACCACCGTCGCGCCGTCATCGACCAGGCGACGCAGCTGGCTCAGCAATAGATCAACGTCCGCCGGGTGCAGCCCCGTCGTAGGCTCGTCCAGGAGGTACAGGCTGTGCTTACGGCTGGAGCCGCGTTGCATTTCGGAGGCCAGCTTGATGCGCTGCGCCTCCCCGCCCGAGAGTTCCGGGGAACCCTGCCCTAGCCGCAAGTAGCCCAGGCCGAGTGCGTGCAGGAATTCGACTGAGCGCAGAATCCTCGGCTCCTCGGCGAAGACCTCGAGCGCCTCGTCCACGGTGAGCGCCAAGATATCCGCGATGCTGCGGCCGCTCCACTGCACCTCGAGAATCTCCGGTTTATAGCGCTTGCCGTGGCAGGCCGGGCAGGTGGTGTACGTGCCGGGTAGGAACACCAGCTCGACCTCGATACTGCCCGCCCCATCGCACTCCGGGCAGCGACCCTTTTTCGTGTTATAGGAAAAGTCCGACACCGACATGCCCCGCCGCTTCGCCTCCGGGGTGTCGGCAAACAGCCTGCGGACATAATCGAAAAGACCCGTGTAGGTCGCGACGGTGGAACGCACCGTGCGTCCAATCGGCTTCTGGGTGATGTGAACCAACCGACGGATGCTATCGATCCCCATTGCGCTCTCCACCCGGAAATCCCAGGTCGGGTCGGAGCCTGCCGTGAAGTCAGCATCCGGATCCTCGACCGAGACCTCATCGGCGCCGACAACCTGCTTAGCCGCGCGGGATGCCACGTCGGCCAGTACCCCGGTGACCAGGGTGGATTTGCCGGAACCGGACACTCCCGTGACCGCGGTGAGCGCCCCTAGCGGGAAGTCCACGTCGACCCCATCGAAGGCGCGCGCGTGCACGCCGCGAAGGCCGATGGATTCACTACTTCCGGCCGGGGTGTCCGTCAGCTCGGGGAAGTCCGCGTTTAAGGCGGTAGCGGTGGGCGAGTCCAGCTGCTCGGCGTTGGCGCGGAACTGGTCAGTGGGGCCGGAGAACACCAGCTCCCCGCCGCGCTCACCGGCGCGCGGGCCGATATCCACGATCCAATCGCATCCCGCGACGAGGGACATATCGTGCTCCACCAGAAGCACCGAATTCCCCGCGTCGACGAAGCGCTTGAGCAGCTCGGAGACCGCCTTTCGCTCCACGACGTGCAGGCCGGCCGAGGGCTCATCCAGCACATAGGTTGTGCCGAACAGATTCGAGTTCAACTGGGAGGCCAGTCGCAAGCGCTGGTGCTCACCCGCAGACAAGCTCCGCGCCGGGCGAGAGAGGCTCAAGTGCCCCAGCCCCAGCTCGATCGCCGCGCGCACCGTGGGCAGCACCTGATCCAGCAGCAGTTCTTCGGCCTCGTCGTGTTCGTTCCACTGCTGCTTCTCGATCGCCGCCAAGCGCTCGAGGCGGTCCTCCAACACAGTCAGCAGGTCCTTCAACGCCAAGTCGTTGAATTCGTCGATGGCGTGACCGGCGTAGCTCACTTGCAAGGTATCCGGTTGAAAACCACGGCCCTGGCACGTCGGGCATGTCGATGAATGCAAGAAGGAGAGCACCCGGCGGCGGGTCTTATCCGATCCCGTCTCCGCCAGAGTTTCGGTGAGGTAGGTGGCTACCGAGCGCCATTTGCCTTTATACGACAAGTGCACGGCGTTTTCATCCCGCTCCGGGTGGACCGTCACCACAGGTCGCTCGTCCGTGAACAGGATCCAGTCGCGGTCCTCTTGCGGAATTTCCCGCCAAGGGATGTCCAGCGGGTAGCCGAGGGCGCCAAGGATGTCCCGGAAGTTCTTTCCGAGCCACGCTCCCGGCCACGCGGCGATCGCGCCGTCCCAGATAGACAGGCTGGGATCGGGCACCATTGAGTCTTCCGTCGGCCGGTGCACGGTTCCGGTTCCCTGGCACTCGGGGCACATGCCGGCAGTGGTGTTGGGGGAGAAGGCGTCGGAATGGAGCCTGCCGTATTCCAGCCGCTCGCGCATACCGTCCGGGTAGCTGCCGGAGCGAGAAAAGAGCAGCCGAACACTATTCGAGACATTCGAGACCGTGCCGACGGAGGAGCGTGCCCCACCGAGGGTGGTGGACTGCTGCAGTGCCACCGTCGGCGGCAGGCCCGTGACTGACCCGACGCGCGGGTTGACCGCGCCACCGATGAGGCGGCGCGCGAAGGGGGAGACGGACTCCAGGTAGCGGCGCTGCGCCTCCCCATGGATGGTGCCGAAGGCCAGGCTCGACTTGCCCGAACCCGATACGCCGGTGATCGCCACGAGCGTATCCCGGGGCAGGTCGACGTCGATGTGTTTCAGGTTGTGAAGGTGCGCATCGCGCACCCGGATCATGGGATCGTGACCCGCAGGTGCCGTAGTGCGTGGTGCCGGGGGCTCGGACGTGGAGTGGGTCATGGTCGCTACTCTACCTAGCAAGCTGCGCCCTGCTCGGCGGCGCCTTGCCAATGGCAGTCGCGGGCGGCGCGTGGCCTTCCTGTCGTTCTAGACCTGAGACCGGGAAGGCTCCACGATCAGCGCGAGTCCCGCATCGAGGTCTGCCAGCAACTGCTGAGTCGAGTTTTTCGGGCCGTTGAGGTAGTCGATCGTGAGCCCGTTGACGAGTGCCGTGACCAAGCGAGCTCCTTGTTCAGGCGATAGTCGGCTGCTCAAGCTCTCATGCCGTTCAGCTGCCGCAAGCCCGTTGCTTACACGTGCTCGGAAGCGTTCCACTTCGGCGTCGTATAAGTCGGCTAGCCATTCGCGTGTGGAAGCGGCGGCGCCCACGATAACCCACACTGCAGCGTCTTCACGCTGGACAGGACCAATCGGCAGGAGCTCGGCTAGGCGGCTGCGGATGACCGCGTGAAAGTCTGTCGCGTCGGTCTCTCGGAGCGCCCGCGACTCCTGCCGCTGAATAGACCGCATGAATGCTTTCGCGATGATGTCGTCCCGCGTTCCCATCTGATACTGGACAGTCCCGGGTGCGACCCCCGCCTCTGCCGCGACATTGCGAACACTCAAGGCATCGAGGCCCTGGTTGACCATCACTCGAATAGCAGCGTCGGCGATCAGTGCCGCTGTGCCGGTGAAGGGGATGTTGGGGTCAACGGGCATGAGTCTCCAATCTTGCGTGACCCAAGTGCTGCCAGCCGTTCGTTGCCTGGTTGCATCTCACTGAAACGTTCCATACGATCGTATCAATCGAAAAGTTCGTACAAATGTATGGATGTGGAATCTCCTTCATCGTTCCGCAAGCTGAGGAGAGCATTCCCATGGCCGCGATTTCCGTACCTGACCATTGGAGAACGTCATGTCAGACTTTCTAGCCCTCGCTGGTCTCGCGCTCGTCGATAGCTTGAGCGTAGGAACTCTTGTCATTCCTATTGCTCTCATTTTTGTGTGGCGTCGAGTCTGTTTCGGCCTGTTGGGTGCATATCTCACGACGATTGGTGGGGCCTACTGTGGTCTCGGCATTGCTTTGCTGTTCGGTTTTGAAGCGGTAGTGCAGCGTTTTTCTGGAGTCGCCGAGGCCGATTGGTTCCGATGGGTGACTCTTGTTCTAGGTGTGGGGCTTTTCCTTTTTGGGGTGGCCGCCCCAAACCCTAAAAAGCAAGCAGCCAAGGGGTCTGATTCGGTGGAGCAGCCGTCTGTGGCGAGTGTCGACGCCGCTGCCGCAACTATTACCTCTGCCGCTGCGCTTCCTGACGCCGATGTCCGGGAGGGTCGGGCATTTCGCCTCGCCCGGGGTGTTTCGCTGAGTGTGAGCGGTATGGTGGCGTTGGCGTTGGGAGCCGCCGTTGTAGAGGCAGCCACGATGTTGCCCTATTTGGGTGCGATGGGGATTATCCAGTCCATGTCAGTGGGGATGTCCAGCAAGATTGCGCTGATTGTGGGTTACTGCGCCGTCATGATCTTGCCAGCGATTCTGATGAGCGTCATCGCGGGCGTCGCGGGGCCCGCTATTTTTCCGCGGCTGGAGCGTGCCATTGGCCGGCTGGAGTACGAAGCCAAGGTGACACTGCTGTGGATCGCGGCAATCGTTGGTTTGTATATGGCGTACAGGAGTGCGGTGCGGCTCGGGCTGATGGGCTGAGCAACAGGTAGTAGTGCAACACGGTCCGCCTTCGTCGGTGTCTCCTTCTAGGGAACGGGGTATGGGAGCCCGTGAGACGTGAGAGCGTGCCGTAGATGACTGCGTACAGCGCTACGCGGTAGGGGGTGTCAGGTAGCTGTTGAGTTCGCGGATCTTGTTGCCGGTGAGTCAGCTAACCGCCCCAGGTGAACGGTGCGTAATTCAGTAACTCCCAAACATGTCGCGCTGCGATTTTGGCTTAACGTCTCCCATGCACCTCGCGCGATTGAGGCGAGCCGTCTGGATCAAGCCGCCGGGGGGTATCGAGTCCGGTTTCCGACGCCTGACGCAATGATGATCGCCACGGAAGTGCCGGCGTGAACGAATTAAGTAAGGCGAGCCTTTCCTAATTATGGTACGTTGTGCGGCATGAGATCAAAGCTCTCGTATACCGCGGTTGAGGTCCGCGTCGACGCAGTGCGCGACCTGTGCCCCTCGATGCGTCGAGTCACTCTAAGCGGAGAAGGACTTAAGAAGGCTGCTCCGCTTTGCCTTGACCGTCGGATCAAGCTCGTGCTGCCCCGATACCACGGTGACGCACTGGAGGACATCCCGCGTATCCCAGGTTGGTATGACGCCCTCGTGTCTTTACCGCCAAGTGATCAGCCGTCCGTGAGGACATACACGGCCCGGGCAATGCGTCCAGACATGGCCGAGCTCGACGTCGATGTGGTTCGCCACGGCACCAGCGGCCCCGCGGGCCGGTGGATCGAAACCGTGGCTGCTGGCGATCGGCTCGTCGTAGCTGTCCCCCGCGCCGATTTCAAGGACATTGACACCATTGGCCTGGCCTGGCATCCGGGTAGTGCCAAGCAGATCCTGGTGGCTGGCGACGAAACCGCGGCACCGGCTATAGCCAACATCGCCGCCTCACTGGCCCCAGATGCCGTCGGCACCATTCTGGTCGAGATGCCGGCCCCCGAGGACTCCTGGCCTCTCACGGCCCCGCCCGGGGTTGACGTTAAAGTGTTGTGCCGCGAAGGTGAGGCTCCCGGAAGCCTGCTCGAACGCGAACTTCACACGCTGACGTGGCCGCCCGAACCGGCCGAAAGCGAAGCGGTCGATGACCTTGACGATGACGCTGGAATCCTGTGGGACGAACCCGCAGGAGATGCCGACGGCGAGCATTTTGCCTGGTTGGCAGGCGAAAAAGGAGCTGTGCAACGTATGCGCCGCTTCCTCGTACGCGAACGCGGCTGCCCCCGCGATCGGGTGGCCTTCATGAGCTACTGGCGTCAAGGGCACGCCGAATCCTAGCCATCCCGGCGCGACCGCGTCGGTCCCGCATAACCACTAAAGGAGCATCAGAAATGTACCCCTCAGATCTGCGTCTCAGCATGCCTCGTCGCGGGCTGCTCACCCTGGCCGGAGCCTTCTCGCTGCTTGCCGTCACCGGTTGCGGCAGTGACCGCTCGAGTACCGGGTCAACAACCACCGAAACTGCGTCGGCAGGCAGTTTCCCCGTTGTGATTCGCCATGCCTTGGGATCCACGACCATCAAGCAGGCGCCTCAGCGAATTGTCACCATCGGGCAGGGCGCCACTGAGGCCCTCATCAGTATGGGGGTCTACCCGGTTGGCGTTGAAACCTATGCCTGGGGAGCTGACAAGGATGGACATCTACCCTGGAACCGAGAAGCCTTCGAGAAGGCGGGACGGCCCCTTCCAGCTCTATTCGCCGGCGGTGAGCAACTCGACGTCGAGGCCATTGCGGAGCTCGAGCCCGACCTGATCCTCGCTCCATGGTCAGGGCTCACCCAGAAACAGTATGACCAACTGACCGCGTTCTGCCAGACTGTCGCCTACGAGAAATCCGCCTGGACCACTACTTGGGACGGCGAGATCCGCATGGTGGCCAAGGCGCTGGGGCGCCCCAGCGACGGCGACAAAGTCATTAGCGACCTCAAGAAAACCCTCGCCGACACTGTTGCTCAGCACCCACATTGGGAGGGCACGACCTTCAGTTACATCTACACTGAAGGCCAGGGAACGCTTGGCATTTTTCGTCCCACGGAACAACGCGTGGCCTTGATCAGCATGCTCGGCCTGACGGTCGACCCAATTGTCGATACCATCACGGCCAACGATGGGTCCGATTGGGCGCTCATCAGCCTCGAGAATGCCGATAAGCTCAAGGATTCTGACCTCATCTTCACCTTTCATCTGGATGCCGCGACCAAGAAACAGGTCACTTCGCAGAAGCTTTACTCGTCGATCCCTGCCATCAAGCGTGACAGCGTGGTGGCCCCGACTGACCCGCAGCTCGTCACAGCGATCAGCATGATCAACCCGCTCACCGTGCCGTGGAGCCTTCCGCGTCTCACTGATCTCATCGACCAGGCCGTCGCGAAGGTGACGGACTAACTCTTGCTGGCTCGTCGACGTACTCTGGTCGCCACCGCTCTCGTGGCGGTGGTGCTCGGTATCACCTGTGTGCTCAGTCTTGCTCTGGGCAGTAAAGCTATCGGGCTTTCCGATCTGGTGGAAGCCATCCACAGTGGCGGCGATCTCCACGTGCGGGAGGTGCTGGCAGCACGTGTCCCACGCACCTTGTGCGGGCTGGTTGCGGGCGCTGCCCTCGCCAGTTCTGGCGCCGCGATCCAGACAGTCACTCGTAATCCCCTCGGGGATCCGGGGGTTCTGGGGCTGACAAGTGGTGCAGCAGCTGGAATCGTTACCGTCACGTCGATCCCCGGGCTCGCTGGCCTTCAGCTCGTCGGGGGAGCCTTCGCCGGAGCGGCGGTGGCCACGGTTGCAGTGATGGTACTTGGCAGTTTCGGGCGTGGCACCGATGCCACCAGGTTGGTACTCTCCGGGGCCGTGACGACAGCCGTCGCCGTTGCCTACTCGCAGGCCGTGAGCCTACGCCACAAGGCAGCCTTTGACGCGTTGCGCTATTGGTCAGCGGGATCGCTGGCGGTAGGCGACTTCCTCGATTGGTGGCCCGTGGTGGTGATCGCAGTCGCGGGCGCGGGGCTCTTCGCCGTGGGACGTGGGCTGGATGCCGTGGCTCTTGGCGACGAAGTTGCCGCGGGCCTGGGACACCATCCCGCACGTGTGCGCGCTCTCACTCTTACCGCGGTGGCTCTGATGACCGCGGCCGCGACAGCGATTACTGGCCCTATCGTCTTCGTCGGTCTCGCTGCGCCGCACTTGGCACGACGATTAGCCCGCGGCTCGGCGCGTGCGCTCATCGGTTTGTGTTGTCTGATTGGGCCGGTGCTCATGCTGCTGGCTGATGTGATTGGACGCCTGGTCCTGCGTCCTGCTGAGGTACCTGTTGGAGTCGTGACCGCACTCTTGGGTGCGCCTTTGCTGCTCGCAGTAGTCCGCCGCTCACGAGGCGTGCTGTGAACGCGGCCCCTACCTCCCTCGCCGCGAATCAGGACCGCGCCGCCCGTCTCGCCCAGCGCAGCCGTACCCGGCATGTCCTCGCGGTGGTGATTCTGGTGGTGGCTCTAGTGGCATCCTGCGCGTGGACGCTGGCCGTTGGCAGGCTCGGCACTCCCATTACACGTCAACCGCAAGCTTTGCTCGATCTGCTCACTGGACGCGGGAGCCTCGCTCTGACGACACTGCGCGGGCCGCGCCTTGCCGTGGCGGTCGGGGCGGGTGCGGCGCTGGGACTGGCAGGAGCATTATTCCAGCGCGCTACTGCGAATCCACTTGTCACCCCCGATGTCATTGGGATTACCACCGCAGCTGGAGCTGGAATGGCGGTGGCGAGTGCGCTCAATGTTCCGACCAGTCTCGGCGCGCTGGGCGGTGCCATTGCGGCCGGCCTCATCATCCCGTGGGCCACGACAACAGGCTTCCGTAATCCCGGCGCGGTGATCGTCGCAGGGATCGGTGTTGCAGCGGCCTCCACCGCGTTGACGCAGTTTGTCTTGGTTTTCTCACGCCAGTCGGAGGCCATGGCTCTCGCGGCCGCACTCACCGGGTCGCTGACCGCGCGAACCTGGGGTGATGCTCTGGTCGTCTGGTCAGTGCTCCTCCCGCTGGGTCCGGTGGCTTTGGCGCTGCGTGTTGACCTCGATCTCATCAGCCTTGGCGACGATGTGGCTCACGGTCTCGGATCGCGCCCGGCCAAGACGCGTTCGTTCGCGCTGTTGGTGGGAATCCTGCTGACCGTGGGCGCGGTGGCAGCGGCCGGCCCGCTCGCCTTTGTGGCGCTCACTGCCCCTCATTTGGCTCGTGGATTGACCGGGCGGCCGGCGATGGGATCCGCGGCGTTAGTCGGTGCGACGACGGTGTGCCTGGCCGATCTCGCTGTTCGACACGTGGCGTTCCTGGCCGGGCTTCCCGTGGGTGTACTCACAGCCCTGATCGGCGGTCTTTTCCTTGGCGCGGTTCTCATCTCACAAATCCGGGAGGGCTCACTATGACCAGTTCGGCGATCGACATGAATGAGCTCACCATTCGCTTCGGTGGCCTGACCGCTGTTGACCGCCTTAGTGCCATGGTGCCGAAGGGAAGCTTCAGCGTTGTCATCGGCCCTAACGGGTGTGGCAAGTCGACCTTGTTGCGCGCCGTGGCCCAGGTGCGGCCGGCCGACGAGGGTAGCGTGACGATGCTCGGCCACGATGTTGCCCGCATGGGACGTCGACAGCTGGCTCGTACCTGCAGCCTTCTGCCGCAGACCACGGTGGCCCCACGAGGTCTGCGCGTGGGCGAACTCGTGGCGCGTGGCCGCCACCCCTACCACTCGTTCCTCAGTAGCAGTGCCCCCGGTGACAGTGAGGCCATCCACCGGGCGGTTGAACGCGCCGGGGTTGCCGACCTCGTCGACCGATACGTGCACGAGCTGTCTGGTGGCCAACGGCAGCGCGTCTGGTTAGCGATGGTTCTTGCCCAGGACACTCCAGTCATCCTGCTGGATGAGCCGACCACATTTTTGGACCTCTCGGCGCAGTACCTACTTCTCGACCTCTGCTCCGACCTGGTCGATGAAGGTCGTACGGTCATGGCCGTTCTGCACGATCTGCCCCAGGCAGCTGCCTATGCCGATCACGTGCTTATGTTGAACCAAGGGCGATTGGTTGCCGCGGGATCCCCTGCCGAGGTGATCACCGAGGAGAATGTGGAGGAGACCTACCGAATCAAATGCCGCGTGGACCTGGAGGATCCGCGCGGGCCGGTGGTTCTTCCGCTTGCTCGCAAACATCGACTGTGAACCAGCTGGCGCAGCCCCGGGGGCCGTTCGAATCCGACGGCTCAAGGCGGTGAAATGCTGATCCCAGGTTCGGTATGCACGCAGTGGACTGCGGTCTGAAACAAGGAGATGCTGAACAGATCCGATCTGGGGCTAACCAGGGGTAGGGGCGCCCACGCAGAACTCGTTGCCTTCTGGATCCTGCATAACGGTCCACACGAGTCCCGGTGCTTCATGACTGCCGAGTTCGGTGGCGCCTAGCTTCTTGAGGCGCTCTACTAAAGCTTCGCGTTCAACCCCGCCGCCGTCGAGATGCACGCGGTTTTTACCGGGAGTGGGATCTTCAACGCGCTGAAAGCCTAGTGCCGGAGTGGAGTCGAGCAAAACGAAGTCTCCGTAGTCGGCGGCGATAGTGCATCCTGTGGCGGACGACCAGAATTCAGCGAGTTTAGGGGGATCGTCGCAGTCGAAGGTTACCTGGCGGATAGCAAAAGTTTCCTCACGCATAGTCCGCATCGTACGTGTGTGTCGTTGTTTCTACCTGTTAATCGCAGGTAGGTAAATGTCCAACGGTGCGCCGTGGGATTCTGCTTTAACGCCTCAGTCGTTATCGGCCCGTGCCACGCCGACGCTGGGCAGTGACAAGCGCGTAACCGGTCGTGGAGTTGATCCGCCCAGAATCATCGGCGTGGGCCTCGAGGTGATCGTGCAGCGCGGTCCAAAGAGCCTCTCGGCGGGCACCGGCATTGTCGGCCATCCAAGCGTGCGTCGGGCTTCCTTCTCGGTAAAGCTGCATACCCTCTTCGACGCTTTCGAATGACCAATCCAGGTCGAGGTGGTCGATGCTGATGTGGTCGAACCACGGCGACAAACGCTGGTGTGCCACATCGTCGACGCCCCAGGCCATGTGGGGTGGGGTTTGCGTCGAGGAGCCGGGGCTCACGGCTTCCGACATTGCGTCGGTCATTGTTGCGAGAAAGCCTTCGTGATTCCACGCGGTCATCATGAGCGTGCCGCCGGGGCGAAGGATGCGAGCCCACTCCGCTGGTCCTTTCGCGGGGTCGCAAAACATTGTCCCAAAGGTGCTTGTGACCGCATCGACAGATGCCGTCTCTAAGCCTGTAGCTTCGCCAAAGGTATCAATCCACGTCGCCTCAGGTGCGTGCTTCTGGCCGCTCTCACGGATCCGGCCGGTTGGCTCGATGGCGGTCACGGTGTAGCCCTGGGCAAGGAGTGCCGCGACACCTTCCCCGTGCCCAGAGCCGATGTCAGCGACGATCGCGGGGCTTTCCACGAATTGAGCCAGTTGGGTGGCAACGAGGGCGGAGACGGGTTGCAGGCGTGCGGCGGTCGGGGCGTAGTCGCTTGCGGACCAAATATCGGTGGGAGAGCTCATACGCCCACATTACATGAGAAGCGTTATCAAGTATCTTTTGCGAAGGGCTGAGCAGAACCGTTCAGTTTAAGTCGAAAGTCACGATGTCGACACTGTCGTCCATTGCGAGGCCCGGGTAATGCCTATCGAGGGCTTCGTGCAACTCCGTTAGGGACGCAAAACCGTCACGCTTTGCATGCTCCTCGGTGAGGTCGTTGCGGCGAGTGGGCTTCACGGAGATCACGGAGGCATCGATCGTCGTGACCTCACCGCTCTCTTTTTCGAAAACGAGCTGCGCGGGGCCTGGCCGGAACGGGTCGTCGACTCGGATGGTCTGCCGCTTATCTCCCTCCCTAATCGCGCGCTCGTAGCCTTCCCACATGTAGAGCTTTTGCGGGCGTTCCATGGCACGCCAGTCATAGGCGTAGGGGAGCAGCTCGGCAACACTCGCGGCCTCAAGTCCGTTGGACCCTCGAACCACGCACTGGATCGCGGGATCACGGTCGAAAAGCACCTGGCGGCACTTGCCACACGGCGAGATCACTTGCCCGGTCGGACCGTAGACGGCAACGATGGCGACTACGGGATCGTTGGCGCATTCTGCGGCGTGGTTCGCAAGTGCCGAGATTTCGCCGCACGGACCGCCAAGAAAGTGGAACGCATTGAGCCCAAGGACCGTGCCGCCAGACTTGGTGAGGAGAGCGGCAGCCACGGTGTGATCGCCGTTGTCATTGCACCGCTTGGCATGGTCGGTTGCAGCGCTGACGAGCTTTCTGAGCGAGGACGTAATCATGCCCTCACTGTATCAACGCCGTGGCGGAGCATTTCCTCATCTAGAAGGTCTCGGCCGGAGCTTCCCCAACTCCGAACTACGCCCAGCCTTTCCTGCAACGCTGTCCCCGCAACTCCGCACGGAAGGGGAACACAATGGGTTGGGAAGAATAAATCGACGTACTCGCCGAACAGGGCAACGACCGCATGGACGAAGAGGACTACCTCGAAGCGGTGGAATTCTTCGATCGCGAGGGGACCTGTTTCCGGAACCAAAAGTACAGTGGTCGTAAGCGCGGTGGCTGCTCGCGAGGATCAGCGAGGCGCACGCGCTTCGAAGGTGCGCGTTGAGGTGTGGCTCGTTCGTGATCGATACCGGGCAGTTAGGTGGCGGTATCTACCTTCATTCGAGGCCCGGCACCAGCTGCTTGGCGCCGGGGAAGTAGGCCGGGGGTTCCGCCATACGCCCCGGAGTGACCACGAGTTCATGTAGCGGGTAGGCAAGAAGGCCGAATTTGCTCCAAATGTTCGACCTCCGCCTAGACAGCCGTCGAATCGTGACGGTGTAGTTACCTGGCGCCAGCTCGGTCAACGGCTCGAGGTCGCGAGTCTGCGTGTCGAGTCGTTCGTCACTGAACTGTGCCACCATCGTGAGGCCGCCATAGGTCACGAATGACACCGGTCCCTGCTCCACCTTCAGTGGCATGGTGTGTTCCCACACTGCGGGCCGCTTGCTGGCGGTCTCCCGCAGCTTGAAGCGGCCGAAAGCATCATCCTGGCCCACATACGCCACAACGAGTTTCCCCTCGCGCATGCGCTCATTGAAAAGCGTGATGATCTGCTCGAGAGTCCAGTCCGCGCCGATGAATCCCTCGTAGGTTGCGGGCTCACACAGTGCCAGAAACCCGTCGTTGTCGAAGTATTTGATCGTGGTCATGGCATGCCCTTCTTGGTTGTGTCAGCACCCGATCGGCCTTATGAATACGCCGTGCCTTGATACTAAAACGGCCCCTTGTGAATGAGCATTGCGTAGCGGGGCGTATCTTGTGGCGTCGACTAGTGAAGAAGGCTTTGGTAGTGAGAGCGTCTTCGCGAAGACGCGCGGCCGGCTCCGCCACGAAGGCATGACGGCCGATGGCTCGCTGAGGCGCCAAACGTGGGCGACACGCCCCGACTTTTCCTCGCCCCACGAGATCTCGGCCGGAGCTTCCACAACCCCGAACTACGCCCAGCCTTTCTTGCAACGCTGGCCGCGCAACTCCACACGGAAGGGGAAATCATGAGTTGGGAAGAAGAGATCGACGCACTCGCCGAACAGGGCAACGACCGCATGGATGCTGAGGACTACCTCGGCGCGGTGGAATTCTTCGATCGCGCGTGGCTACTGCTCCCTGAGCCGAAAACGCAGTGGCCGCAAGCAACGTGGCTTCTTGCGAGTATCGGAGATGCGCACGTGCTTCGCGGGGATTTCGAGACGGCACACGCGGCGCTCACGACATGCATGCACTGCCCTGATGCTCTCGGCAATCCGTTCATTCACTTGCGGCTCGGCCAGGCGCAATTCGAGCTCGGTAACGAACCGCGCGCGGCGGATGAGCTCATGCGCGCCTACATGGGCGCGGGACCGGAGATTTTTTCCGACGAAGACCCGAAGTACATCGATTTCTTAGCGAGCAAAGCCACGCATATCGAGCGACCGCTCAGCTGAAGCTCACGAAAACACGCACCTGTTCGCTGAGGTCGCCGAGGTCGCGGGTCTCAGTGAAGCCCATGGCTTCGTAAAACGAGCGTGTGGCTTGCCCGCAGTCGGTCATGAGCACTTTTTGTCGTACGTCGCTGTAGGGCTCGAACGCTCTCGAAAAGAGCTCGCGGCCAATCCCGTGGCGGTGGTGATTTGGCCTCACGAGAATGTCTTGGAGATAGACGATCGTGAGCCCATCGCCAACGATGCGAGCGAGCCCCACGAGCTCATCATCAACTCTCGCGGTGACGACGCGAAGTGAGGCGCCGATCGCCGCTTCGAGCCGGTCGGGGGTGCGAGTGTAGACCGACCAACCAACGGAATCGTAAAGCGAAACAAGCTCTTCTCGCGTGGGCGCGTCATCGATCGCGTAGGTCACGAAATCCATGGGCGCTAGCCTACCGTCGGAAATGGTGAAGCCCCCGCCTTCTCGTAGATACGCGAGCAGGCGGGGGCTTCTTCGAGCTTTAGTGCCTCAAAGCTTCTCAGACGGTGTCGCCCTTGCGGTTGCCCTCGGCGTCAACGCCGTCGACGGCAACCTCTTCGCGCGAAACGTCGGTCGCAACCTTCTCGGTGTCCTGAACGGTGCGGGTGCCCACGCGGACGTCCTCGGTCGCAACGGTCTCCTTGTTCACGACGGGGCGCTCTTCGGAGATCGACACCTCGACCTCGTCCTCGCCGAGGGGAGCGTCGGTTGCGGTACCGGTCGCGGGGGTGCGCTCGACAACGAACTCTTCGCGCTCAACGGGAACCTCAACGGTCTTGGTGTCGGTCACGACGTGCTTGCGAAGGCGCACGCGGCCGGTCTCGACCTTCTCGGTGCCAACGTTGACCTGCTCCTCGTGGAGGGTGATCTTCTGCTCGCCGTTGACGTCGGCAGCCTCGCGGCGATCCGCATCAGCGGCGTAGTCCTCACGGTTTACGTCGCTAGCGGCATCGCGCTCGCCAGCAGCGCCAACAACGCCCGCGGTGCCGGCAACGCCGGCGGTGCCGACGCCTTCTGCGCTTTCGTTGCCCTCGGCATTATTCGCGAGGCCCTGCTGGTTGAGGTCGCGATCCTCGCGGACCTCGCCCGTGTTGGCGGTGGTTTCGGTGCCGTAGCCCGGATCCTTCACACCGTAGTAGCGGTAGAGCTCGTTTTCCTGCTCGGGGGTGATCTCGCCGTCCTCGCTGATGTTCGGAGCGTCCTTCACGAAGTCCTTCTCGTAGGGGACGGTGATCTCGTCGCCGCTGAGCTGAGCTTCGTCGAGGGGAATGAAAGTCTCGTTCGAGCCGAAGAGGCCCGTGTTGACGGTGACCCACGAGGGCTCGCCGGTGCTGTTGTGGAGGTAGACCTGGCCGACCGAGCCGATCTTGTTGCCGTCGCGGTCGATAACGGTGGCTTTCTGGAGAGTGTCAATCTGGTCGCGGAGGTTCATGGCTTTTGTCCTTTCCTCGTGCTTTGTCCTGTTCAGACTTTCGAGACACTTTGGGAAGCTCGTGAGCATCTCTTGTGGAGCGCTCGGAGCCCTTGCGCCCCAAGCGAGATCCAACTTTCCATGGGTTCCTTAGGGTTATTTCCACGTAGTCTGACCGGCGCGCGAGAGGAACCTTGCTGTGTGCTGGACAAAGCGCTGTGAGCCTGAAAGAGCTATGCGTGTGGTTTTCAGGCTCGAGTGAGAAACAATGGAGAAATGGACTTCATCGTTCGAGATGCACACCCTCACGATGCGTTCGCTGTTAGCGAACTTGCAGCCCGCACCTTCCCCTTGGCGTCTCCTCCGACGCTCGCTCGGACCCACATCGACGCCTACATTCGCGAGCACCTCACTCCCGAACATTTTGCTGAGCACATCGATCACCCGGAGCACGATGTGCTCGTGGCAACCGTCGGAACTGAGCTTGTTGGCTACGCACTTTTGTTGTTTGGTCCAGATGGCGCCCCCGCACCGAATCTAGGCGTGACGCTCCAGCGCGCGGGGCTCCTCTCCAAGTGCTACACCGTTCCCGAGGTGCACGGCAAAGGAGTCGCGACGGCACTCCTCGAAGCGGCCGAAGAACGCGCTTGTGAACGCGGTGTGGAGGGTTTATGGCTCAACGCGAATGCCGACAACAACCGGGCGCAGCGCTTTTACACTAAGCACGGGTGGGAGCGCGTAGGCGATATCGATTTCGTGGTGGGTGAGGTTGTGCACCACGACCCGGTTTTTCAAAAGCCCGTATTTCAAACGGACGTTTAGCCGAATACGGCGCGCAGGATCACGATGCCGAGGGCCCCGATCGCAGCCGCGGCGGGAAGCGTGATGACCCACGCGAGGGCGATCGGCTTCATGAGATTCCAATTCGCCGCCTTGTTCATGAGCCCGATACCGAGAATCGCGCCGATCAGGATGTGAGTCGAGGAGACCGGAATACCGATCATCGAGGCTCCCATCACGACGCCCGCAGCGGACAGTTCCGCGGCAAAGCCGGAGGCCGGGTGCATCTTCGTGAGGCCCGTACCTACGGTCTTGATGACGTTGCGGCCGATGAACCAAAGACCGCAAACCAAGGCCACGCCGGCGCTCAGCATGAGAGCAGCGGGCACTGTTGCATTAGCGGAGATCGACCCGGTCTTGAGAACATCGAGGACTGCGGCGAACGGGCCGACCGCATTCGCGATGTCGTTGGAACCATGGCTGAAAGCAAACGCCGAAGCGGTAAACACCTGCATCCATGAGAACAGGAGGAAGGTCGAACGGGAGAGGTCCTCGTTTTTGAGCGTCTTCGCGAAAATAAACACGGCCATCCACACGGCAGCACCCACCATCGCCATGATGAGGATGTTGCCCGCACCGTTGATGTCGAGGTGGAGGTTCTTGAGGCCCTTGAAGAGGAGCATTGAGGAGATCACGATCGAGCCGGCGGCCGCAAGGAGAGGAACCCAGGTATCGAGTGCGCGGTGGGCATTGATGTGCTCGGCGCGTTCTTCGATGTCGTGGAGCTCGCGATAGTAATCCGAGTCGAGATCCTCAACGTCGTAATCGGGATCCGACTGAATCGTTGAAGCATCGCGCGCCATGGCATTCGTGTAGGCGATCTGCTGGATCTCCGTGAGGCGTTCGAATGCCTTCTTGTGCTTTTCACGGTGCGCGGCGCGGTCGATCTTGAGCTGGCGGAGCTTTTCATCGGCTTCTTCGTTGTACACGAGGATGTAGCGTTTGATGGCCCCGAAGAGAATGTAGGCGACGATCCCGCCGAGGAGAGGCGACGCGACCCAGGACAGCGCGATCTTGCCAATCTCGCCCCACTGCACCATCTCGAAACCACCGGTGCCCGTGACGAGTCCGAGCGTCACGGCCGCGCCAACGATGCCACCAACGATTGAATGGGTCGTCGAGACGGGCCAACCCATCTTTGTCGCTACAAGCAGCCACAGGGCTGCGCCAAGGAGTGCCGACATCATGATGAAGGCGAAGTCGAGTGGTTGAACGGAGAAGGCATCGAGATCGACGATTCCGCTTCGCACAGTCTCGGTGACATCGCCACCAGCGATCACGGCGCCGCTCACTTCGAAGATCGCGGCAACCATGAGCGCCTGCTTCATGCTGAGCGTTCCCGCGCCCACGGACGTGCCGAACGAGTTGGCGACGTCGTTACCGCCGATGTTGAACGCCATGAACAGGCCCACGACGATGGTCGTGATGAGGATGCCCCACGATCCAGTGTCGGTGTAGCCAAGCGCCCAGTAAATGCACAAAATGAGCGTGCCGAGTGTGAGGACACCGAAGGCGAGGTGCCAATTGCGATCGGGGCCAAGGAACTGGCGCTTTGGTTCGAGGACGTCGTGAGACATGAGGAACAATCCTTCGAGGGCGGGGAGTGGACCGCATCATGATGCATCGGCAGAGCAACTGAAAGGTTACGCGCACTTTGCCTTTGGGTGGATATTCCCAGTCTGTTGGCCATGAATTTCACAAAGTACGTGGGGTAGACGGCTGGATTCTGCGCGGGCGAAAGCCGAGGAAGGGGCGATGGCGGCGAGGGGGCACGGTTTTTCTCCTTCTCGGTTGTGCTGTTAGCCATCACGGTGCCTGTGCTGCATGAAACTGCCATGAGGCGAAAATGAAGAAACCTTCATGTACTGGGAGCGCTAGGGTTAGACGGGCGCACGCCCGGCTGTTTCTGGTGCGGGGCCGTTCACATACGAGACGCAGCGAAGAGAGAGAAGGACCCATGCGAGACGAGCGGATGCGGGCTCTCGCAACCGCGGCACGAACCCTCGTGGGGTACGGCCACCTCACGTCGGAGGCAATCTCCGCGGTCGAATCCCTGAGCGCTCGACTCGGCTTGCCGGTACGGTGCATTGTTGAATGGAACCGCGTCGTCCTCGTCGACATCGACGGTCGTGCGCACACGACCGTCCACGTGCGACCCGAGGCGATCAACATGGCGCGCGTTAACGCGACGCTACGAGCTATCGACTCGCTTCCGGCCAGTGGCGACATCGGTGATCGTGAACTCGCGCGGCTCAATTCTCGGCTCGACGAAGCAGCCTCGATTTCGCACGCCCCGCTATGGCTTTTCGTCCTCGCCTGTATCGCCGGTGCGTGGGGTCTCGCTCTCATCTACGGCGCCCGCAGCCCGCTGTCGTACCTGTTGATCGCGCTGGCAGCGGGTATTGGCGGTTGTATGAGGCGATGGCTCGGGGCTCACGGCATCGCCGTGCCGGGCCAGGCGCTTGCGGCTGCCATGCTCGCGGGGATTCTTGGTGGGGTCGCCGATCACCTTGGTATCGCATCGGCAGCCAGACTCGTCGCGGTGTGCCCCGCCATGATTCTTGTGCCGGGCCCACACCTCATCAACGGCGCGCTCGACGTCACGGGAAAGAACGTCACGGTGGGGTGGCATCGCCTCGTGTATGGCGGGATCATCCTCGCTGCGATCAGCGGCGGGCTCGTCGTGGGGCTTCTCCTCGTGGGGAGCGACCTTCCCGTTACTGCTGGTGCCCGTACGCCTTCGCTATGGGTCGATGCGCTCGCGGCAGCGCTCGCCGCGATGGCGTTCAGCGTCTACTTCTCGATGCCGCTTACGCAGGCGGCGTGGCCCATCCTCGTGGGAGGGCTCATCCATGCTGGACGCTGGATTCTCATGGTTTCGTGCGGAGTGAACGTCATTAACGCCGATCTCGCGGCCTGCATTGTCGCGGGACTTGTGCTGAGCGCTGTTGCGCACCGCAAACGCCTGTCATTCGCAGGCGTGGGGTTCGCCGCCATCGTCGCGCTCGTGCCCGGCATTTACCTGTTCCGCGCAGTGGCGGGGATGGTGCAGCTGACGGCGCGCCCCAGCACGGTTGTCGTGGTCGGCATCGCACAGGACTTCTCCACCGCCCTGCTGATTCTCGCCGCGATGACGTTCGGGCTCATCCTCTCTCACGGCTTCATCACGAGGTGGCGCTCGGCCGTGCGATAGGGGCGGTCGCTAGCCCTCGACCTTGCGCTTTGCCTCGCGCAATAGCGATGCATATTCGTGTGCGCTCATTGACACTTCCGGCATGTTGCGAAGGCCGTAGCGGGCCTTGCCGTCGGCATCGTGCTCGAACTTCCACGCGAGGGGAAAGCCCGCACGGGCAGCCTTGCGGCGCGGCCAGGCGAGGACACCGGGGATGACGCGTTCACTCTTGAGTCCGAGCGCGGCCACAATCTCGGGCGCTCCGAGCGTGTTCGGCGCAGCGTCCATGAAAAGCGTGAAAATATCGCGCTCGTTTCGTTTGAGGCAACGCCACCACTCGACGGCGCAGTCGAGAAGGTCGTGATCGCTTGAGGTGGGCGCAGCGGCAGCGGCGCTGCGGCGCGGGCTTTCCGGCTCAGGGGGTGTGCGGTCCGACGCCGGTTGCGCCTCGTCTTTGCCTCGGTTGACGGCGCGCTCGCCGCTGGGGCGAGTTTCCGCAAGGCCCCCGTCTTCCGTCGCGGGCCTCTCGTGCGCGTCGTCGTTCGCTTTGGGCAGGGCCGTCTCGCTTTCCGCGAGCCACGTGCCAAAACGCGTGTAGAAATCGGCGAGCCGATCTTCGGGGACGAGAACCTTCACCTCATGCATGACCATAGGGTAATTCTAGGCCGCCCCAAACGGCGCCGTGCCTTTTCGCTGCCGTGTCCCTATGCGCGTGGCGCCGCGTTTTTAGGAGCCACCACCCGGTCGAGAACGGCGAGCAGCGCAGGCAGGATCCCCACGATCAGGATGATGGCCGCAAACGCCCCGATCGCGATGGTTCGACAGATCTGGGCAACCGTCGGATTTGAGAACAGAAAACCGATCACGCCCGTCACCAGCACCATGATGAGACCGGAGGTGAGGATCGTGTGAATCGAACCGTCGTAGGCGCGCGCGAGCGATTCTCGCACCCCGTGTTCCTGCCGTGCCTCCCGGTAATACGTCGTGAGGACGATCGCGTAATCGATCGTGGCTCCCATCAAAATGCACTGCACGATGAGCATCGCGAGGTAGTACATGCTGTATCCCTGGAGCCCGACGGTGCTCACCGTAATAAAGACGCCCACCTGCACAAGCAGTACAAGAATCGCAGGCACGGCGATCGAGCGGAACGTGAGCGCCACAATGATGAATATTGCGGCCGCCGTGAAAAGTGCGATCTTCACATTTTCCGCGCCGAATCCCTCGCGCATTTCGTACACCATGGCTGAATCTCCCACGAAGAAATGCTCACCGGGCACCTTGGCGTCTGCGAGATCGACGAGATTCTCGACGAACGCGAGTGTTTCCGGGCTTTCCTTGGGGTAGTCAGTACGGATAATTAAACGCGAGAACTCGGTTCCCACGAACCGCGTGCGAACATCAGCGATGTCTGCGGCGGCGCTCTCGAGTTGAGAAACCTGCTCAGTGCTCAACTGCCCCTCAAATCGCCCGTCCTGCCCGGAGTTTTCGAGCATGAAGTGCACGAGGTCATCGAGTGACATCGTCCAGGACGGATCCGATTCGTGAAGCGCGCGGTGCAGCACGAAGAGCTGAGTGAGATCGTCCTCGTTGAGAGGAGCCGCGTCGCTCGCGTCGCCTGAATAATCGCCCTCGCTCCCGCGCTCCTTCATGCTTTTAAGCGCCGACGCTAGCTGCTTCGGGGTGAACTCGCGGCCGAGAACGTCACCGGGCACCTGACCTGAATCGAGTGCGCGCTCGAGGGCGTCGACTCCTTCAATCCGGCCGATGCCGCCCGACGTGAAAGACCCGAGTTCCCCCTTTTGGCTGAGGTTTTTAGCCTCGCGAGCGGCAGCCACGAATTCTCGTAGCGTCATGGTTCCCGCCTGACCGTCGTGGTACGCGAAATACACCATCGAGAGGGCCGTGTCGTTGAGGGCCAAGGAGCCGTCGGCCCCGTCCTTGTTCCCAATCGCGTTCCCAGAGTCGTGCGAACCCTCAATTTTTTCCAGGGTGCTTTTCATCTCGCGCTTCGTGAGCGGCTCCCCGACGGTCGTGGGGTAGCCCATCACGCTTATCGCGTGCGGATCGCGCTGTACAGCATCGGCAATCTCATGGATGTGCTCAGCATTCGAATTGAGATAGACGAGCACGATGTCGTTATCGGGGGTGAAATGCTCGGCGACCCGGTCGGGGGTCGAAAGCGTGTACGCCGTCTCCGTACGGGACTGGAGAAACGCGGATCCCGCAAGGACGGCGACGAACAGAGCGAGAACGACCCATCGTGCAGCGTGCTCGAGCCGAGCGAGCACGCCCAAGCGGGGGCTGAGGAACGGTTTTGGTGTGCGCGCTATCAAGGAGTCGCACATGACAAGGAATGCGGGAAGGACCGTGAAAACGGTCAGCATTGAGATCGCTACGCCCTTGGCAAGGACGATGCCGAGATCGGCGCCAACCTTGAAGCTCATGAAGACGAGCACGAGGAGGCCGACGATTGTCGTAATCGATGCCGAGGCGATTGCGCTGAAGGCCTTGGGCAGGGCTCGCCTCATGGCGATTGCGCTTGCGTCCGGTACGGCGTCCAGACCGCGGCTTTTCTGCGCGGCGCGTTCTTGCCGATACCGATTGGCGAGGATGATCGAGTAATCCATCGACAAGACGAGCTGGAGGATAGCGGCAATCGAAAACGTCACTTCTGCGATTTCGCCAAGGACAACGTTGGATCCCATGTTGAGCACCACGGCGATGCCAATCGTCGCGAGGTAGAGCAAAGGCTCGATCCACGATGCACTCATCGCGATAAGGATCGCGGCGAGCAGCGCGACGGCTATGGTCGCGATCCACAGGGGAAGCTCGCCGCTCGTCGAGGGGTTATCGCTCGTGAAGGTGAGGGGGTGCCCGTTCAGGCCGGACTCGCTCAGTTCGGCGAGTTCCTCGGCAAGGGACGTCGCAGCCGGGTCCGAATAGTCGGATTCGGAGGAGACGACGAAGAGCGTGTGGTCACCGTTGATGTATCGGGCTGGGTCGCCGTCGGCAGGAGTGGCATTGGTTGACGATGTGACGTGGTGAACCCCATCGAGCTTCTCGAGGGCAGCGAGGGTTTCTTTGCGCTCCGAGTCGTCAGCGAGTCCATCCACCATGACTCGAAACGTTGAAAGATCGGGGTCATCGAACTGATCTGTGAGGACTTCGGTGCCTGCGCGCATCGGTGATGCGGACGGCAGATACTTCGCCATGTCGGCATTCACGCCGACGAAAGGAATCAACGCGCCAAAGAACACCGCGCACAACGCCGCAAGGGCGACGATGAGGTGCCGCGCACGCACGATGAGAGACGCACAATAATCAAGCATCGCGGCTCCTGCTGTCTTCACATGCGAGGTGCCTACCGAAAGGGTGGGCGGCTGTATCGAAATCGTTACTAGTGTACGCACCCGGCAGCAGCGTTTCGAAGACGCGGATTTTCGCCCCTAGAATGGAGCCACGACCGGTTGGCCCCGAGGGTCCGACGGGGGAGAAGACAACGAACACACCACCGGAACAACCGGTGCGATCCGGAAAAGCCGGGGAAACGAGGACGCCGTGACAGGGGCCTACCACGCCGATTCAAGCGATCTGCAGGTGAAGGAGGTCCTCACGTGGGAGACCTTCGGCACCGCAAGCCGTGAACTTGCACAAACCATCATTGATTCGGACTTCGAGCCCGAGATCATCATCGCCGTTGCACGCGGAGGCCTGCTCCCTGCGGGGTCCCTCGCATACGCTCTGGGGCTCAAACTTGCCGACGCTATCAACGTCGAGTTTTACACCGACGTTCACGAGACCCTCCCCGATCCGGTTCTCCTCGCGCCGCTGCTTGACACCGAGGCCATTGAAGGCAAGCGCCTGCTCGTCGTCGACGATGTTGCCGATTCCGGCCGTACTCTCGCGCTTGTCCTTGAGCTTCTCGAGGCTCAAGGCGCCGAGGCGCGCTCCGCGGTCCTGTACTCGAAGCCGACGTCGGTCGTCGAGCCTCATTTCGTCTGGAAACATACCGCCGACTGGATCGTGTTCCCCTGGTCGGCTGAACCGCCCGTCACTCCCACGGAAAAGTAAGCGGCCGGCCCCGCTGGCGCTAGTGGGCCTTCTTCCCCCACGGGGTCAGTGCCCACACGCCGGCCACGACGGCGCCCCACGCGAGCCCGAACACCAGGGCGCACAGCGTATCGACGAGCCAGGCGAGCACTCCGCCCACGCCCGCGATCGCCTCGACGCCCTCGGCGAGGTGGTGCACGAGCGCGTACGGTGCGTGCAGCCCGAGCTCATCGAGCCCCGTGAGCATGATGTGACCGCCAACCCACAGCATGGCGAACATTCCGACGTAGCTGATGATGGTCATGACGACAGGCATTGCCCGCACGAGCCATGCGCCGAACGTCTTCGCGGCGCCTGAATCTCGTTTCGTGAGCGCGAGCCCAACGTCGTCCATCTTGACGAGCAGCCCCACGACCCCGTAAACGGCGAGCGTGATGACAATCGCGACGACCACGAGGATGAGGGCGCGATCCACGAGGGGCTGGTCAGCGACCTCGTTGAGCGAGATCACCATAATTTCTGCGGAGAGAATGAAATCGGTGCGCACGGCCCCCGATACAACCTTCTTTTCCGCATCCTCTCCCTGCACAACGGAAGGCTCGGCTTCTTTCGCTTCCTTGTTGCCGGTGACAAGCTCCCAAATCTTATGGGCACCTTCGAAGCACAAGTAGGTGCCTCCCAGCATGAGTAGCGGCGTGAGGACCCATGGCGCAAACTGCGAAAGAAGGAGCGCGAACACGAGGATGATGGCCTTGTTGAGCAAGGAACCCTTCGTGATTTTCCAAATGATCGGCAGCTCCCGCTTGGGATTGACTCCGCGTACGTATTGCGGAGCTACGGCTGCGTCGTCAACGACGACTCCCGCTGCCTTTGCGCTGACCTTCATGGACGCGGCGGCAACATCGTCGGCATTGGCCGCGGCCATGCGCGCGAGGGCGGCGATATCGTCGAGCAGTGCGGCAAAGCCAATGGCCATAAGGAAAAACCTTCCGGTGCGCGCGTCGAGGGCGCTCCCATTTTATGGGTATCCGCGCGGTGAATCCCGCCACCACAACTTGGAGGAGACTCGCGTCTTTTCCTAGAGTGTTGGGCGCTGCGCGGGTCAACATCCGTGAGCCCAGGCACCTGACGTGTCTGCCGCATAACGATGAAGGGGTGTGCCGTGTCGGCTGTTCCTCCTACCGTGACAGGCTCTATTCCCGCGATTAACCCGGAGGTCGATCCGTCGACCCTCCCCGAGGCAGCACCGAACAGCGAGCCGGAGAGCTCGAATTGGATCGCGGTGGTCGCGCTGGCTCTCGGGATCTTCACGCTTATCACCATCGAAGAGCTTCCCATCGGCGTGCTCACGCTTATCTCCAACGACCTCGGTGTGAGCCGAGGAACCGTCGGGCTCGCCGTGACACTTCCCGGCGTGATCGCGGGCGTTGTGGCCCTACTCGTGCCGAGCGTGACTCGCCCCTTGAACCGTAAGACCGTGCTGCTACTCGCTCTTCTCTCGGTAGTCGTGAGTTGTACGATCTCCTTCTTCTCCACCTCGTGGCCGCTCTTTCTTGCCTCGCGCATTTTCACCGGGATTGCAATCGGGATGAACTGGCCCGTGCTTCCGCTCGTCGCGATTGGCCAGGTAAAAAAAGAGGACCGCACGACTGCGCTGACCATTGCGTTTGCCGGGAACGGGAGCGCGCTCGTGCTTGGACTGCCTCTCGCAACGTGGCTCGGAACGATGCTCGGGTGGCGCGGCGCGTTCGCTGCCACGGGTATTCTCGCCCTCGTCGTGGGCCTCATGATGGTCGCAATGGTCAGGCCCGTGCAGTCGGCCGCGGTGGAAACCGTGCGCTCGACCCTCGGTGCTGTGAAGATCCGCGGCGTGCGCTACGCATTTGTGCTGACGCTCATTATCGTGACGGGCCAGTTCGTCTCGTACAGCTACGTGAGTCCGATCCTTCAAGACTTCGCCCACGTCGATCTCGAAAAGATCAGCATGTACCTGCTGCTTTACGGGGCGCTCGGCCTCATCGGGAACTTCGCCGCCGGCCCGCTCATCAAACGCTCTGCTGCCTTGGCGGTTCTTGTCCTTGCGGTGGGTACGGCGCTTTCGCTCATCCTCGTCGCGACCGTGATGTCCGCCCCCGTCAATGCTCTCGTCATCATCGCTGTGTGGGGCTTTTTTGGCGGCATGGCCTCGGTGTCGATTCAGTCGCTCGTCAACGCTGAGGCGGGGGACCGCGTTGAGGCGGGCACCGCTCTCAATAGCGCGGCATTCAACATTTCGATCGGTGGGGGTGCGATCATTGGCGGCCTCATCGTGGACAGCGCCGGGCTCCGCGCGGCGGTCTGGGTGTCGACGGCTGCCGTCGCCCTCGGTGCCCTCATCGTGACGCGCTTCATCGCACTCACGCACAGGCGAGCCTCTAGGTAAGTATGAGTCAGGGAGGGCCCCTCGCCGCTTCCTAGACTGAAGGTATGGCCAAAAAGGACAAGAAGAGCAAAAAGAGCACTGAGAACGCTCAGGCGCCCGTGCGTGAACAGCGCGAACAGATCGTTCTCGATCAGGCGAAGAAACACCTGAAGGTAAGTGATGCTGCACTCGACATCGTCGAGGACGGTACCTATGTTGACGCGCGCCCACGCGGGCACGAGCTCCCGCTCGACCTCGAGGGCTTCACTTCCGTGCGCGAGCTCTCGACGAAGGCGCGGCTCGAGTTTGGCGGCGACAAGCAGGACGGCAAAGCAATCCTCGCCGCCCGCAGCGCGTACCTCAGTGAGCTCCAGGAGCGACTGTGGGCCGAGCATCGCGACCAAGAAAATGGCCGCCGCGTCCTTCTCGTGATCCAGGGCATGGACACGGCCGGCAAGGGCGGAATTGTGCGTCACGTGGTGGGCGCTGTTGACCCGCAGGGCGTGCGGATCAAGGGCTTCAAGGCTCCGACGGCAACGGAGAAGAATCGCCACTTCCTGTGGCGGATTCGCCGAGCGCTTCCCGAGCCGGGCTTCATCGGAGTGTTCGATCGATCGCACTACGAGGACGTGCTCATCCACCGCGTCCACGGGTGGGCAGACGACAAGACTCTCGCGAAGCGCTACAGCGACATCAACAGGTTCGAAAAGCAACTCGTCGAAGAACGAGGCTACGAGGTCGTGAAGGTCATGCTTCATATTTCTAAGGAGGAGCAGTGGGAGAGGCTCTACGAGCGTCTCGAACGCGAAGATAAGCACTGGAAGTTCAACATGGGCGACCTCGACGAACGTGAGCATTGGGATGCATACATGGATGCGTACGACGCTGCGATCCGCGAGACGCACAAGGCGTGGGCTCCGTGGCACGTCGTTCCCGCGGATCGAAAGTGGTACGCGCGGCTGGCTGTTCAGCAGCTTCTGACCGATGCGCTCGAACGCATCGCCCCCGCTTATCCGAAAGCTGACTTTGATGTGAAGAAGGCCATTGAGCGAATGAAAGCGGAGAAGGCGTAGGCGTGCGAGAGCATCCCGCTTTCTGGCAACGGTCAGATGGCGGCTCTACTGTACGAGGCGTAGCAGGGCCGCATGTCGCGGCCGGACATAGCGATGAAAGAAGGATTGACAATGGCAGAAGTCACCATTGAAGGCGCGACCGTGTCGACGAACGGGGAGCTCCCCAAGGTTGGCGATCAGCTTCCCGCGTTCACCCTTGCAGACGCCGAGCTGAAAGATGTCACTCTTGACGACTTCGCCGGCAAGCGCATTGTGCTGAACATTTTCCCTTCGGTTGACACGCCCACGTGCCAGGCGCAGCTGCGCACGTTCAACAAGCAGGCGTCCTCGCTCGACAACACCGTCGTGATCGGTGTGTCGGTGGACCTTCCGTTCGCGCAGGAGCGTTTCTGCGGCGCGGAGGGCCTCGATGACGTCCACACGTTCTCGGCTTTCCGCTCCACCTTCGGCAAGGACTACGGCGTCGTGCTGTCCGACGGCGAGTTCGCCGGCCTGTTCGCTCGTGCCGTGCTTGTTGCCGACGAAACCGGCAAGGTTGTGCACTCGCAGCTCGTGCCGAGTGTCGATGACGAGCCCGACTACGAGGCTGCACTCGCGGCTCTCTGATTCCGCGACAGTACGAAAGCGCCCCGGTGTGTGCCGGGGCGCTTCCGTATGTGGGGCTGATAGCCGCTGTACGGCCTTACGGATTCGTGAGCCACGAGACAGCCTTAACGGTTTCTTGACTCATGGGGCCAGGTTAGACTCGTCGGTCGTGATGACAACTCACGCCCGTTCACAAGGTATTTTTGCACTGTCCGTCGCCGCCCTCGGCGTTGTTTTCGGAGACATCGGCACTTCGCCGATTTACGCATTCCAAGCGCTTTTCACAGAGGCCGACGGCCACCCGCTTCCCCCTGATCCCCAGCATATTTTTGGTGCGTTGTCCCTCGTGCTGTGGGCAGTCACCTTCACGGTCTCCATTAAGTACGTAGGTGTGCTCCTTCGTGCCGATAACGACGGTGAGGGAGGCGAGCTCTCGCTCACGGCGCTTCTGACATCCGTCCTGTCGAGCGCGCGCACGCGAAGTTTGCTCGGCGTGGTGATGGTGCTCGGGATGTGCGCGGCGGGCTTGTTTTACGGCGATTCGCTCATCACCCCGGCCATCTCAATCCTGTCGGCTGTGGAGGGGCTCGAAGAGGCGTCTCCCGCCCTCGGCCCGCTCGTCGTGCCAATCGCGCTCGCGCTTGTGCTTGCCCTGTTCAGCATTCAGCGGTGGGGAACGGGCGTCGTGGGCCGCGCGTTCGGGCCCGTCATGATCGTGTGGTTCCTTGTGATCGCGACCTTCGGCGTGCTGTCGATCGTCAAGACTCCGGAAATCATCGGGGCGCTTTCCCCGCATCATGCTCTCGGCTTTATCGTGACGGAACCGCTCTTGGCATTTTTCGCGCTCGGCGCTGTTGTGCTGACGGTGACGGGAGCAGAGGCCCTGTATGCGGATATGGGGCACTTTGGTCGAGGACCGATCGCGAGGGCATGGTTCGCGCTCGTCTTCCCGTGCCTCGCACTTAACTATCTGGGGCAGGGGGCGCTCGTTCTGCGCGAACGCAGTGCGAGCCACCCGTTCTACGATCTTGTCCCGCACAACCTTCAGTTCCCCGTGGTGATTCTTGCGACCCTCGCGACGATCATTGCCTCGCAGGCCGTGATCGCGGGGGCGTTCAGCGTGTCGATGCAGGCCCAGCGGTTGGGGCTGCTTCCGCGCCTCACGCATACGTACACGAGCGAACACAAGGGGCAGGTGTATGTGCCCGGGGTGAACTGGCTATTGTGCGTGGGGGCACTCGTGCTCATCCTTGCCTTCCGCTCCTCGCAGGGGCTCTCGAGCGCGTATGGCATCGCCGTTTCGGGATCGTTCCTCCTCTCGACTGCCCTCCTGTTCCTCTACCTTCGCCACGTGCGAAAGTGGGCGCTGTGGAAGGTGATCGTCGTGGCCGCGTTCTTTGCGAGCGCCGAGCTCTTCCTGTTTGCGGCCAACGCGGCGAAAGTGTTCACGGGAGGGTGGATTCCCCTCGTCGTATCGGCGCTGTGTATCGCGACGATGCACGTGTGGCGCTTCGGCGCCGATCGCCTTCGTGAACGCCGCCGGGACCTGTGTGGAACGTGGGAGGAATTCGTGGCGCGCACGGAAAAGAAGCAGCTCCAAAAGCTCCCGGGAACCGTCGTGTACCTCCACCAGGATGTCCATACGCCGCCGCTCGCGCTTCTCACGCAAACGCGCGTGAATCGCGCCATCCACTCGCGCGTCGTGATTGCCGAGGTGACGACCGAGCCTGTTCCACGCGTGAACGCGGAAGATCGCATCAAGGTTCTGGACGTCTCGGGCGTGCCCGACGGCGTCGAATGCGTGAACGTCCACTTCGGCTTCAAGGAACACCTGGATGTGCCGAAAGCGATGCGTCTTCTCGCCTCATGCCCCGACACGAGCGAGCGTTGGAGCAATCAGCGTCTGAAGTCCACGTGGTTCGTGACAGCGCGCGCCAACCTTGTGCTTGCGCCTGCGACGTTCCTGACGCTCGTCGCGAAGAAAGTGTTCCGCGTGATGTTCAAGAACCAGGCACGCGCAAGCGACCACTTCCACTTGCCGGTCGCGCGTTCGATGGGCGTCGAGACCGACCTGCGCTTCTAGAGAAGCCGGAGGCGGGCGCGTTAGCGCGCCGCGAGCTGGTCGATGATCGCGTTGAACGTGGCCGAGGGGCGCATGACCGCTGCTGTCGATTCAGGGTCGGGCCGGTAATAGCCACCGATCTCAGCCTTCGTGCCCTGAACCGCGAGGAGCTCGCGCTCGATGTCAGCGGCGGATTGATCAAGCTCGCTCGCGACGGGCGTAAACGTGCGCGCGAGCGCACTGCTGTCGCTTTGTGAAGCGAGCTCACGCGCCCAGTACAGTGCGAGGAAGAAGTGCGAGCCTCGATTGTCGGTGCCGCCGAGGCGGCGTTCGGGTGATTTGCCTTCGGTGAGTAACGTTTCGGTTGCGCGCTCGAGGGTATCCGCGAGGACCTCGGCATCGTGGTTGTCGTCGCGACGCGCAAGATGCCGCAGCGATTCGGCGAGCGCGAGGAATTCCCCGAGGGAATCCCACCGCAGGTAGTTTTCCGTCACGAGCTGCTGGACGTGTTTCGGAGCGGAGCCGCCTGCTCCCGTCTCGAAAAGCCCGCCGCCCGCCATGAGGGGAACAACCGAGAGCATCTTGGCGCTGGTGCCGAGCTCCATGATGGGGAAGAGGTCGGTCAGGTAATCGCGCAGCACGTTGCCGGTGACCGAGATCGTGTCGAGTCCATCGCGCGTTCGCGCGAGAGTCTCCCTCATGGCCTCGACGGGGCTGAGCACGCGGATGTCCAGGCCGTCGGTGTCCTCGTCGGCGAGCACGCGCTCGACCTTCGTCGCAATTTCGCGATCGTGTGCCCGCTCGGGGTCAAGCCAGAAGAAGGCGGGCGTTTCGCTAAGGCGCGCGCGACGCACAGCGAGCGCGACCCAGTCGCGCACGGGTGCGTCCTTCGTGTGGCATGCGCGGAAAATATCGCCGGCCTGGACGGTGTGCGATGTCAGCGCCGCGTCGTGGCACCCGCATGTCGAGCGGATCTCGATTCGCCCGTCTGCGGGGGCGATGAAAGTTTTGTCGTGGCTGCCGTATTCTTCGGCTTTCTGCGCCATGAGGCCGACGTTCGGAACGGTTCCCATGCGGGACGGATCGAAGGCGCCGTGGCGGCGACAGTCCTCAATCACAACCTGGTAGATGGGGGCATAGGAGCTATCGGGAATGACGGCAAGCGTACCGTGCGGGGCACCGTCGGCCCCCCACATTTTTCCGCCCGTGCGGATCATCGCGGGCATGCTCGCATCCACGATGACGTCGCTCGGCACGTGAAGATTCGTGATGCCGCGATCCGAGTCGACCATCGCGAGTTCGGGGCCCTCGGCGAGGCGGTCATTTACGAGCGTGCGAATCGCCTCGGCGGTTTCGGCATCGAGCGCATCGAGGCCCGAGAGAATCGCGCCGAGACCATTGTTTGCCGAGAGCCCCGCATCCTCGAGTTCTGCTTCGAATCGCGTGAAGACCTCGGGGAAGAATGCGCGCACCGCGTGGCCGAAGATGACGGGGTCACTGACCTTCATCATCGTGGCCTTGAGGTGGAGCGAGAATAGAACGTCGCGCTCGCGGGCGTTATCGATCTGAGCGGTGAGGAATTGCTCGAGAGCACCGATGCTCATGACGCTCGCGTCAATGATGTCGCCGTCCTCGGCGGCCACGGCGTCTTTGAGGATCGTTTCGGTGCCGTCGGTGGCGACATGGACGATCTGGAAGGTTTTGTCGCCGTGAACGACGAAGCTTTGTTCACTCGAGCGGAAGTCGCCCTCGCTCATGGTGGCGACCTCGGTGCGCGAGTCAGTACTCCACTCGCCCATGCGATGCGGGTGGGCCTTCGCGAAGTTCTTGACGGCGCGCGGCGCGCGGCGGTCAGAATTGCCTTCGCGGAGCACCGGATTGACGGCGGAGCCTTTGACGGCGTCGTATCGCGCGCGGATGTCGAGTTCGGCGTCGGTTTCGGGGCTATCCGGATAGTCGGGGAGGTCGTAACCGCGTGCCTGAAGTTCAGCGATTGCGGCTTTGAGCTGCGGAACCGAGGCCGAAATGTTGGGAAGCTTGATGATGTTCGCCTCTGCGGTGCGCGCGAGGGCGCCGAGCTCGGCGAGTGCATCACGTTCGCGTTGGTCCTCGGGGAGGCGGTCCGCGAATGCGGCGAGGATGCGAGCGGCGAGTGAAATATCGCGGGTTTCGATGTCGACGCCAGCCTTCGAGGCGAAGCCACGCACGATTGGCAGGAGCGAGGCGGTCGCAAGCATGGGGGCTTCGTCAGTGATGGTGTACATGATGGCGGACATCAGTTTCTCCTCGCGGTGACGGTCACGAACTTCTCAAACGTACCAGGCCGCGGCGGGGTGCAAACCTCGTGCTCAGCCGCCGAGCGCCCATAGGCTCGCCGCCATGACAAGCGCACCGATGCCACACCACGTGAGGGTTCGCGTGAGCCGAGAGTGCGTGTAGGCGAGGGGGAGGAGCTCGACCGCGCTGATTGCGATCATCACCCCTGCGATGAGGGGGTTTGCCCATTCGAGGTTCGCGGCGTGCCCCGTGGCGGTGAGGAGCCCGTAGAGCGCGAGGGCTCCGACTGGTTCGGACAGCCCCGAGAGCGCTGTCGCGGCGATGGCCTTCGTTCGTGACCCCGTCGCGTGGAGGATGGGGGCGGCGACGGCGACCCCTTCGGGGATGTTGTGCAGCGCGATCGCGCCAGCGAGCGGGAGTGCGAACGCGGTGTCCTGGAGTGCGCTCGAAAACGTCGCGAACCCCTCGGGAATGTTGTGCGCGGTGAGTGCGAGAGCCGTGATGAGGCCCGTGCGCAAAAGTGCTCGTGCACGTGAGGAGTCCGACGGTTGCGTCGCCTCCCTAGCGCTCGTGACCGCACGGCGCTCCCACGCTCGCGAGGCAAGGTCGAGGGCGCCAATAATGACGAGGCCGGCGACGCAGTAAAGGGTGGTCGTGCCCGCTCCGAGCACACCGATCGAGTGGGGGAGGAGCTCGAGAGCGCTGACGGTGAGCATCGCACCTGCGGCGAACGCGAGAGCTGCGCCTAGGGCTTTCGGTTCGCGGGCACGTTCACTCAAGGCTATGAGAGAGCCGAGGATCGTGGCGAGCCCGGCAATTGTGGTGAGGGCGAGCGCGGTCAGCATGTTAAGAATTATTATCAAAAAGCAGGACTGGGGCGCAAATGCGCGGCGTCCTACCCAAAAAGGACGCGAACCTCGTCCCATCTGGACCTGGGCACGCGCTTCACCGAGTCGATTGCCTCGGTGAGCGGCTCGTTCACGATGTCGGTCCCGCGTAGCGAGACCATGCGACCAAAACCGCCTTCGTGCACGAGGTCGATCGCGGCCATACCGAAACGAGTCGCGAGCACGCGGTCGTACGCATTCGGTTCGCCGCCGCGCTGGATGTGTCCGAGTACGGTCGCGCGGGTTTCGATACCCGTGGCTTCTTCGATATAGGGGGCGAGGCGCTGGGCGACGCCGCCTAGGATCGGTCGGCCGAATTCGTCCATCTCGTAGTCCATGAAGTCTGCCGGCGCGTCTTTCGGAACGAACCCCTCGGCGACGACGACGAGTGGGGAGCGGCGCTTTGAGCGTGCAGCGCGCTGCGCAACGTACTCGCAGATTTCGTCGATCGTGAGCGGGAATTCGGGGATGCAGATGACATGCGCGCCTGCAGCCATACCCGAGTGGAGCGCGATCCAGCCGACGCTGCGCCCCATGACCTCGGCGACCATGCATCGGTGGTGGCTGTTGCCCGTCATGCGTAAGCGGTCGAGGTTCTCGGTTGCGATATCAACGGCGGTATTGAAACCGAACGTGTAGTCCGTGGCGTCGAGGTCGTTATCCACTGTTTTCGGGACGCCGACCACGGGGATGCCGGCCTCTGCGAGTCGATTGGCCGTGAACAGTGTTCCGTCGCCACCGATAGCGATGAGGGCGTCGACATCGTGGTCCTCGAGAACTTTGCGCACACCCTCGGCGCCGCCGCCGTCCTCGTGGAAGGGGTTGACGCGCGAGGTGCCGAGGATCGTTCCGCCCTGACGGCCGATGCCGCGCACAAGGCGTCGAGGGATCGGGATGAATTCGTTGTCGCGCACTCCCTTCCAGCCGTCGAGGTAGCCCACGAATTCATCTTCGTAGATGGAATCTCCCTTGAGGACAGCTCCGCGGATGACCGCGTTGAGTCCCGGGCAGTCGCCGCCAGAAGTCAGAATGCCGACCTTCATGCCACTCTCCTTCGGTTATGTCTTACGCCACGTCCATCCTAGAGACAAAGTCGCGGGACTTCGCGGGAATCCCGCTAGGCGGACCGACTGCCGAGCCGCAACGGCGTTGGATTGCATAGGGGTTGTGGGGGTTACCCACTCGTCAAAGAAAACGGGGCCTCGCCGAAGCGAGGCCCCGTTCTTCTTGTGTACGCGATTTAGGCGCGGTGCGCGCGGTAGTACTCGATGAGCTGACGCGTCGAGGAATCCTGCTCGGCGAGAACCGACTCGTCGCCCGCGACGGCGCTCGTCAACTGCTTCGCGAGCTGCTTGCCGAGCTCAACGCCCCACTGATCGAAGCTGTTGATGCCCCACACTGCGCCCTGCACGAAGGTGATGTGCTCGTACAGCGCGATCAGCTGGCCGAGGACGCTCGGAGTGAGAGCGCTCGCCATGATCGAGGTGGTCGGACGGTCGCCTGAGAACACGCGTGCGGGAACAAGCGCGCCGGTCGTCCCCTCGGCCTCAACTTCCTCTGCGGTCTTGCCGAAGGCGAGCGCTTTGGTCTGCGCGAAGAAGTTCGCGAGGAAGAGCTCGTGGACGTCGGTATCGCCGTCCTTGAGTGCGTAGGTGGGATTAGCAAACGCAATGAAATCCGCGGGAATGAGGCGCGTACCCTGGTGGATGAGCTGGTAGAAGGCGTGCTGACCATTCGTGCCGGGCTCGCCCCAGAAGATCTCGCCGGTCTCCGCAGTCACGGCTGAGCCGTCGTAACACACGGACTTGCCGTTGGACTCCATCGTGAGCTGCTGGAGGTAGGCGGGGAAGCGATGAAGGAATTGGCTGTAGGGAAGAACCGCGTGAGTCTCGGCGCCGAGGAAGTTCACGTTCCACACGTTCACGAGCCCCATGAGCAAAGGCAGGTTTTCCTCGGGAGCTGCTGTGCGGAAATGCTCGTCCATCGCGTGGAAACCGCCGAGGAACTCTTCGAAGGCCTCGGGGCCGAACACGACGGCGAGGATCGTGCCGATCGCCGAATCGACCGAGTAGCGACCGCCCACCCAGCTCCAGAACCCGAAGGCGTTGGCCGGGTCAATACCGAATTCCTCGACCTTGTCGAGTGCGGTCGAGACGGCCACGAAGTGCTTCGCGACGGCTTCGGCATCCTGTGATTCAGCGACGCCCGCGGCGTGCAGGCCGTCGAGCAGCCACGCGCGCACGAGCTTCGCATTCGTGATCGTTTCGAGCGTCGTGAACGTCTTCGACGCGACGATCACGAGGGTTGTTTCGGGATCGAGGTCGCGCGTCGTCTCGCCCACGTCGGTCGGATCAATGTTCGAGATGAAGCGTGCCTCAATCCCCGCATCCGCGAGCGGGCGCAGTGCCTCGTACACCATCACGGGGCCGAGGTCGGAGCCGCCGATGCCAACGTTGATGACGGTCTCGATCTTCTTACCCGTCACGCCGGTCCACTCGCCGCTGCGAACCTTATTCGCAAACTCATAGATGCGTTCGAGGACCTCACGCACATCGGCATCGACATTCTGGCCGTCGACGTCGAGGGCGGGGGATGCGCCTTTCGGGCGTCGAAGCGCGGTGTGTAAAACGGCGCGGTCCTCGGTCGTGTTGATGTGCGCGCCCGCGAACATCTCGTCGCGGCGCTTGCACACGCCCGTCTCGTTTGCGAGATCGAGAAGGAGTCCGACGGTTTCTTCGGATACAAGGTTCTTCGAGAGATCAACGAACAGATCCGCCGCCTCAAAACTCAGCTTCTTGGCGCGATCGGGATCTTCGGCGAACGCTTCGCGCAGGCCTTTGTCGAGCATGCCGTCGTGCTCTTCGAGGCGCTGCCAGGCCTCGGTAGTCGTCGGATCAACGGGGGCGGGGGAGAGATTGCTGTTTTCACTCATGTTTCCATTGTGATCCCTCACCCTGTGAGGCAGATTTCTATTCGTCACGCGAGAAGGCTCACGCAGCCGATAAGGGGCCCGGACGCGTTACCATGAATCGGGCGCGCGTGGGCCAGGCAAGCGTCGGACCCCCACACCTCACGAGACTTCCGCCGATCCCGAACAGATAAGGCTCCTATGACCATTCAGCACCGCTCCGATCTTCGAAACGTCGCGATCGTCGCCCACGTCGATCACGGCAAAACGACCCTCGTGGACGCCATGCTCCGCCAGGGCGGCGCGTTCGGCGAACGCGACAAAGTTGACGAGCGTGCGATGGACTCCGGTGACCTCGAGCGCGAAAAGGGCATCACCATCCTCGCGAAGAACACCGCGATCCACTATTCGGGGCCGACGGCAGCCGAGATCGGGCACCCCGAGGGCATTACGATCAACGTGATCGACACCCCCGGGCACGCCGACTTCGGCGGCGAGGTAGAGCGCGGCCTGTCCATGGTCGACGGCGTCGTGCTGCTCGTGGACGCGTCCGAGGGGCCGCTCCCGCAGACCCGATTCGTTCTGCGCAAAGCTCTTGCCGCGAGCCTTCCCGTGATCATCGTCGTGAACAAGGTTGATCGTCCCGACGCCCGCATCGACGCGGTCGTCAACGAAACAACGGATCTCCTTCTCGGCCTCGCTGAGGACCTCTCGCAAGACAACGCCGAGATTGACTTCGACGCACTGCTCGACGTCCCCGTGATCTACGCCTCCGGCAAAGCTGGGCGTGCGAGCGCGAACAAGCCCGCAGAGGGCGAGCTTCCCGATTCCGAAACGGTCGAACCGCTCTTCAAGACGATTCTCGAATCGATCCCCGCTCCCGAATATGACGACGACATGCCGCTGCAGGCACACGTCACGAACCTCGATGCTTCGCCGTTCCTCGGCCGTCTCGCGCTCTTGCGCATCGAGAACGGCGAGCTCAAGAAGGGCCAGCAGGTCGCGTGGGCGACCCGCCACGGCGATATCAAGAGCGTGAAGGTCACCGAACTTCTCGAAACGAAGGGGCTCACACGCGAGCAGATGACGCGCACGGCGCGCCCCGGCGACATCGTGGCCGTTGCGGGTATCCCCGACATCATGATCGGCGAAACCCTCACCGACCTCAACGATCCTCGTCCGCTCCCACTCATCACCGTGGACGACCCCGCGATCTCGATGACGATCGGCATCAACACCTCGCCGATCGCCGGCAAGGTCAAGGGCCACAAGCTCACCGCCCGCCAGGTCAAGGACCGCCTCGATGCCGAGCTCGTCGGCAACGTGTCCCTCAAGGTTCTGCCCACTGATCGCCCAGACGCATGGGAGGTTCAGGGCCGCGGCGAGCTCGCTCTCGCGATTCTCGTTGAACAGATGCGTCGCGAAGGCTTCGAACTGACCGTGGGGAAGCCGCAGGTGCTGACCCGCGAGATCGACGGCGTCACGTGCGAACCGATCGAGCGTATGACGATCGACGTTCCCGAGGAATACCTCGGGACAATCACGCAGCTCATGGCCTCCCGCAAGGGGCGCATGGAAACCATGAACAACCACGGTTCGGGCTGGGTGCGCATGGAATTCCTCGTCCCCGCGCGCGGCCTCATTGGTTTCCGCTCGCGCTTCTTGACCGAAACGCGCGGTACCGGCATCGCCTCCTCGCTCGCCGAAGGCTTCGAGCCCTGGATGGGCCCCATTGAATTCCGCAACACGGGCTCCCTCGTGGCTGACCGCGCGGGTGCCGTGACGCCGTATGCGATGATCAACCTCCAGGAACGCGGCTCGTTCTTCGTGGAACCCACCTCAGAGGTGTACATGGGGCAGGTTGTCGGCGAAAATTCCCGCAATGAAGACATGGACGTGAACATCACGAAGGAAAAGAAGCTCACGAACATGCGCTCGGCCACGGCAGACGCGTTCGAGAATCTCATTCCGCCGCGCAAGCTCACGCTCGAGGAGTCGCTCGAATTCGCCGCCGAGGACGAATGCGTCGAGGTCACCCCCGAAATCGTGCGCATCCGTAAGGTCGTCCTCGACCCGACCGAGCGTGCGCGCGCTCGCGCTCGCGCCCGCAACTCGTAATCGAGGGCGAGACAATGAGTCACAAGGACCCCAACGAAGGCGTCATTTTCGCCGACGGTACGAGGCCCACCTCGCGCGCGACCGAGATCGTTGTCGGCGCGATCGTGGGGGTGCTCGGCGGCCTTGTCGTGATTGGGACGCACCGTATGCGCTCGACCGTCCAAGACGTGTCCGTGCCGTGGGGGCTCCTGTTTGGTTGCGCCTACGAGGTCGTCGCAACCTGCATGCTGGTCGCGCTTAGCGGGCGCAAGCTCCCACTGTTCATCGATGCTCTCGCCTTCACACTCGTGGCCGTGTATTTTTCGGGCACGTCGCTCGGGGGAGGGCTTCTCGTTCCAGCACAGATTGCGGGCGAAGCGCAGTGGCAGGGCTGGGCCGCCCAGTTCCTCGGCGTGATCGTGCCTCTCGTGGGTGTCGCTATCGTGTGGGCCATCCAAATCAGAAACATCGCGCGCGCGAACCAGCGCGAAGAAAGGACTGTGAAGCCATGACCTACGTCATCGCCCTCCCGTGCGTTGATGTCAAAGACCGTGCCTGCGTTGACGAATGCCCCGTCGACTGCATCTACGAAGGCGAGCGTTCGCTGTACATTCAGCCTGACGAATGCGTCGATTGCGGTGCGTGCGAACCCGTGTGCCCCGTCGAAGCGATCTACTACGAGGACGACCTGCCCGATCAGTGGAGCGAGTACTACCGCGCGAATGTAGAGTTCTTCGACGAGCTCGGAAGCCCCGGTGGTGCGGCGAAGCTGGGTCCGCAGTCGTTTGACCACGAGGTCATCGAGAAACTTCCCCCACAGGAAAACCCGCTCGAAGGCTAAAACCTCGAAGCAAAAGTCCACGTGGCCTGCAGGTGAGCATCAAGTAACAGAAGGCCCAAGTTCGGCTAGCAAAGCCCGTTTTAAACGGGGTCTTTCATGACCACTGCGTGAACTCTTGACGACCTTTCGCGAGCGTGGGCGGGGGACGGGCGTAGCGGGGGCATCGGCGCGCTTAACCTCGAGGCGTCGTCCAAATCGATGCGCCCCTTGCGCGCCAGTGGAAAGGCCACGCAATGTCCCTCAATCGACGTTCACTTCTGTTTGGTGGTGCTGCCCTTAGCTTCGCGGGCCTCGCGACAGCATGTGCGCCAGCCTCGAAAAACTCTTCAGGAGCCTCCGACAAGGGAGGTGAGTCGGCAGCCGATGTGACGGGTGAGGTCGAAGGGACCCTTCGCATCCACGCGGGCGGCGACACCAACGTGCGCGACCTATGGCAGGACGGGCTTGGGCCGGCCTTCACGAAGAAATACCCGAAGGTCACGATCAAGGTTGACCACGATCTGCACTCCGAACGCTCCCAGCAATCGCTCGCGCGCTTGTCCGCTGCCGGCGACGGCGATTCGGGCATGGACTTCATCGATGACGGCTGGGTGACGGACGCGGCAGACGCGAAACTTCTGCTCAACGTGAGCGCCAAAGAGATTCCCGCCCTCGGCGATGTTCCCCAGGAAGCGCTTGCCCAAGGACTTGGACAAGCCTTCCCCTACCGAGCCTCCTCCGTGCTCCTCGCGTACGACACGGAGCAAGTCGCCACCCCTCCGAAGACTCTCAAGGAGCTTCTGACCTGGATCGAACAGAACCCCGGCAAGTTCGCCTACAACTCTCCTTCGACGGGCGGCTCAGGCTCGGCCTTCGTGACGAGTGTGCTCGACCTGTACATCCCGAAGGACGTCCGCGAGCGTATGACGACGAGCTACGACGAGGCCGACGAAAAGCACTGGGACAAGGGCTGGGAAGAGCTCAAGCGCATCGGTAAGTTCACGTACGGCCAGGGCACCTACCCGAACGGCAACGAGCAGAGCATTGAGCTTTTGGTCAACGGCGAGGTCGCGATGATCCCGGTGTGGTCCGATCAGTTCATTTCCGGTCGCGAGTCCGGGAAGATCCCGGAACGGGTCAAGGCGACGCAGATCTCGAATCCGCCGTTCGCAGGCGGCGCATCGTTCCTCGGGATCCCGAAGAACTCGAAGAACAAGCCTGCCGCGCTCGCGCTCGCGAAATTCGCGCTCTCCCCCGAGGGGCAGCAGATCATCTCCACGACAATGGCGGGTTACCCGATCATCCCGCTCGAGGACATGCCCGAGGAGATTCAAAAGAAATTCGACGGCATCGACACGCAGAACCTCGGCCAGGGCTACTTTGGCGACCACGAAGACAACAAAGCCAAGCTCTGGGACCAGAAGGTTCCGACCGCCTAGGGAGCAAGCGTGGCATCGAGGCAATCATGGATCGGTGTGCTCCTCGCGAGCCCACCGATCCTCCTCATCATCGTTTTCATCGGCTTTCCCGTCATCAATGCCTTCGGCTTGAGCCTCGGGTACACGGGCGGGTTGAACACGACGATTGCGATGATCGGTAAGAACACGCACGAGACGCAGTCATGGGCTCCGACTCTCGACGCGTATCGCGAGGTCTTTTCGAACCCGCGATTTCTCTCGGATTTGCGGGTGACGGTGAGCATTTCAATTCTCACCACCGTGATCGTCACGGCCCTTGCGTGGCTCGTGGCTCTCGCGATGCGGCTGCGGCCGTCGGGCATCACCCGCATGCTTCCCGCTTTCGCCGTCATCCCGATGTTTATCCCGGGAGTAATCGGGGCGTGGGCCATGATTCGGTTCTGGGCGGCCGACGGTTTCTTTGGCTCAGTGATGCGGAGTCTTGGCGTGGCGAGCCCACCTCAAATTGCGTTCACGTCGACCCTCGTGCTCATGACTCAGGTGTGGTCCTCGCTTCCGTTTGCGGTCCTCATGGTGTCGTCGGGGGTTCAATCGGTGCCTGATGCCCTGATTGATGCCGCTCGGGATGCAGGTGCGGGAACGATCCGCATTGTGAAGGACGTCGTGGCACCGATGGCGTTCGTGCCCACGGTCATCGCTATGACCTTTACCGCGATTGGGAACGTCGGGTCGTTCACTGTTCCGTGGCTCACGGGCCCCTCCGCGCCGACCATGCTCGGCGTCAGTATGACGAAACACTTCAACACGTACGGAGAGCCGCAGCAATCAGTTGTCATGGCCATTGTCGTGTTTGCGCTCGCTGCGCTGATTGGGGTTCTTTACGTCTGGGCCAATTACCGACAAGCAAAAGAAGAGATGACCTGATATGCCCAGGAAAATTGCGTCGGGGCTTGCCGCGCTTGCGTTGCTGCTCTTCGTGGCCGGGCCGATCGTGTGGCTCGCCCTTCACGCCTTCGCGACCGAGTGGCGCGTGCCGAACCTCCTTCCGGCCGGGCTCACCTTTGACTGGTGGGGAAAGGTTTTCGGTACTCCGAAGTTCGTCACCTCGATCCTCAATTCGCTCATGTTCGCCGTCCTATCGACGACGCTCACGGCTCTCATCTGTATGCCCGCTGCCTACGCCTTTGGGCGCATGCAGTTCCCGGGGCGCACGGTGATGCTCCTTGGCCTGTTCGCAACGAATGCGTTCCCGAAAATGGGGCTTTTTGTGAGCATTGCGGCTTTGTACTACGCCTTCAACCTCATGGAGACCATTCCGGGTGTCACGATCGCGCACATGCTCGGTCAGGTTGTTTTTCTTACGTGGATTCCTGCCGCCTCGTTTGCGGCGGTACCGCGCAGGCTCGAAGATGCCGCGCGCGATAGCGGCGCCGGATGGCTCAGGACTTTCGTGAGCGTCACGCTTCCACTTGCCGCCCCGGGGTATTTCGTCGCCCTCATCATGGCTTTCCTCGCGTCGTGGGACGAAGCTCAGGCCACCTACCTCGTTGGTGCCCCCAGTTATTCCACGATGCCGACCGAGCTCTACACGCTCGTTCTCAACTCGCCGGAACAGGTCGCGGCCGTTTTTTCCATCATGCTCACCGTCCCCTCCGTTGTGCTTCTTCTTCTCGTAAGGAAGCACATCATGGGTGGGGCTCTCGCAGAAGGTTTCCAAATCCGATGACACAGTCCGCATCGAAAGCTGCCCGAACCGCTCGCCGGTTCTCTCCCGAGCCGCTCACGCTTAGCTCCGTCAGCATCACGCTCGGTGGCAAGAGCATCATCAAAGATCTTGATCTCGCGATCGGGAAGGGAGAGATGGTCTGTTTGCTCGGCCCTTCGGGATGCGGGAAAACGACGACTTTGCGGATGATCGGTGGGTTCCTCACGCCGGATGCGGGGCGGATCACCGTGGGTGAGCGTGATGTGACGTCGCTGCCTCCGGAGCGCCGGCCCTCGGCGATGGTGTTCCAGAACTACGCGCTCTGGCCCCACATGAGCGTCGAAAAGAACGTGGCATTCCCGCTCAAGGTTGCCAAGGTCCCACGCGACGAGCGCACCGCACGCGTGCGTGAGGCCCTCGCGCTCGTCGGACTCGAGGAGAAGGCCGGGCGCCGACCGGCGCGGCTGTCGGGCGGCGAGCAGCAGCGCGTTGCTCTCGCGCGTGCGCTCGTCCAAAACCCCTCGCTCTTGCTTCTCGATGAGCCGCTTTCGAACCTCGACGCGAAACTTCGCGTCCAGGTTCGCGAAGAGATTCGTCGTATCCAGCAGGAACTTGGCATGACGAGCGTCTTTGTGACGCACGATCAGGAGGAGGCGCTCGCCGTTGCTGATCGCATCGCCGTCATGAACGGCGGCCGGATCGAACAGCTGACTGATCCAACGACTCTGTATCGCCGACCGGCGACGCGGTTTGTCGCGGGTTTCATCGGGACGATGTCCTTCGTGAAAGGGCGAGTGGAGCGCCGTGCCGACGGTTCCGGTCGCATCTACGTCGAAGGTCTCGAGCCGCTGCCGATTGACCTCGTGACCGGAGCGGCCGAACATGCCGAATGCGGTATTCGCCCCGAGAACGTCGTGATTGGCGATCCCCGCGCCGCCCAGCTCAAGGGCACCATTGAGCGCATCACCCCAAAGGGCCACCTCAGCGACCTCGTCGTGCGGGTCGGCGCCATTCGTGTGCGCTCGCTCGCGAAGGCCGACGACTTGCGCGTTGACGATGAGGTGGGGGTGCGCATCACCGAAGCGCTGGTGTATCGCGATGGTGTTCTCGTCGACGCGGCTACCTCGCCTGCCGGACCTACCGGGGAGCAGTCAGCAGCATGAACGGAGAAATGATGAGTCCTGTGCAGCTCGTTGCACATCGTGGCGATCCCGTCGCCCACGTTGAGAACACTCTCCAAGCGATCGCACACGCGGCAGCCGAGGGGCTCGAGGTTGTCGAGGTCGATCTGAGGCTCAGCGCCGAAGGGGAGCCCATTCTTCTGCACGACTCCACGCTCGAGCGCTTGTGGGAGTGCACGGCCAGTCCCGCTGAGCTCTCGGTGAGCGCGCTTGAAGCCCGTGAGCCGGCTGAGCATGGCACGTGCGCAAATGACCACGGCTTTGAGCGGGGAGTCCCCACGCTCGAGCGTGCTCTCGACGCCGTGGGCGATGCTGTGCTTCTTCTCGATTTTCCGGGTGAGTCTGACGGCGCGGAGCAGGAGATTGCGCGCGTGAGCGCCTCGCGGATCCGGGCGATTGCCTCGGGAGAGGGGGACCACTCGGATGAGCGTCGCGCGGCAGCGGCACGGGCGGAGTTCACGGGGGGAGTCACCGCCATGCGTGCCGTGCGCGAGGTCCTTCCCACGGCACGTTTGCGTATGACCTACCCGCTCGATGGTGTTCCGGATCCCGCCCTCGTCGAGGAGCTCGAGCCTTACTCGTGGAACCCCCACTTTGGCGTCTGCTCGCCCACGACCGTGAGCGCTGCACGTGCCCTCGGGCTTCGTACCACCTGCTGGACCGTTGACGATGCCGAGACTGCAAGGGCGCTTGCGGCGATGGGCGTTGAGGCCGTGACGTCCAACCGTGCGGGCGACCTCCTGCGCGTCCTTAACCAGAACGCGGAGGTGCGGGGAGCATGAGCGCCGATCACGTGGGACGAGGGCGCGATGTGTTGACGCGCGCGCACGAGCTTGCACAGTCACTTGCCACATGGGCGATGATCCGCTCGACATCCTCGAACGTTTCGATGTTTGCGACAAAAAAGAACGCCGCTGATTTCGTGACGGATATTGACCTGGGGATCGAGCTCTGGGTACGCCGGACCATTGCGGAAGAATTTCCGACGCACGCCTTCGTCGGGGAAGAGTTCGAGGACAGCGCCGGGGTTGAGTACACGTGGTATTGCGATCCCATCGACGGCACCACGAACTACGCGCACGGCATCTCCTGGTTTTCGTTCTCCCTCGCCATGTGTGATGAGGACGGCCCCGTCGTTGGTGTCGTCGCAGACCCGCGCACGAAAGAGGTCTTTTCGGCGATTCGGGGGCGCGGAGCCATGCACCGCGGTGGCCCCATCTCAGTCGAACACCGGTCCACTTTGCCCGGCTCTGTCGTTCTCACCGAGCTTCTCGGGGCGACATTCTTCGAGGGCCAGGCGGAATTTATCCGCTCTCTGGGCGAGATCGATGTGACGAGCCGGATCATGGGTTCGGGAACCCTGTCGCTCGTGGGGCCTGCGGTCGGCAGAGGGCACGGTGCGCTCGTGGGGCGATTCGGAGCCGTGGATCACCTCGCGTCCATGCTCATCGCACACGAGGCCGGTTTGAGGGTGCTCGATTGGGACGGCCACGACACCCTGTTTCCTTCTGACCCGTCCACCGGCATCATGGTCGCGCACCCCGCGATCGCGGCGGAGCTGCACGGTATGTGGCGCCGCGCCGTTGAGAGCGAAGGCGATCGAGCTCGGTAAGAGCTGGCACTGGGGTCGTAGGATGAGCACCATGACTTCGCGAACGCCGCTCCTTTCGACCTTGCCGTCCTTTCCGTGGGATTCGCTCGCCTCGGCGCGCGCACTCGCCGAGCGACACCCGGATGGGATTGTCGATCTCTCGGTTGGCACTCCCGTTGATGAAACGCCCCGCGTCGCCCAGGAAGCACTTGTGGCCGCCTCGGATGCGCACGGCTACCCGACGGTCGCCGGAACGGGGCAGTTGCGCGAGGCCATCGTCGATTTCTGTCGCGCACACCGCGGTGCTCCCTCAGCTCTCAGCGCCAGTGGCGTGCTTCCCACGATCGGCTCGAAAGAACTCGTTGCGCACCTTCCGTTCCAGCTCGGCATCGGCACCGGGGAGGCAGTCGCCTTTCCCCATATCGCCTACCCGACCTACGACCTCGGCGCACGGCTCGCGGGAGCCCGGCCCGTCCCACTCGATGTGCGGGCGCTTGCACGCGAGGGGGAGGGGGCGCTCGGTTCCGACGTCTGCCTCGACTCGGTGCGCCTGCTGTGGCTCAATACGCCGTCGAATCCGACGGGAGCGGTGCACGATATCGGCGAGCTGCGTGCCCTCCTTGCATGGGCACGCGAGAGGGACATCATCGTCGCTTCCGACGAATGCTACGCGCCACTCACGTGGGATGTGGACGAGGCCCCATCGATTCTCGATGAGCGCGTGAATGACGGCGACCTCACGAATGTGCTGTGCGCCTACTCGCTCTCGAAGCAATCGAACCTCGCTGGTTACCGTGCCGCTTTTGTCGCCGGCGACCCTGCCCTCGTCGGCGAGCTGCTCGCGGTTCGTAAACATTCCGGGCTCATGGTGCCGGGCCCCGTTCAAAACGCCATGGCAGCGGCCCTCGGAGAGGAAGCGTCGGCCTCCCGCCAGCGCGAAACCTACCGCGCTCGCCGTGAGACTCTCGCACCCGCTTTCGAAGCTTTCGGCGGAAAAATCGAGCATTCCGAGGCCGGCCTCTACCTGTGGACGACATTCGGTGAGGCGAGCGAAGCGAGCATTGAGCGCCTTGCAAAATTGGGAATCCTCGCTGCCCCCGGTACCTTTTACGGCGAGGCGGGTGCGCGACATGTGCGCATCTCCCTTACCGCGACGGACGAGCGGATCGCTAGCGCTGCCGAAAGGCTCCGAGCCGCCCGCTAAGAGCGTTGCGACAGACACGAAAGGAACGCGATGACCGCACACTTTAGCGTGAATGACCGAAACCTGGATCTGCCGCTCGTCGAGCCGACCGAGGGCAACCTCGGTGTTTCGATCGCGGGGCTGCGCAAGGAAACGGGGGCGGTGACGTTTGACCCGGGGCTCATGAACACGGCGCCGACGACGTCGGCCATTACGTTCATCGATGGTGAGGCGGGGATTCTCCGGCACCGCGGCTACCCGATCGAGCAGCTCGCCGAGCACTCGAGCTACCTTGAGGTCGCATTCCTCTTGATCTTTGGCGAGCTGCCCACGAAGGGACAGCTCGACCAGTTCGTGCACTCGATCGAGCAGCGGACTCTTCTCGACGAGAACCTCAAGCGCGTGTTCATCGCCCTTCCGCGCGATGCCGCCCCCATGGCCGTGCTCCAAGCGGGCGTGAGTGCGCTGTCGACCTTCTATCAGGACTCGCTCGACCCGAACGACCCTGAGCAGGTCCGAATTTCGACGTTCCGTCTTCTCGCAAAGATGCCCACGATGGCGGCGTACGCCCACCGGGTCGCAAACGGGCAGCCGCTCATGTACCCGGATAACTCGCTGAGCCTCGTGCAGAACTTCCTGAGGCTCATGTTCGCTTTTCCCGTCGAGGATTTCGTGGCGGACCCGGTTGTGGTGCGTGCACTCGAGCAGCTATTTATTCTCCACGCCGATCATGAGCAGAACTGCTCGGCGACCGCGGTGCGCCTCGTCGGCTCGGCGGGAGCGGACCTCTTCTCCTCGATCTCGGCCGGCGTTGCGGCCTTGTCTGGGCCGGCGCACGGCGGCGCTAACACGCGCGTCATGCACATGCTCGACGACCTTCGAAAGTCTGGTCAGGATCCGCGAGTGTTCATGGAGAAGGTCAAGAGCAAGGATGATTCTACCCGTCTCATGGGCTTCGGGCACCGGGTGTATAAGAATTACGATCCGCGTGCGAAGTTCGTGAAGGGCATTGCCGATACGGTGCTCGAGCGGCTCGGGATCCATGATGAGCGCCTTGAGCTCGCGATGAAGCTTGAGGAGATCGCGCTTCGCGACGAGTACTTCATTGAACGCCATCTCTACCCGAACATCGACTTCTACACGGGCATCATCTACAAGGCGATGGGTTTTCCCACGCACATGTTCACGGTGCTGTTCGCGATCGGGCGCCTGCCCGGGTGGATCGCACAGTGGCAAGAGGCGATCAACGATCCCGACACGAAGATTATGCGGCCGCGGCAGATCTACACGGGCGAAGCCGAGCGCGCATACGTTCCGATCGAGGAGCGTACGGGCACGTCGGAGCTCCTGCTCCACGATCTTCGCGAGGAACTGAAGGCGCGCGAGAACAAGGCCAAATAACCGAGGCTGCGGCCGTGCCTCACGCCCCCTTCGCGAAATAGATCACGACCGCGTCATCCTCGCCGCTTGCCCCGCCCGTTGCGTCGCTGTCCCACTGCGACGACGTCTGGGAGACGTGGCGTGAGCGATCCCAACGGTGCCCGCGGTAGTCGACGCCCACGATATTGTCCTGTGCGGCATGGGCGACGGCCCAGTTCGCGAGCGCCCAGCCGCGCTTTTCGTCGGCCGTCTTGATGACCACGGTCGTGTGACCCGCCCCCTGAGGCGCGTTTGATCCCGCGGCGCCGAGCGAACTTTTCACCTCGCCTGACTCGCTCATCCGGGTGAACTCGCGCGCGAGAGACTCGCGAAGTTTCTCTGGATGCGCTGGACCTCCAGCGGCGGCGAGGTCGCATTCGAGCTCGGGGCCGCTGTTGCCGGTGAGCGCAGAGGAGAAGAGGCGCCCCTCGACCTCGTGATCGGCGTAGGCATCGGGAAACGCTGACCGCTGCACTTTTTGCGCCGCGACGGTGATGTCCATGTCCTCGTACCCCTTGACCTTGGCGAGCTTCTCGTAAAAGGCCGTCGAGGCAAACACAGGATCCATGATCTGCTCTTTTGTGCCCCACCCCTGGGAGGGGCGTTGCTGGAAGAGCCCTACCGAATCGCGATCCCCGTAGTCGATGTTTTTAAGCTTCGACTCCTGGTAGGCGGTCGCGAGGGCGATCGACGCGGCGCGAGGGGGCAGTCCCATGTCGATCGAGACCGCACTGATCGTGGCGGCATTGAGGGTTTGCTCGGTCGAGTACGAATGCGATGTCGAGAGCCCACTCGCGGTGCAGCGGCCCGTGCGCTGGCCGCCGTCAAAGAGAGTGAGCGCGGCGAAGCTCCCGCCCACGACCGCGAGAAAAACCGCAAGGAGCGTGAGCGGGATGACCACGCGAGACAGCGCGGGGCGTTTGGCCATGATTAGTTCGCGTGAAGGTCGGAGTTCAGCTCAACGCGCTTGTTCGAGCGCGAGACGGCCTCGACGGCGCCCGATTGCGAGTTACGGCGGAACAGGAGACTCGGCACCCCGGAGAGGTCGCGAGCCTTGACGACGGAACGATTCTCGCCGTTGATGAGGGTGACCTTCGTGCCCGCGGTGACATACAGCCCGGCCTCAACGATGCAGTCGTCGCCGAGGGCGATGCCGACGCCTGCTTCTGCTCCAACGAGCGAGCGCTCTCCGACGCTCACGCGCTCCGTCCCGCCGCCCGAAAGGGTGCCCATGGTCGAGGCGCCACCACCGATGTCGGAGCCATCGCCCACGACGACACCTTGCGAGATGCGCCCCTCGATCATCGAGGTGCCAAGGGTGCCCGCGTTGAAGTTCACGAAGCCTTCGTGCATGACGGTTGTGCCGCTCGCGAGGTGAGCGCCGAGGCGCAATCGGTCGCCATCGCCGATGCGGACGCCGTCGGGAACCACGTAGTCGACCATGCGGGGGAATTTATCGATCGAGTAGACCGTGGGGCGCCGGCCTTCACTGATGAGGCGCAGGCGCGTCTCTTCGAAGCCGTCCACGGCGCACGGCCCTTCCGAGGTCCACACAACATTCGTGAGCGCGCCGAACAGACCGTCGAGGTTTTGCTCGTTCGGCTTTACGAGGCGATGGGAGAGTAGATGGAGGCGCAAGTACGCATCGGACGCATCGCGCGGCGCCTCTGCCAGGGAAATGGCTCGTGTGACGACTTCCTGACGGGTGCCGCGTGCGGCATCGTCTCGCGCGGCCTTTGCGAGGGCGACGGCGAGAGGATGGTTGGCGAGGTCATCGGGGGCACAGCCCAGTTCGGGTGCGGGGTACCACGTGTCAAGGGTCGTCCCATTGTCCGCGATGGTTGCGAGGCCGATGCCCCATGCGCTTTTGTTCTCAGTCATGGCTCACAGGCTATAGCGCGCCTCTTCGGATTTCGTTGGAGCGCGCCGAAAACCTCTACGCTTGTGTGCATGATGAACACGACACCGCTGCCCCTCGATGCGGGCCTGACCGAGCTCACGCGTGCAATCGTCGATACCGAGTCGATTTCGGGTAACGAAACTCTCCTTGCCGACAGGGTCGAGGCGACGCTTCGTGCGTGCGAGCACCTCGAGGTTATTCGCGATGGCGACACCGTCATCGCGCGCACCCACCTCGGGCGCGCCGAGCGCGTCATTCTCGCCGGCCACCTCGATACCGTTCCCGTCGCAGGCAATCTTCCTTCGTGCGTGCAGGTCGTGGACGGGCAGGAGCGGCTCATCGGCCGCGGTGCGTGCGACATGAAGGGGGGAGTCGCCGTGTTCCTTGCGCTCGCGTGCTCTCTCGCGTCGCCTCGTCACGATCTCACGTGGATCTTCTATGACCACGAGGAAGTGGAGGCAAGCCTCAACTCGCTCACGCGTATCGCGCGCGAACGCCCCGAGCTTCTCGAAGCCGATTTTGCGATTCTCGGTGAGCCGTCGAACGGGGGAGTGGAGGCAGGCTGCAAAGGCACGATGCGGGTGCGACTTACCGCGCGGGGCATCGCGGCTCATTCGGGTCGCGCATGGATTGGGAAGAACGCGATCCACGCTCTTTCCGGTGCGCTGTCGCGGCTTGCGGACTACGAGCCGAAGGACGTGGAAATCGACGGTCTCCTGTACCGCGAATGCCTCAATGCGGTGGCAATCGAGGGCGGCATCGCAACGAACGTGATTCCCGACCGGGCCGAAATACTCGTGAACTATCGCTTCGCGCCGAGCACGAGCGAAGCGGAGGCGCTCGCTCATATCGAAGAGGTGTTTGCTGGGCTCGACCTCGAGTTTGAGGTCACGGACTCCTCGGGCGGCGCCCTGCCCGGCCTCACACGGCCCGCAGCCCGGGACTTTCTCGCGGCCCTTGGCGATGGGGTGAGCGTGGAAGCGAAGCAGGGATGGACCGACGTGGCGCGCTTCAGTGCACTCGGCACGCCAGCCGTCAACTTTGGCCCGGGAGACCCGCTTCTGGCCCACACGGATGGGGAATACATTCCGACGGCTGCCCTCACCCACTGTTACAGGTCTCTTGAACGGTTCCTGAGCTAACGTGGAAATCATGAAAAAGCACTTTCACGGACCACTGAGCGACTACCGCAAGGGCCCCGTTTTCCTGCGCGGTAAACAGCGCCCCACCGAGACCACGGACCAGCGTCTTCTCCAGAACGCGGGCGAGGGCGATTGGGTTCACACCGATCCGTGGCGGGTCATGCGCATTCAGTCGGAGTTCGTTGAGGGCTTCGGCGCGCTCGCCGAACTCGGGCCCGCTGTCGCGCTCTTCGGCAGCGCACGCACGAAAGCTGATCACCCGCACTACGCGCTTGCACGCGAGGTGGCCAGGCGCATCGGCGAGATGGGGCTCGCCATCATTACGGGCGGCGGTCCCGGAATCATGGAGGCCGGCAACCACGGCGCGATTGAAGCAGGAACAACGAGCGTGGGCCTTGGCATCGAGCTACCGTTTGAGCAGGGCATGAACGAATACGTCGAGCTCGGCGTGAACTTTCGATACTTTTTCACGCGCAAAACCTGCTTTGTGAAGTACTCGCAGGCGTTCGTGGCCTTCCCGGGAGGCTTCGGCACATTCGATGAGCTTTTCGAGGCGCTGTGCCTCATCCAGACGCACAAGATCAAGAAGTTTCCGCTTATTCTCGTGGGCCGCGATTACTGGAGCGGGCTTGTCGCCTGGCTCGAGCAAACCGTCCAGGAAGAGTACGGCTACATTTCTCCCGGCGACACCGATCTCATCAATATCGTTGACACGGCCGACGAGGTTATCGAGGTCCTCAAACGCGATATGAAGTAGCCGTTTACCTCGCGCTTTCTATGCCCTCCCAGGAATCGGCGGATCAAAGTGAAAGAATAGGGACGACAGATCCATTGCCAGAGAAAGGGCGAACGATCATGGCAGCGATGAAGCCTCGTACAGGCGACGGCCCCCTCGAAGTGGCCGAAGAGAGCCGGAGCCTCATCATGCGAGTACCGCTCGAGGGCGGCGGTCGTCTCGTCGTAGAAATTTCGGCGGATGAGGCGCGCGAGCTGCGCGACGCCCTCAACACGGTTGTTCCCGCCTAACCTCATCTCCTGAATTGCCTAGAGGCTGTGGGGGTTATTCCCTCACAGCCTCGCCTTGACTGCTGTCAGCACCCCGTCCCCCGCGGGTGACAGCGCGAGCACGAGATTGTCTCGCTCCTTAAGATCGGCAACGACCTCCCGAATGTGGGCCGTCTCCGGGTCATTCGCTGACGAATCGCCGAGACGATCGTGGTGCATGACGTTCATAATGACCAGTGCCCCACCGAGGCGAATAATGTCGAGCGCCCCCTCCACGAGAGCGCCGAGCCTTGGCTCGCTCGCATTCACGACGATCATGTCGTAGGCGCCGCGCGTGAGGCGCGTAAACACGTCGAGCGGCTGCGCGTTAATCGTGCGCACGCGCGCCTCCGGGATCTGGGCCTCAGCACAGGCCTTGCGCACGAGCCGCACGTTTTCCGGCTCAGGATCGATTGCGGTGAGGGTGGCGTCGGAACCCATCGCACTCGCGAGGTAGAGGCTGAGCGCACCCGCCCCAGCACCCACCTGCACGATCGCCCGTGCCCCGAGCATCGCGACGACGCTACGCGCGTGTGCGGCCGAGCCCGCAAGAACCGGCGCAAGGCCTATCGCGCTGCCGCGCTCGCGCGCCCGCTCACACACCCCGGGGGCGGCAAACAGCCGCTCCTCATCGAGGAATTGCTCGCTGAGCGCCCAGCTCGCCAACTTGCCCGTTGCCATGTGCACTCTCCCTCTTTGCCGTGAATTTCGTGGCACTCAAGCTTAGGCCACGCCGCGCGAGTTTCCCACTTGTGCGTGCAATAATGACGGAGCACCATTTTGAGCGGAACGAGACAAGGCAGGCACGTCGATGGGTTCAGATGTCTTCCTCACTTTTGGGGGATGGGAACTGCTCATCATCATCCTGCTCTTCACGATCCTGATCGGCCCGCAGCGCCTTCCCGAATACACCCGCAAGGTCATCCACTGGGTGCGCGATCTGCGTAAATGGGCGGATAACTCCCGTGCGTCGATCGAGGATGAAATGGGCATTGCCGTCGACGATCTCAAGAAGTACGACCCGCGCCAATACGATCCGCGCAAAATTATTCGCGATGCGTGGGATTCGACCGGCCTCGAGGACGACGTCAACGATTTTCGCGATGCGGTGAAGAGTTCTACGAGCGCCACATCGGCAGCGGTGGCGAGTGTCGGCGCGGCAGCGAAAGGCTCCGGCAGCGCGGCTGGTTCCAAGGCGGCCCAGGAGCCCGAAGGGACCCCGTTCGACCCCGAGGCAACCTGAGCCTACGCCGCACCTTGCGAGGCGCGCTACGCGAGCGAGAGCGGGAGTTTCCGGCCCGAAAGACCACGCGGTTTCGCGAGCTGCTCAGCGATGTGCATAAACGCGAGGTACGCCTCGCTCGACGACTCTAAGGCGGTGTGAGGCCGGCCGGCGTCGGACCCTTCGCGCACGCTTTGCGCGAGCGGAACCTGCCCGAGGAGCGGAACGTCCGCGCCCTGATCCTCGCTTAGCTGAGCGGCGACGCGCTCGCCGCCGCCACTACCGAAAATCTCGAGGCGCTCACCGTGATCGGTGCTCAACCAACTCATGTTCTCGATCACCCCGATGATCGTCTGTTCCGTGGAACGGGCGAGAGAGCCGATGCGCGAAGCGACGCCGCTCGCAGCTGAGTCGGGAGTCGTGACGACGAGAAGCTCCGCGGTGGGCAGCACCTGCGCGACCGAAATAGCGACGTCGCCGGTTCCCGGCGGGAGATCGAGAAGGAGAAAATCGAGATCGCCCCAGAACACGTCCGTCGCAAACTGCTCGATCGCGCGATGCATTTTCGGGCCGCGCCACACGACCGCCTGATGCTCGGGCACGAAAACGCCGATCGACATGACCTTGACACCGTGGGCGATGGGCGGCATGAGAAGGTCATTCACGCGGGTTGGCTGGGTGCTCACCCCAAACATCCCGGGCATCGAAAAACCGTGAATGTCGGCGTCAAGGACGCCCACGCTATAGCCGAGGCGAGTGAGGGCGAGGGCGAGGTTAGCCGTCACCGTGGACTTTCCGACGCCTCCCTTGCCCGAGCTGATCGCTATCACTCGCGTGAGAGATCCAGGCTTATTGAAGGGAACTTCGCGGCGCCTTTTGCGAAGATCCTCGACAAGGGCACGGCGCTGCTCCTCGCTCATCGTCCCCGACGTCACGCGCACTTCCGTGAGGCCTGAAACGTGAGACGCAGCCTCGGCGGCCTCTTTCTCGATTCGGGAGCGCATGGGACACCCCTCGACCGTCATCACGAGGTGGATGAGAGCCACCCCCTCAGGTGTGACCTCAACAGAGCTGACCATGCCAACATCGGTGATGGGGCGGCCGAGATCGGGGTCGATCACGCGCGTGAGCGCGGAGCGAACCTGCGAGGCAAGGTCAGTGCTCACGGGGCCTCACTCCGCGGCATCGCTGCGCATCTGCTCGAGTTCCTCGCGGAGCACGGCGCGAATGTCCTCGCGCAGGAGCGAGCGCAAATGCGCGTGATCGCGTGCGGGTTCGATCGGTTCAGCGCCATCCGCGGTTTCCGCGGCCGGTGTGGGGTCGTCGTCGCCAGCCTGAAGCTCCTCGAGGAGGTCTCGAAGCTCGCCGCGCACGTAGTCGCGGGTGGCCACATCCGCCATCGCGATGCGCAAGCTCGCGATTTCACGCGTGATGAACTCCGTGGTCGCGTGAGCCTTTTCGTTCGACTGGCGATCCTGCTCGGCCTGCACGCGGTCGCGGTCGGCCTGGCGGTTGTCCGAAAGGAGCAGAAGCGGAGCGGCATACGACGCCTGGAGCGAGAGAATCAGGGTCAGAAGCGTGAAGTTGAGCGCGCGGGGGTCGAACTGGACCGATTCGGGAAGGAACGTGTTCCACCCGAGCCACACGCCACAGAAAATCGTCATGCCCACGAGGAACGCGGGCGTACCCATGAACCGCGCAATCGCCTCGGCCATGCGGCCGAAACCATCATTGTTGTCGTCCTTCGGGCGGCGCCTCGAAAACATGCGCCACAGCCCGCGCCTCTTGCGCGCGGGATCATCGAGCTGGGGGCGCTTCTTCTTGCCACGTGCCATCTAGCTCACCCCTCCTGGTCCGAAATTGCCCTCGCGATCCCCGTGAGGTCGATCTGCCCCGTCGTCGTTGCGACGGGCTCATCGCTCTCGCGCCAATCCTCTGGAAGAACGTGGTCGAGGACGTCATCGACCGTCACGGCACCGAGAAGGTGGGAATCCTTATCGACCACGGGAAGCGACACAAGATTGTACGTCGCCATTTCGCGAGTCACGTCATGGAGATGGCTCGTAGGGGCCATCGTCACCTGATCCTGATCGATGATTTCGCCCACGGGGCGCTCGGGACGTTCGCGAAGCAAATGCTGGAAGTGCACGCCCCCGAGGAGCTTGCCCGTGGGCGTCTCGAGCGGCTGGCGGCACACGTACACCATCGACGCGAGCGCGGGGGAGATCTCCTCGCGAGATATGAGAGCGAGGCAGTGCGCGACCGGGGTCTCGGGGGCGACGATCAGCGGCTCGGTCGTCATGAGCCCGCCGGCCGTGTACTCGTCGTAGGCGAGCAGGCGGCGCACGTCCTCGGCCTCCTCCGGCTCCATGCGCGTGAGGAGATCCTGGCCCATAGGTTCGGGAAGCTCCTGGAGAAGGTCCGCAGCGTCATCCGGGTCCATCGCATCGAGAATGTCCGCGGCGCGCTCTGATTCGAGTCCCTGCATGAGCTCAACACGGATGTCCTCGGGAAGTTCCTCGAGAACCCATCCGAGGCGCTCGTTTGAAAGGTCACGCACGATGTCGGCGCGGCGTTTCGGCTCCATCTCCTGGATGAGATCCGCGAGGTCAGCGGGCTTGAGGTCCGAATACGAGGCCAGCAGAATCTGTGCGGACTGCTCCGCCTGAGTCCCGAAGAGGCCCTTGACCTCATCGACACCGACCGTGAGCGTCTCATTGCGGCCCACGAGCTTCGAAAACGCGTTCTTAGCCTTCGACCGGCGCACGTGGAGCCTCGTGATCTCCCATTCCTTAGAGATCTGGTCCTGCTCGAGCGCGACATCTTCAACGAACGCGTCGCCCGTCCCGTCAACGAGGTTCACCTTGCGGTCGAGCAGATCACCCACCGCGAGAATTTCGCTCTTGCGCATTTCGAAGCGGCGAAGGTTGAGGGAACCGTCGGAAATGACCTGGCCGGTCGAGATCGACGTGACCTTCGTGATCGGCAAGAAAATGCGCTTCTTCCCGGGCACCTCGATGACGAGTCCCACCGCGCGTGCGGTGTGGGTCTCTTGCGGAATCAGAACGACATCGCGGACCTTGCCAATGCGGTCACCGAGCGGGTCGAAAAGCCCGGTGCCCGCGAGGCGTGCGGCAAAGAAACGCTCGTGCGGGCTCACTTGAGCAACTCCGCCATCCAAGCCTCGATCGCGTCGATCTCGCGGGGAAGCTCGCGCGAGAGGTTCTCGACGCCGTCCTTCGTCACGAGAACGTCGTCCTCGATGCGCACACCGATGCCGCGCAGCTCTTCGGGAACGAGGAGGTCGTTCTCCTTGAAGTACAGGCCCGGCTCGATCGTGAACACCATGCCCTCCTCGAGGGTCGCATCGAGGTACATTTCGCGGCGTGCCTGGGCGCAGTCGTGAACATCCATGCCGAGGTGGTGGCTTGTGCCGTGCACCATCCAGCGGCGGTGATACTGGCCCTCGGGCTTGAGGGACTCCTCGGCGCTCACGGGAAGCAAGCCCCACTGATCGAGGCGGTCCGCGATAACCTCCATCGCGGTCGCGTGCAGGTCGCGGAACTTCATTCCGGGCTTCGCCGCGGCAAACACGGCATCGGCAGCGTCGAGAACGGCCTGGTAGACCTTCTTCTGCGGCTCCGTGAAGGTACCCGTCACGGGGAGCGTGCGCGTGACATCCGCGGTGTAGAGCGAATCGACTTCACAACCTGCGTCGATGAGGATCAGGTCGCCTTCCTTGACGGCGCCGTTGTTTCGCACCCAGTGAAGCGTGCACGCATTCGGGCCGGAGGCCGCGATCGTGTCGTAGCCGACGCCGTTGCCGTCGGCGCGCGCCGTACGGTTGAAGACCGTCTCCACGACGCGCTCACCGCGCTCGTGGGCGATGGCCTCCGGGAAGTTCCGCACGACCTCGTGGAAACCCTTGATTGTCGTCGCGACAGCGGCTCGCATCTGCTCGATTTCCCATGCGTCCTTGACAACGCGGGACTCAGACGCGCTCTGCTCGAGGAACGAATTGACCGTGCGGGCCTTTTGCCCGCCTTCGAGGCCGTTTTGCTCGCGGATTTCGGCGACGAGCGCATCGATGCGTTCATCGACTCCTTCGATGACAGCGAGGTCGAGGTTGTCGCCAAGGTCCTTCGCAAGCGCGTCGCGCAGCTCGTCGATGTGGCGGCACGGCACGCCGATCTGCTCCTCGACTTCCTCGAGCGTGGGGCGGCGCCCGACCCACATTTCGCCGTAGCGAGAATCCGCGAAGAATTCGTTGGTCTCCGGGCCCGAGCGCGGCTTGAAGAAGTACGTGGCCTGACTCTTGCGGGGATCCTCGGCGTCGGGCTCGACGACGAACACCGAATCGGGCTCCTCATCGGTGCCGAGGCCCGAGTAGTACGCAAACGCCGTGTGGGGGCGGAACTGATAGTCGCAATCGTTGCTGCGGACCTTGAGGCCCCCGGCGGGAAGCACCATTCGAGTTGCGGGCACCGTCTCGACGAGACAGTCGCGCCGTGCGGGCGTGAAATCGGCAACGGCACGGCGGCCTGCCGGCGGGAGCGTCTCATCCCACCCTTGGGTGAGGAAGCTAAGAAAAGCCTCGCTCGTGGGGCGCTGGCTGCGGGTATCGCCCCTCGACTTCAGATCGTCGGTGGTCTCGGGGGCGCTGGACTTTGAATTATTGATCTCACTCACCCTTCGATATTCTCACGGGGGAGCGCCAAGAGCCACCCGGGCCGGCCAAGAAGAGGTGTGAGAGGAGGAACGATGAGCCTCATCGATCTTCATACCCATTCGGCGGTATCGGACGGCACAGAGCCGCCTGCGGCCGTCATCGAACAGGCGCGCCGCTCGGGAGTCGACGTCATCGCTCTCACCGACCACGACACTGACCGCGGGATCGCTCAGGCCCGCGGGGCCGCGAGGAGCGCAGGCCTCGGTTTCCTTCCCGGCATGGAAGTCTCCGCGAAGCTCAACGGCCGGAGCATCCACATCCTCGCCCTTGGTAATACTCCCGCTCCGGGGTCGGCATTCGCCGCCAAGCTCGACGAGGTGCGTGAGTCGCGAGAGCGACGCGCGCAGCGTATCGTCGAGCGGCTGAGCGAGGATTTCCCTATCACGTGGGAGGCGGTCCTTGATACTGAAAGCAGCCGCGATGTGAGCGTGGCAAGCGTCGGACGCCCCCACATCGCGGACGCCCTGACGCGCGCTGGCGTCGTGAGCGGCCGAGCTGAAGCTTTTGCGCACCTGCTCGCTCCCCACTCGCCCTACTACGTGCCCTACCGCGCCCTCGAAGCCGAAGACGCGATCGCGGGGATTCACGCGTCTGGAGCGCTTGCGGTAGGGGCGCACCTCATGACACGTACGCGCGGCAAGGGGCTCGATTCCGACGGATGCCAAGAACTCATCGACTGCGGCCTCGACGGCCTCGAGATTTTCCACCGCGAGCACGGTGAGGCTGAGCGTGCAGCGCTTGCGGCGATCGCACGCGAGCGCAATCTCATCGTCACGGGCGGCAGCGACTACCACGGGAGCGGAAAACCGAATCGCCTCGGCGAAAACACGACGAGCGACGAGAACCTCGCGCGCATCCTCGCGGCGACGTCCGCAAGGCTGTGATGGGGATGTCAAGCTCTCAGCGCGCTCGCCGTAGGGGCGATAGCCGTGAAGTTGCCCGAGCCATCGTCGGCAACCCACAAGCCTCGCTATTCGTGACCGTGGCGACCCTCGGGATTATCGCCATGGCCCTCGCACTCACGTCGAGCGTGTGGATCGGCTGGGGGCCTAGCGCGTTCGTAGCCCCGCAGAACCTCGCTTGCCTTATCGCGAGTGTCGCGGGGGCACTCGTTTTCGCGTGGCGAAGCCTCGCCGAGCGCGCCGCGGACGAGGCGCGAGAGAAGTCCCACCAGCTTGAACGGGGAATGAGGAAACCGTCCCGGCGGCTCTCGCCCGGAATCGTCTTGGCAGCGATTCTCTGGGGTGCAGTCTTCACGCTCATTCCGACGCTCGCAGTCCTCGCGCTGAGTCTTGTTCACTGGGGAGTGGGGGACGCGAAGGCGATCAACCCGCTCTTGTGGATTCTGTGGAGCATCGGTACATGGGCGTTCATATCGAGCCTCGCGATCGGCGGGGCCGTGCTCACGTTTGTCATCAACAATGCGTTAGCGGTGGGGATCGCGGGCGTCATCGCGTACCTCATCGCGTGGTGGACCCTTGTCTTTGGTGTATCGGCGTCAATTCCGGCCCTCGGCGGTTACATCGACACGCCGTGGTTCTTCTACGAGCCGACGCTCGCAAGCGCGGGCCTTCGCGCAATCCTCTGGCTCGGCGTGGGGATCATCATGCCCGCCATTGGCGAGCGCTCTCTCACGTGGGCGAGCGGGGGTGTGCTCGTTGCCGTGCTCGCACTCGCCGGGGGAATCTCCAACAACGGCCGCGTTCAGCCGGTCGAGACGGCTTTCGGGGCTAGCTGCGTGGGCGAGAACCCCAAGGTATGTACGCCGCGCCCGTTTGCGACCTCGCTTTCGGCGCTCCAGGCGCAGCTGGCGCCGGGAGTGAACCTGCTGCCAAGCGACATGATTCCGAGCGTTGTCGGCACGCACCGCTTCGTTGAATCCGATGTGTCGACCGCGACGCTCCTCGTTGATCCGAGCGACCGTGAGGCACTGCCGTCCAATAGGCCGAATCTCCTCAACACGGTAGGCGCGCTCGGGATGAGCGAGTTCGTCGCGCCGTGCGGCGGCTTTTCGAAGGCGAGCGGCACAAACCTCGCGGCCTACCTCGCGTTTGTGAGTCTTGCGACGGACGGCGAAGTCAACCTCAATAGGATCGGCGCCGCCCCCGATTCAATCGTGCCCGACACCGAAGCCGTGCGCGCGGCCCTTCCCGAAGCTCGAGAAAAGGCCGCGCTCAGTCCTAGCGAATTCACCGCGTGGCTCGCGAGTAACCGCACCGAGATCGCGAACTGCGGTTAATCGCGAGCGCCGAGGGCGGTTAGTCGTTCCTACGCTCGACGACCTTGCCGTTGACACGACGCGTGCGCGAGCGGCGGCGGCGTTTACGCGGCGCCTTGTCACCTTCGGCCTTCGTCCCGGAATCGACGGACTCGCCGCCTCGAGAAGAACCACCGCGGCGGTGGCCATTGCCGCGGCCACGGCCACGGCCCTCACCGCGACCTTTGCCGCGGCCGTTCGTGCCGCGACGCTTGCGCGAATCGGGGCCGCCGAGATCTTCGATCTCTTCGGCGTCGAGGCCCGCGCGCGTGCGCTTGTCCTTCGGGAGGGTGCCCTTAGCGCCCTCGGGAATGTTGAGGTCGCTGAACAGGTGCGGAGAGGTGGAGTAGGTTTCGCGCGCTTCCGTCGACTCGAGGCCGAGCTGGCGGGCAATAAGTGCCCAGCGTGCGAGATCCTCCCAGTCCACGAACGTCACGGCGGTTCCGCGCTTACCCGCGCGGCCCGTGCGACCCGTGCGGTGCAGGAAGGTTTTGTCGTCTTCCGGTGCGGTGTAGTTGATGACGTGGGTGACGTCATCAACGTCGATGCCGCGTGCGGCGACGTCGGTCGCGATAAGGACATCGACTTTGCCGGTCCGGAACGCGCGAAGCGCCTGCTCGCGCGCACCCTGGCCGAGATCCCCGTGGAGAGGGGCGGCCGCGAAACCGCGTGCCTCGAGGTCGTGGGCGGTGCGGTCAGCCTCGCGCTTTGTGCGCGTGAAGACGATTGTGAGGCCACGGCCCTCAGCCTGGAGGATCCGCGCGAGAACCTCGATCTTGTCGAGCTGGTGCGCACGGTAGACAACCTGGGTGATGTCCGCCTTGGTGCGGGCGGTATCCCCGGGATCGTGGGCACGGATGTGGGTCGGCTGGGTCATAAAGCGGCGCGCAAGCGCCATGATCTGCGCGGGCATCGTGGCCGAGAAAAGCATGGTCTGGCGCTTCGCGGGCACGGCCTTGAGGATTTTCTCGACGTCCTCGAGAAAGCCGAGGTCGAGCATCTCATCGGCTTCGTCGAGAACAGCGACCTTCACGTGGGAAAGATCGAGATACTTCTGGCGCATGAGGTCGATGAGTCGGCCAGGTGTGCCCACGACGATGTCGACGCCCTTGTTGAGTGCCTCAATTTGAGGTTCGTAGGAGCGGCCACCGTAGAGCGTGAGGACCCGAACGCCGCCGCGCTTGCCGGCGGCCTGAATATCGGTGCTGACCTGGACGGCGAGCTCGCGGGTCGGGACCACGATGAGAGCCTGCGGTTTACCGAATGCCGAATCGGTTTCGGCGACGTTAGGGTCGACGGCTTCGAGTGCGGGGATCCCGAAGCCGAGGGTCTTTCCAGTGCCGGTCTTGGCCTGGCCAATGATGTCCCGGCCCTTAAGAGCGATCGGGAGGGTCATGGCCTGGATCGGGAAGGGAGTGGTGATGCCTTTATCGGCGAGCGAGGAGACGATCTCCCCGCTCACGCCGAAATCGGCAAAGGTCTGGTTGTCAGTCACGTTCGGGGTCTACTTTCCGTTAGCCCAGGAAACCAACGCGGCGCGGCTCTTCGGTCGAGTACTCGACGTAGTTGATGCGCGCCCCGGGCACGAGAACCGTGCGGCCCTTGGTGTCTGTGACCGTGAGGAGTGAGCTCTCATTGATGGCCGTTTCCACGAGCGCGGTGAGGTCCGCTGCACTCATGTCGGTTTCGAGCGACAGTTCCCGCGACGAATGCGTGACGCCAATGCGAATTTCCATGGGGTGTCCTTTTCTCATGTGCGCACTGGGCGCACGGTTTGCGAGCCGCACACTCCGCACGAGTCTCGCTGAGAATGCTTCGAGATTCGGGGGCGCGGCAAAGGTGAGCGAGGCTTAGCGGCCTGACCGCTCAGCACACGCTCATGCAAGTGTATCGAGCGAAGAGCTGAAACCGTGCAGCGTTCGCTCAGAGCCCTACTCGGGGTTTTGCGTGAGTTTTTCGTCGCGAGGGTCGAACGCGCGAATCCCGCCTGTGAGCAGCAGTGCAAGTGAGGAAAGCATGGCCTCTCGGCGTTCCTCGGTGGCGCCATCCGTTTCGCGCGCGATCGCCTGCACGGACGTGACGAAGGTGCGACCAACGACGATGGCTTCCTCGGGGGAGAGGTCTCGCGCGCGGGCGAGGAGTGTCCCGACGGATTCGGCTGCGCGCGACGTCGCACGGGTAACCTCCTCCTGGACGCTCTCGGTCACGTACTCGCTGCCGAAGAAGAGCTTCAGCATGTTCGAGTTCTCATCGAACACTCCAAAAAACACGTCGATGCCCTCACGGACGCGGTCGTAGGTCGTGGCGCCTTCGAAGGCGAAACCGTCAATGCGCTCCCGAAGCACCTCGCCAACCTGCTGGATCACGGAGATGTAGAGGTCCTCTTTGGAGCTGAAATGCTGGTACAGCACGGGCTTTGTGACACCGGCGGCCTCGGCGATGTCGTCCATCGACGTGGGATGGTAGCCGCGCTCACCGAATTTTGACGTGGCAACACTGAGCAGCTGGGCACGGCGTTCTGCGCGAGGGAGGCGGCGGCGCATGGTGTCTCCTGGTGTTTCGGGTGGCGCTGGCGATCAACGCGGAAAAACATTGTCTGGGTAGTTTAATTGTCTCACCTCCATGGTGGGGTGATATCTCGATGAGTGACTGAGTGACATGGTTTGGCCTAAAGCATTGGAGGGAAGCGGCATGCAGGAAAATCCTGCGGAGTTGCGGCTTGCCGCGCGCGATTCTGGCGCAATGCTCGCGGATTTTGCGCTGGTTACTGCGGGGCCCGCGCAAAAGCACGCGCTCGAGTCGGTGGCGCAGGGGGTTCCGACGCTCGCCTACGGCCCCCCGCGAAGTGGGAAATCCTCCCTGTGTGGCCACGCCGCGTGGGAGTCGATGCGCGGAGGCGTTGATCCTCGCACCGTCGTTCTTCTCGCCCCCACGAGGGAGCGTGCAGCGTTTCTTCGCGAGGAACTCTCGAGGCGAGCGATGGCAGAGCGCGCTGCGGGTGCGCAGATTCATTTAGAGCTACCGACGGTCATGACCCCTCTCGCGTACGCTTTCGCGCTCGTGAGTGAGGAGGCGGCGCGCAATTCACGTGCGCAACCGAGTCTCGTCACGGGGGCTGATCAAGATGTGCTACTCGAGGAGCTTCTCGCGCAGGTACCCGCGCAGTGGCCCGAGTCGATTGATCCGGCATCGATCCCACTTGCGGGTTTTCGCGCGGAACTTCGTGACCTTATGAATCGCTGCACCGAGCGGGGCCTCGGGCCCCTACAGCTCGCCGAGCTCGGCGAGCAGTGCGGGCGCAAGGAATGGACGGCAGCCGCGCCGGTTTTCGAGGCCTATCTTGATTCGCTTGCGCTCGAGGGAAGTATGGCGATCGAAGCGGGCGCGCGCCTTGATTTGGGGGTTCTGGTCGATCGCGCGTGCGCGGTGATCGAGAACGCTGAGGCGCTGGGGTTTCTCGCTATCGACGACGCCCAGGACTTCACCGCGAGCGGGGTGCGTATCGTCACGGCGCTCGCGGCCCGCTCCGGACGTTTCCTCGTGACCTCGAACCCGGATGCGACTGTTGAGGGCTTTCGTGGTGGCATGGCCGATGCGGCATCGCGGGTGGCAAGTGCGCTCGCCTCTGACTCGCGTTCGTGTGCCGTAGTCACGCTCGAGCAGATCTACGCTCAGGAACCGGCCCTTTCGCGCGTCGTTGCAGCACTCGCCTCACACCTCCCGCTCGAGGGCGCTCCGACTGCACTGAGGAAGCTCACCCGTGAGGAAGGCGTGGCTGATTCTTTCGCGCTCGCGACCGCCTCGAGTGACGAGGCAGAAGCCCGTGATATCGCGACGGCGATTCGGCTCCTCGCGGCCGTTCACGGCGTGTCCCGTGACGATATCGCCGTCGTATGCCGTTCGGCGTCGGCCGCGCGGGCCCTCGCGGAGCGGCTGTCACGAGTCGGGATTGAAGCCGAAGCGACGCTTCGCGCTACCGCTCTTCGCGAGGAGCCGGTGATCCGTGACCTTTTCACGATCCTTGCGTGGGCGCTCGGAATCGAGCAGTTACGCGACGAGCGCCTCGTCGAGATTCTCCGCGGGCCGTGGGGCGGAATCGACGACGGCATGGTGCGCGAGCTGCGGCGCTGGGCCCTCTCGCACAGTGCACACACGCGCGGCGACGCCGCGATCCTCTCGATCCTCAACGATGCGGAAGTTGCGCTACCGGCGCCAGCAGGTGGCGCTGCTGAGCCAGAAAGCGGCCGAGAGCGCTACCTTCGTGCGGTGACGGCTCCGCTTCGGCGACTTCGCCGAATGCACGACGCGATCGTTTCCGCGCGCGATTCAGGGATTCTTCCGCTTTTGTGGGCGGCGTGGGAGGCTTCGCACCTTGCCGCGCGGTGGCAGAACGAGGCGATTGCCGTGACCGGGAGCGTGCAGGCGCGCTCGCGCGCGCAGCTCGCCAACGCTCGCCTCGATGCGCTCGGCGCGCTCTTTACTGCGGCCGACCGCTACGAAGAGCGACGCGGAGGCGACGACATCGCGGTATTCATGTCGCACATCGAGGCCCAGGCCGTGCCGGAGGACTCCCTCAGCGCACGCGGGCGGGTGAGCGGTATCGTGCGCGTACTCACGCCCGCAGCCGTCGCGGGAGAGAGCTTCGATACCGTGATTCTCGCGGGCCTCAACGAGGGGGCCTGGCCGAATCTCCGCCTCCGCTCGGGGGTGCTCGGCGCCGCCGATCTGGCACTCTTTATCGACCGGCCCGGGCCCATGCCCAATCGAGCGGAACTTCGGGCGATGAGGCGAAACGCGAACCTCCACGACGAGATTCGCCTCGCGATCGCGGCACTTTCACGTGCACGAAGCCGCGTTCTCGTGACCGCCGTTGAGAACGATGAATCGGCGCCCTCGGGCATGTTTCGCGTGCTCGAAAGCGCCGTGCAGTGCGAGGCAGTGCCGTGTGGCTGGGTAGCGTCGGCCCTCCACAGCGCAAATCCCGGGCCCTTTCCCGAATCTCGCCAACTCGTTTCCGCGCTCGCGCGCGCCCTCGCATCCGAGAGTGCGGACCCTCCCCACCTCGCAGGCCTCCTCGCAGCTCTTGAGCGGGAGGGGATCGAAAGCGCAGGCCCCGGGAACTGGTATCACCAGCCGCTCACCCGCACCGACCCCCCGTTCCCCTCTGGTAGCACCCTCGCGCTTTCCCCGTCGAGTCTCGCGACAGCCGCGCAATGCCCGCGTGCGTTTCTCCTCGAAAGCGCGGGCGCCCGCACAAGCAGTGGAACCGCCCAGGAGGTGGGCACTCTCATCCACGCTCTCGCGGAGGCCCACCCCAGGGCGGGGGCGGCCGAGCTCGTTGCTGAATTTGCGAAGCGCGCACCCGAGGGCGAGGAGGTCGAACAGAACTGGCGCACGCGCGCCGAACGCGCTCGAATCGTGCAGATGCTCGAAAAGCTCGGGGCCTACCAGAGCGCGCATCCGGACGTCGCAGCGGTCGAGAAGCGTTTTTCCGTTCCGCTTGGTGAAGCGGTCGATATTCGCGGCTCCATCGACAGGGTTGAGCGTGAAGCGGGCGGACTCAGGGTCGTGGATTACAAGACGGGTAAGTCTGCACAGTCGAAAGCCCAGGCAGAACGCGACCCTCAGCTGGCCGCCTACCAGTACGCGCTGGCGCACATGGAAAAGGACGAGCCCGTTGTCGGGGCGAGCCTCGTCTACGTTGGCACTGACGCGAAGTCGAGTGCCCTGCGGCATCAGGCGCCGCTCGGGGAGGGAGATGATCCCGACTGGTTCGAGAACCTCGTTCGGGAGATCGACGCGCGACTGCGCTCGGCGCGCGTGAATCTCGTGCGCAACCCCCACTGCAAGGTGTGCCCCGTCAAGCGTTCATGCCCGCTATTTCAGGAGGAGATGTGACGAATGTGCGCTTGGGCGCGCGCGAGGTGGCGCGCCTTCTCGGCCAGCCCGAGCCGACGCCCGAACAGGTGGCCGTCATCGAATCTCCTCTCGCCCCCGCGCTCGTCGTTGCCGGCGCGGGAAGCGGCAAAACCGAGACGATGTCGGCGAGAGTCGTATGGCTTATTGCAAACGGCCTTGTCGAACCGCGCCACGTGCTTGGACTGACGTTCACGAAGAAAGCGGCGCACGAGCTCGCCGAGCGCATCGATCGGCGGCTCTCGAGCCTTGCGTCCGCCATGCGTTCGGCGGGAATCGAGCTGCCCTCGACGCTTGCGGCGAGCACCGTTCACCTCGGCGGCCAGTCGCCGCGCGTGGCGACCTACAACGGTTTTGCGCTCGATCTTGTGCACGAGCACGCGCTGCGGATCGGCATTGACCCAGACTTCACGGTGCTCCCGCCCGCAGCGGCGTGGCAGATCGCCTACGACCTCGTCGAATCATGGCAGGGGGAACTTCCCTTCGATCATTCGAGCGGGTCCGTGGCCTCGGCGGTGCTCTCGCTTTCGGGGGCGCTCAGCGATCACCTTCGCACTGCGCGGGACCTCGATGAGTATCTTCGACAGATCGAAGTCGAGACGATGAACCTCCCGCTTCAAAGCGATGGAGGGAGGAAACGCACCTCTCCAGCGAGCGTCAAGAGGCTGTGGCGCGTTCTCGAGCAGCGACGAGCCCTCGTGCCGCTCCTCGAAGCATTTGCTCGCGCGAAGCGCGAACGAGGTGCGATCGACTTTTCCGATCAGGTGAGCTTCGCCGCTGCTATTGCGAAGGCGAGCAGCGAGGTGAGAGAGGACGCACGCACCCAGCACCGCGTGGTTCTTCTCGACGAATTCCAGGACACCTCGGTCGCACAGCTCGACCTACTCGCGTCACTTTTCGGCACGGGGCACGCGACGTGTGCCGTGGGGGATCCGAACCAGGCGATCTACGGGTGGCGCGGTGCCTCGGCTGCGTCACTGTCCGCGTTCGTGGAGAGGTGGGGGAGCGAGGACACACCAGTACGCCAATACACGCTCAGCACCTCGTGGCGCAACGACGCGGCCCTGCTCAAGGGGGCAAACGCGATCAGCGCCCCGCTCGCGGGCAGCACGGCCGGGGTGAAGGTTCCGACGCTTGCCCCGCGACCCGGCGCAGGCCCGGGCTCGATCACCGTCGCCGCACACGCGACAGAGTTCGACGAGGCCCGCGCCATCGCCGAGTGGATCCGCGAAATCCGTGCCGCCCATGAAGCCGAGAGCGAAGCGCTCGACGAGGCGCCAGCGAGCGCGGCGGTCCTCGTGCGTTCGCGCGCGCGGATCCCGGTTCTGCAATCCGCGCTTGAAAACGCAGGGCTCAGCGTGAGCGTCGCGGGCGGCGATTCACTCCTCGCTCAGCGCGAAGTGAGCGATGTGCGCGCGCTGCTCGAAGTCGTGAACGATGCCTCGCGCTCCGATGCGCTCGTTGAGCTGCTCGAAGGGCCGTGCTTCCGCTTCGCGCCGGCGGATATCGCCGTGCTCGGTGAGTGGCGACGTGTGCTCGAACGCAGTGATGGGGCGCGGGCAGCCCGCATTGATCCGGCTGCGGCCTTCACGCTCGTCGATGCCATTACCTCGCCGCCCCCGGTTGATTTCGTGAGCCCTGCGGGCCAGCGCCTCAGCGTGCCTGCCCGCGAACGACTCGCCAGGCTCGCGCAAATCGTGAGGGAGGTGCGCGGCGCCCAGGGGCTCGATATTCCAGACCTCGTGACGGTCGCCGTGCGGGCCCTCGGCATCGATATCGCGCTCGAATCAGATCCGGATAGGGACGTGTCACACGCGCTCGCGAACATCGAGCGGCTTCGTGCGCAGGCGGCAAGTTACGCCCGCACAGCCACAGCCCCGAGCCTCTCGGCGTTTCTCGCGCATCTCGACGTGTCCGAGGCCGAGGAGCGTGGTCTTGAAGCCGCGCCCACCCGGCCTCGTGACTCGAGCGCAGTCGTGATCTCGACCATTCATGCCGCGAAAGGACTCGAATGGGATCACGTGGCGATTGCCTCCCTCACCGAGGGGACCTTCCCCTCCTACACGAGCCAGAGTGCAGCAAAACCGGAGGGCGCGCGTGAGTATCCCGCGCCGAGGGAGCCCGGGTGGATCAACGAACTTTCTCTCGCCACGATCCCCGTCGAACTTCGCGGCGATAGCGAGACTCTCGCGGAGCTTCGCTGGGCAGAGGCAGAAACCCAGGTTGAACTCGACGAACTCTTCGAAGAGTTTCGTCTCGACAGTGGGAAAGAGAGTCTGCGAGAGGAGCGCCGCCTCATGTATGTTGCGCTCACACGTGCGAGAAAGAGCGCTCTGCTCACGTATTCGGCGTGGGGCGAGGGAGTCTCAAAGCCGCGCCGCGCCTCTCGTTTCGCCGATGAGATTCGCGCGCTCGAGGGCGTCGCGGTCGTTGACATGGAAGGCGAAGTCGGCGAGAAAAACCCGCTCGAATCCTCTCCACGCCTCGCCGCATGGCCCGCGAAAGCTCACCCGCGAGAAGCAGCTGTTAAGGCGGCGGCAGCAGCCGTCGCGCTCGCGCGCGAGAGTGATGTGGATGCTCTCGCCACGCCCCAGCCCCACCCCGACCTGGCGCGCTTCACCGAAGCCACCCGACACGTCATCGCGAGTCAGCGTGCCGAGCGTGAAGCACGGCGCGTGCGCCTCCCGTCGCGCTTAAGCCCCTCGGATCTCGTGGCGCTCTCGGGCGCAAACGCCGATGAGCGCGTGAGAGAACTCGTGCGACCGATGCCGCGAAAACCCTCCGCGAGTGCGCGGCTCGGAACACGGTTTCACTCGTGGGTCGAGGAAACCCACGCTCACGGCGCCCTGCTCGATGTGGATGAACTCTCCCTCGATCAGGATGACGATGACGTCCGCGAAAGCCTCCAGGAGCTAAAGGACAAGTTCGATCGCTCAGTGTTCGCCACGATGACTCCCCTCGCGCTCGAAGTTCCGGTTTCGCTCGCGCTTGAGAAGGCGTTTCTCTCCGGCGTGATCGATGCCGTGTACCCGAACCCGTCTGGTGAGGGGGTATGGATCGTGGACTGGAAAACGGGCCGCGTCCCCTCAGGCGAGGAGCTCGCGCGCAAATCGCTTCAACTCTCCGTATACCGCCTCGCGTGGCACCAGAAGACCGGCCTGCCGCTCAACCAGATTGAGACCAAGTTCCACTACGTCCAAGCCGAACGCACGATCGACATCACGCGACACCCGAGCGAGGCGCAACTGAGCCGGATGCTCGCCGCGCTCGCGTAGTTATGCGTATGGGCTGAAAGGCGCTAGCGCTCGGGCGTGATCTCGGGGTCGTGAGAGGCAAGTTCATCGAACTCGTGCTCTGCTTCCCGGCGGGCAAGTTCGGCGAGGTCATCATCAACCTCGCGCAGCATTTCGAGGGCATCGGCAACGATTGACTGATCGTCGGTGTCGCTTCCCGACAGTAGCCACTCGAGAACGGCGAACTCGCCGACGAGCTGGGTGCGCTCCTGGAGGCGTGCATCCGGACGCACATCGAGGTTCGCGCAATACGCCGTGAAGAAGGCGTCGAACGCTTCCGGGTCGAGGCCGTGGAGCATCCATGTGAGATCACGAGCCGGATCAGCAACCTGCGCGTTCTCCCAGCCGGTAAAGCCAGAGATTTCGGTGCCCGTGGTGAGGGTCGTGTCCTCGTTCAAAGTGCCGTGGGTGAAACGCGGCGTGAACTGCCACAGTGAATCATCGGCAAGCAAGTGGGTCCATCGCTGCGCCACGGCCGAGGGGATCGGGTGACGGTCACGGGCACGCTCGACGCTCGCGCGGTAGTTCGAGCGGATCTCCTCCGCAGTGAATTCCTCGACTCCAGAGGCCTGGCACGCGGCTTTCGGAGTGTTGTGGATCGTCGCGATGGCGCGGCCGACGTTCGCGGCGAGCACGTGGTCGTGACTGACTTCATCAAGGTGCAGCGGGACGCCCTCGAGCGCGAGGGCGATGGCTGCGCGACCGCCCTCGGGGATCGACGCAAACCCCTGAGGAGCCTGCAGGTAAGGAGCGAGCTCGGTGCGCGAAAGCGCCTCGAGTACACCAATTTCTTTCGCGAGACGCGCGCCCGCAGTGGGCGTCGAGGGGGCGTTCACGACCCACAGTCGTTCCTGCGTGTCGCGCACGAGTGCAGACTCGATCTCCTCACCCTCTGGGGTGGTCGCGGAAGTGGCCACGGGGATCACACCTGGAATCCCGGCCGTGGCAAGGGCAGCCAGTGCATAGGAATTTCGTCTCACCCCCTAACCGTATCCATTGTCTGCGGGTTGGATACTGTGGGACACATGCGAGCGCCCATGAATTTTCCTCACACGTACCTCACGTCCCACTTCGTGGCACCAGATGATGCGCGAGGAATTCCCGCTCCCTCCCACGCGACACTCGAGCGGCGCGCGGTCGTCGTTCACGGCGACACGGTGGCGGTGCAGGAGTGTTCGAACGGTGACGTTCGCCTGTGGATGCCCGAGGCTTCGGGCGCTGTGTTTCTCGGCCCGTGGCAGGGTGGCGAGGCCTGGGCCTGCCACGAAAGAAGCCTTGGCGGCGCGGGCATGCCGCCCCCGAGCGACGTGCGTATGCGAAGCCTCCGCGAGGTCGCGCCCATGCTTTCCCCGCGTGAGAGAAGCCTCGCACTCAGCGCCGTGGGAATGCTCACGTGGCATCGAGACTCGCGCGCGTGCGCGCGCTGCGGCAGCCCCGTAAAAATGACCCGCGGAGGATGGTCGCAGTCATGCGATAACGGCCATGATTCCTCCCCCCGCACCGACCCCGCCGTGATCACTCTCGTTCGCGACCACGATGATCGCGTGCTGCTCGCCAACAATCGCAGCTTCACGGGCGGCATGGTCTCGGCGCTCGCGGGCTTTGTCGAACCCGGAGAAGAACTCGAGGATGCCCTCAAGCGCGAGGTTCATGAAGAAACGGGGCTCATCATCGGTGACATCAACTATTTCGGCTCCCAACCGTGGCCGTTCCCACGCTCGATCATGGTGGCGTTCACCTCGCGCCTTGCGAAAGGCAGCGGTACGAGCATCACCCTCCAGCGCGAGGAGCTCGCGAGCGCCACATGGTTCACGCGAGATGAACTCACGAGAGCCCTCGAGCGCGGAGAGTTACGCCTGCCATCGCCCACGTCGATCGCACACTCGATGATCGACGCATGGAGGAAGGGAGAGCTCGCGTGAGCACTGCGGAGATGAGAGGTGCCGAGCGCATTCTCGAGGGGCTTGACCCCGAGCAACGCCAGGTCGCCCAGTCCGTTGGCGCGCCACTGTGTGTTCTCGCAGGCGCCGGCACGGGCAAAACACGGGCGATCACCCACCGCATCGCCTACGCGATTGCCAGTGGGGGCTACGCGCCCAATCACGTTCTCGCGCTGACGTACACCACCAAGGCGGCTGCCGAGATGCGTTCGCGTCTGCGTGACCTGGGCGTGCCGGCCGTCCAGGCCAGAACGTTCCACTCCGCGGCGCTCAGGCAGCTCAGCTACTTTTGGCCGTCAACCGTCGGAGGCCCGGCCCCGGACCTCGTGGACCGAACCCTGCCGCTCGTAGGGCAGGCCATGAGCCGTCTGCACATGCGTGTGGATCCGGCGGCCCTTCGCGACATCTCCGCCGAGGTCGAATGGGCGAAATCCTCGATGATCGTTCCCGAGGAGTACCCGCTCGCGGCGGCGCGTCTTTCTCGGGCGGGAGTTGCAGGTTTCGAGCCGCGCACTCTCGCGCGGATTATGACCCAGTACGAGGATCTGAAAACCGAGCTTCACCTCATTGACTTTGCCGATGTTCTTTTGCTGACGGCCACGATGATTCAGGAGCATCCGCAGATGGCGCACGCCGTGCGCTCCCAGTACCGTCACTTCACGGTCGACGAGTATCAGGACATCTCCCCTCTGCAATTCAGGCTTTTGCGTGCGTGGCTTGGCAACGCGAGCGACGTGTGCGTCGTGGGTGATGCCGCACAGACCATCTACTCGTACGCGGGGGCGGATTCGAGCTATCTCCTCGAATTCAGGAAGGAATTCCCCCGCGCGAACGTGATCCGGCTCGAGCGCAATTACCGCTCGAGTCCGCAAATCGTCCAGGTCGCGAACGCTGTGCTCGCGCGGGCGCAAGAGGGCAGGGACTCTCACGTGGAGCTTCGGGCGCAGCGGTCCGACGCCACCCGGCCCCTCGTCGTTGGCTACCCCGATGAAACGGTTGAGGCGCGTGAGGTTGCGCGCTCGATTGCCGAGCTTCTCGCGAAGGGCAGGAATGCGAGCGAGATCGCCATTCTTTTGCGCGTCAATGCTCACAGCGAGCGGTTCGAGGATGCTCTCGACCGCGAGGGGGTCGCGTACCAGGTGCGCGGTGGTCAAAAGTTCTTCGAGCGGCGCGAGGTGCACGAGGCGATGAGCGCTCTGCGGGCGGCGCTAGGCACGGGCGGAGGCAACGACCCGGATGTGGGCCGTGTCGTTCGCGATGTCCTGTCCTCGCGCGGATGGTCGCCGAAGGCTCCCGAATCCCGCGGGGCAATCTTCGAGCGGTGGGCTTCCCTCAACGCACTCGTGCAGGTGGCTGACTCGATTGCCGAGCGTGCGGGAGCGAGCTTGAGAGACGTCGTGGCTGAGCTCGAGGAGCGCCGCGAGGCGCAAAGCGCCCCCGTGAGCGAGGCCGTCACGATTGCAACGGTGCACGCGGCAAAAGGCCTTGAGTGGCCAGTGGTGTTTGTCGTGGGAGCGAGTGAGGGGACGTTCCCCATCTCGTACGCGAAGACCGACAAGGAAATCGAAGAAGAACGCCGGTTGTTCTACGTCGCCCTGACGCGTGCGCGCGACGTCCTTACCGTCACCTGGGCCGCGGCACGGGCCGAGGGCGCGAAGGCATCGAGGAAGGCCTCTCGGTTTATCGCGGGGGCTTTCGATCACCGCGACGAAGGCGCTGCTGAACGCGTGGCGATGAAGCGGACGACGGGTCGGCGTGGTGCACGTGTGTTCACGACGTGCAAGGGGTGCGGCGAGGCTCTCACAACGCCTGGTGAACAGAAAGTCGGGCGCCATGCGGAGTGCGGGGGAGAGGAGAGCGCGGAGCTCTTCGGGAGACTACGCGCGTGGCGTCGCGAGCGCGCGAGCGAGCTCAAGCGTCCTGCCTTCGCGGTGTTTACCGATTCGACTCTGCTCGCGATCGCGGATCGAGCACCCGGAAGCCTCGAGGAGCTTCACCAGGTGCCCGGCGTGGGGCAGACGAAGCTCACCCAGTTCGGTGAGGAGGTTCTCGCGATTATCAGCGAGGTTCGCTGAACGCACGTAAAAAGAACCGGCGCCACCGTGGCGCCGGTTCTTTTTTGTTCGCGGGGATGGCGAGCGAATGTGCGCTCGCGTGCCTCACTTGCTGGGGAGGAAGCGGTTGAGCTTCGTGCCGCACTCGGGGCACTCAGCCTTTGCCGCACGGCGGCCCTTGTCGTTGACCTGGATGGTGCCGGTTGCTTCGTGCTTCGCGCGGCACTTCACGCAGTAGAACTCGCCCGTGTAGGTTTCGTCAGCCATGGTTGCTCCTAGGGATTGTGATGAACTCATTGTTCCTGGCCACTGTATAGGCAATTTCGGGCCCTTGAGAACTCAACACTCCGCGTATGAGACAAAGAAACCGCACGTCAGAGCCCTTTTTGGGAATGGTTCGCAAGTACGGCTGGTTGGGGAGGGACTCCGGAGACTTAGGTGCCGGCTGTCTATAAAGGGGCGATCCTCCGGGGGCGCTTAACGCACATGGGCCTTCCCCGCCCACGAGCGTTTGTTTTCCCGGAGGATCGCTTCTTCATCGAATGTAGTGCCAGGGGCGGGCTGGGTCAAAGCGGCGACGGGGAGTGAATGTGGATAACTTTGGTGTTGTTGTGGACACCCCTTGAACCTGTGTGGAAAGTGTGTGTGGATAATCGGGCATAGGGGTCTAACAGTGGCGTTGACCTGCGCGAATGCTGCTTCTCGGTGGTGAATATTAATTTCTTGCAACATGTGTTGCACCCCTCAAGATTCGTCACGAAGGGGACGGGAGTCCCCGTACTTCCTCGCTTATCCACAACACCGGGGTGCTTGTCAAGCTCGCGCGCACTACACTCGCTGCGTGCCCCACCGACGACCCGAACGCGAACAACTCCACCTCGACGGCATCGGCGAGCCTATCGACGTGGTTCGCTCAGCTCGCCGTCGCAAAACCATCACCGCACGTCGCAGGGGCGGAGTGTTTGAGTTGCTTGTGCCCGCGAGACTTTCGGCACGTGAGACGCGCAAGTGGGCGCGCGACATGTATGCGAAGTACGGCAACCGCGCTGAGCCGGCAGTTGCGAGTGACGAGGACCTCATGGCGCTCGCCCGTGCGTTGAGGGAAAAGTACCTGCCGAGCGTGCCAGAGCCTTCGAGCGTGCGATGGGTAACAAACCAAGGCAAGCGCTGGGGATCATGCACGAGCGCGGATGGCTCAATACGTCTTTCACACGTCCTGCAGGGCATGCCGACATACGTGATCGAGTCGGTCCTTGTGCACGAGCTCGCCCACCTTCTCGAACCGAATCACTCGCGGGCCTTCCGCACCCTCGAGGCTTCTTACCCCGAGCATGAGCGCGCGAATGGGTTCCTCGAGGGGTACGTATTTGCTCAGCGCTCAGCTCGGGATGGAGATTGATGCCTCCAGCCCGCTGATCCGGCCTCGCCCGGTCGCGTCTGCGCACCTCAAACAGTTGAGCGGAAACGCGGCCGGAGGACGCTGTGGGATCAGGTGCGGAGCCGTTCGAGTGTAGGGATGAGGTCAGGTACGACGCCTGCCGGGAGCGCATCGAGCCTCCACCAGCGCACGTCGTGGCTTTCCTCGCTCAGTCTCAGGGCATCCGTGGGCCCCGTGGGGGCCACTGCCGCGCGCATGAGGTACTGCACATCCCAGTGCTCGCTGCACACGGTGAAGTTCTTATTGAGGGTGTGCGCATGGAGCTTAAAAGGAGCGTTGCCCACGATCTCGAGGTCTTCAAGCCCCGACTCCTCAAAAACCTCACGCCTCGCGGCCCCCTCGAAGCTCTCCTCTCCCTCGTCGATATGCCCGCCGAATTGGAGCCATGCCCCGACCTTGCGATGGTGATGCAGCGCAACGAACCGGCCGGAGGCATCGATGACGATCCCGCTAGCCGTGAAATGCACGGGCCCACTCGACTTGAGGTGTGCGTTCTCGCTCGAGGTCGCAAGCGCGAGAAACTGCTCCCTCTCACGCGAAGGGGTGCATGTCTCGAGTTCTGCGAGGAATCGGCCGGGCAGACTCACTGCTCGTCGCCCGGGTTTTCGTCGTCGCCTCGGGGATCCCCAGGGTCCTCTTCTCGGCCGTCGAACTCGCCGTCTAGCAGCTTGCGAAGTTCCTCGTCGAAATCGGGGGAGGCGGAGTTCATCGAGCCGAACTCGGGAAGGTCGGGAAGCCCGTCACCGTCGGAATCCTCCGTGGGCACGGGCGCCTGGGGCGCTTGCGGGCGCCCGCTGAGAACCTCGGGGCTGGGGAGGAGATCCGGGTGAGCCCAGACCTTTTCGCGGCCCTGCATCCCTTCGGTCGCGAGCACTGACTCCCACCATGCGTACGCTTCCTTGACCGAGCGCGGGTGTAGCTCGATGCCCACGAGATTCGTGAGGTTGTCGAGCGCGCTCCCGCCGGTTGCGCGGCGGCGCTGGACGAGTTCGCGCATCGCGTCGAGGCGGGGGAGTTTGTCGCGGAGGGTTTCGGTCACGACGAGATCGACCCACGACTCGATAAGTGCGAGGGTCGTGGTGAGTTCGGTCAGGGCGCGCTCCTGCTCAGCCGAGCGCGTGAACGTGAAGATGTCCTCGGGGTTGGTTGCACTGATCGCCGCGGGATTGTTGACGTCGAAGTCGCGGATCTTCTCCTCGAGCGCCCCCATGTCGAGGGTGATGCCTCGCGCGTATCCCTCGATCGCGGTGAACAGATGCTCCGGAAGCCACGGCGCGCTCTTGAAGAGGGTCTGGTGGGCGATTTCGCGCGCGGTAAAGAAGATGCGCGCCGCATCGAGGTCAAGCTCTGTGCCCTCGAGAACATCGGTGAGGTTTGCGGGCACGATCACGGGGGCATAGAAGGTCCACAGCGGAAGCGAAAGGTCGGTCACGCCGATCGCCTCGCGCGCAATTGAGCCGATCGCGTGGCCAAACTGGAGGCCGAACATCGTGCCGCCCATTTTCTTCATCATGGCGCTCGGGTCGCCGAGGGCCCCGCCCATGGCGCCGAGGGGGCCGGTGCCGCCAAGCTGCTCGAGACCGCCCAGCTCGCCAAGCTGCTTCGCAAAAGCATCGCCGATCGCCTCGGCCATGTATTGCGCGACCGGCTCGACGATTTTCTGCCAGCGCGGCAGCGTACGGTTCACCCATGTGCCGCGGCTCCAGCACTCGACCGCGTCGCTCACGACTGCGAAATCTGTTTTTTCCGCAAGCCACAGTGCTGCGATGTTCCCCGCTTCGCGCAGGGCGCGTTCTTCGGCGTCGCTCACGTTTGGATCGCCGGCCGTACCGATTGACGTGCCGCCGATCTGCGGGAGTGCGCCCGTGGGCAGGAGAGTGACGTTTCCGGCCGCGACCTGGCGCGCGAGATCATGGCCGAGTTTCCAATTGACGGGGCCGTCGCCGCCCGCGGCAAAAAGTGACTGCATCTGAATCGCTGCCATGCGCAGCATTGCCGGGTCACTGGGCAGGCCGGCGCTCTTCGCGAGCTCGGAAAGATCGAGACCCTCGAGTGCGCCCGGGGGAATCTGCCCCTGGAAAATCTCCTCGAGGAACTTGCGGAGGTTTTCTTCGTTGGACTCGTCGCTCATGCGCGCTCCTGTCGATTGAGGCGGCGGGCCGCCGACCACGGATTACCCAAGCGTATCGACCGCGGGGAACGAGGGGTACAGTTTTCGCTTCCCGCGAAGGGGCATGCAGGCGCTTTCGCGGAATCTTTGGGACAATGACCGCGTGAAAAATGCCCTATCGAAGCTCATGATCGTTCCCGAGAGTGTCACGAATGCGCGCCTGTACAAGCGTCGTCTTTGGACGGTGAACCTCTCGGCGCTCGTGCTCGTCGTGATGACCGTGGTTGCCGCCGTGCTGCCCGCTCCCTACGTCGTCGAATCGCCCGGCCCCTCACTCAACGTGCTCGGCGAATACGAGGGCAAGGACATCGTGAGCGTCGAGAATCGCGATGGGGCCGCAAGTGAAGGCGAACTGCGCATGACGACCGTGTCGGTCCAGGGGTCTCCGGGCTATGACATCCCGCTCGCCGGTGTCATGTCCGCGTGGTTCGATCGGGACCGCTCGATCATGCCGGTTGAGGCTCTCTACCCGGACGATACGGATGCCGAAGACAACAGCCTCATGAACACGGTTGAGATGAACGGCTCGCAGCAGGAAGCGATCGCCGCTGCGCTCGCGAAGCAGGGCATTTCGTACTCAACGACGACCATCGTCGCGGGCGTTCGAAGCGATGGAGCGGCGGCGGATCGCCTCGAGCCCGGCGACGTCGTGCTCATGGTCAACGGCCAGCAGGTCACCGATGTCGCTTCGGCTGGAGAGGCCATTGGCCGCACACCGCGAGGGCAGAAAGTAAACGTGACCGTGCGACGCGAAGGCGAAGAAAAATCCTTCGCGCTCACGCCGCGCTACGAGGGGGAGCGGGCGCTTGTCGGCATCGTGCTCTCGCGCGGCTTCGAGTTCCCGGTGAAGGTGAACTTCGCGCTTGACGGGATCGGCGGGCCGAGTGCGGGCATGATCTTCGCCCTCGCGATCTACGACGAGATGACGCCCGGCGATCTCACGGGAGGTAAGAAGATCGCGGGCACGGGCACGATCGATGAGCAGGGCACGGTGGGCCCGATTGGCGGGATTCGCCAGAAAATGATCGGGGCGCGGTCCGACGGCGCCGAGTACTTCCTCGCCCCTTCGGCCAATTGCGATGAGGTCACCGGACACATCCCCGAGGGCCTCCAGGTCGTCAAGATCGACACGCTTTCGGATGCCATCAACTCGGTTGAACAGATCGCTTCTACGGGGTCGATCAAGGGCCTGCCTACGTGCGGTTAGGCAGCGAAAACATCGTCGTTACACGCACACGACACGAAGGAGAGGTTATGGCACGCGCAAGGCGCAGGTCACAGGATTCGGTCACTCAGTTCACGGTGGTGTTCGACTTCGGAGGTGTGCTCGCCGCCCACCACAATCCCGTTCCGGTCGTTCACGCCGAAGTCGGTGGCGAGTACGAATCGGTTCGTGAGGTGTACTGGCGCGAGCGCGTGAAGCTCGACGGCGGGGAGATCTCGGTCGTCGAGTATTGGCGGGCCGTGTGCGAGGCCGGGGCGATCGGCGAGCCGACCGCCGAGGAGATCGAAGCCCTCATCGACCTCGATAACCGGTACTGGGTTCAGATCGCCAAGGGGAGTCGCGAACTTATTCACGATCTCGCGCGCAACTCGGTGCGAATTGCACTGCTCTCGAACACGAACGCATCCTTCGGTGAGTACGTGCGTCAGCAAGAATGGTTCGAGCCCTTTGAATTCGCGATCATTAGCGCCGAAGAGAAGGTTCAAAAGCCCGATCCCGAGATCTTCGAAATCCTCCTCGACGCGGTTGCGCACGAAACGGGCGGCGTCGCCAAACCTCGCAACGTGATCTTCTTCGACGACCTGCAGTCAAACGTCGATGCCGCCCGCAAGCTCGGCATCGATGCCCACTATTGGCCGCGCAATGACCGCACGGTGGCGTCGGACACCGCTGCCGAACCCGACCGACCTGGCTGGGAAATCGCGCGTGAAATCCTTACCGAACGTGGGGTTCCGCTCGGCTGAAACGCAGGCGCCACCGTTAGACTGAAACCATTGTGCCCGCCGCTGCGGCTCGAGCCGGCGGCATGGCGGGGGAACCAACCCACGAGTCAAATGGAGAGACATTGGCAGAGTTCATCTACACCATGTACAAGGCGCGCAAGCAAGTGGGCGACAAGGTCATCCTTGACGACGTCACCATGAGCTTCTTCCCGGGCGCCAAGATCGGCATGGTTGGCCCGAACGGCGCGGGTAAGTCGACCATCCTCAAGATCATGGCGGGGCTCGACGAGCCGAGCAACGGTGAAGCGCGCCTCAGCCCCGGCTACAGCGTGGGCATTCTCCTTCAGGAGCCGCCGCTGAATGAGGAGAAGACCGTCCTCGAAAACGTCCAGGAAGGCATGGGCGAGCTTTACGCGAAGGTCCAGCGTTTCAACGAAATCGGCGAGCTCATGGGTGAGCCGGATGCGGATTTCGATGCGCTCATGGCCGAGATGGGCACTCTTCAAACGGAGATCGACGCCGCGAACGGCTGGGATCTTGACTCGCAGCTCGAGCAGGCGATGGATGCGCTTCGCTGCCCTCCGGGTGACGAGCCGGTGACGCACCTCTCCGGTGGTGAGCGCCGTCGCGTCGCGCTGTGCAAGCTTCTCCTCCAAAAGCCCGATCTGCTCCTCCTCGACGAGCCCACGAACCACCTCGATGCCGAGTCAGTTCTGTGGCTCGAGAAGCACCTGCAGAGCTACGAGGGCGCCGTTATCGCGATTACCCACGATCGCTACTTCCTCGATCACGTCGCCGAGTGGATCGCCGAGGTCGACCGTGGCCACCTCTACCCGTACGAGGGCAACTACTCGACCTACCTCGAAAAGAAGCAGGAGCGCCTCGAGGTTCAGGGCAAGAAGGATCAAAAGCTCCAAAAGCGCCTCAAGGAAGAACTCGAATGGGTTCGCTCGAGCGCGAAGGGCCGCCAGGCTAAGTCCAAGGCACGCCTCGCTCGCTACGAGGAGATGGCGAAGGAAGCCGAGTCGATGCGCAAGCTCGATTTCGAAGAAATCACGATCCCGCCGGGCCCGCGCCTCGGCAACGTCGTGATCGATGCGAAGGATCTTAAGAAGGGCTTCGGCGATCGCGTTCTCATCGATGGCCTGAGTTTCTCGCTCCCACCGAACGGCATTGTCGGTGTGATCGGCCCGAACGGCGTGGGCAAGACCACCCTCTTCAAGACCCTCGTGGGGCTCGAACCTCTCGACGGTGGTGAACTCAAGGTCGGCGAAACCGTGAAAATCAGCTACGTCGACCAGAACCGCGAGAACATCGACCCCGAGAAGAACCTGTGGGAGGTCGTTAGTGACGGCCTCGACTTCATCGAGGTGGGCAAGGTTGAGATTCCCTCGCGTGCCTACGTGTCGCAGTTCGGCTTCAAGGGCCCGGACCAGCAGAAGAAGGCCGGCGTGCTCTCGGGCGGTGAGCGCAACCGCTTGAACCTCGCGCTCACGCTCAAGCAGGGCGGCAACCTGCTGCTCCTCGACGAGCCGACCAACGATCTCGACGTGCAGACCCTCAGCTCGCTCGAAAACGCGCTCTTGAACTTCCCCGGCTGCGCCGTGGTCGTTTCGCACGACCGCTGGTTCCTTGACCGCGTTGCGACCCACATCCTTGCCTACGAGGGCACCGAGGAGAACCCCTCGAATTGGTACTGGTTTGAAGGCAACTTCGAGTCGTACGAGAAGAACAAGGTTGCGCGTCTTGGAGAGGATGCCGCGCGTCCGCACCGCGTGACGCATCGCCGCCTCACGAGGGACTAATAACGTCGCTCGCTCCTTTGAGCGAAGGAGTCGACCGAAAAACCCGGGACTTTCGAGGTCCCGGGTTTTCTTTGCCTTAACATCTGTGCTACTGTATTAAGTACGTAATACAGTAAGACAAGGTGGTGTGGATGGACTTCGATGCTTCGAGACCGGTGTGGGTCCAGCTGGTCGAGGAGTTCACGCGAAAAATTGCGGCGGGCGAATGGATTGCGGGCCAAAAGGTCCCTTCGACTCGCGACCTTGCCCTCGACTATCGCGTCAACCCCAACACCGTACAGAAAGCCCTCGCCGAGATGGACCGGCGGGGCCATACCAAGAGCGAGCGAACATCGGGGCGCATAGTGCTCGTCACTGATGACGCTACGGATGACCTCAAAACTAGCGAGAGTGAAGCGATTGCGGATCGTGCACTCGAGCAGCTCACGGGGCTAGGACTCTCGCCCCAGGATATTGAAACGCTCTTCCGTGAGCGTCTCTTAAATCACTCTCGAAAGGGTGAAAAACCATGACTTCGCAACTTTTGCGAGTAGACAAGGCTTCAAAGGCCTACGGGGCAACGATTGCCCTCGACAGCGTCGATCTCGATGTCGAGCCTGGGAGCATCGTCGGGCTGATCGGCGAGAACGGCTGTGGAAAATCGACCTTCCTCAAGGCAGTCGCGGGCCTCGTTCGACTGGATTCTGGTGAAGTGCGGGTGTGCGGCGAATTAGTCGGGCCACGATCGAAATCGATGGTGAGCTACCTGCCGGATCGTTCGGCGCTTCCAGCGCGCTTTACTGTCGAGTCCTGCATGCGCGTGTTTGGGCAGGTGTTCGCGGACTTCGACGAGGCTAAGGCGCGCGCGATCCTCAAAAACTTCGGTATAGAGCCAACGCGGCGTCTGCATGAACTTAGTAAAGGGCAGCAGGAAAAGGCGCATATCGCGCTCGCCATGGCACGCGACGCGCGGCTATTTCTTCTCGATGAGCCGATCTCTGGCGTTGATCCGCTTTCGCGCGAGCAAACGTTGCGCGAGGTGATCGCGGCTCTCGGCGACGACTGTTCTCTCCTTATTACTTCGCACATGGTGCAGGATCTCGAGTTGATCGTGGATCGGGCGCTTCTCATGCGCCGCGGTCAGATCGTCGACGATGTCTGTCCCGATGAACTGCGTGAACAGACGGGCGACGGGCTCGTCGAACGACTGAGGAAGGTGTATGGATATGAACGCACACGCAGATAGCATGAGGTTGCCTGGCTTCGGGACCATTGTGCGGCTCGATATGAGCCGCGTGTTACCGATGACAGGTATGGCCACGCTCGCAGGCATTGCGGTGGCACTCGCGTTCTCCGGCCTAGGGGCCCTCGTGGCGCCTCTCAAGCCGGTTGCTTTTGTGGGGGTATGGATGGCTGCGGGCCTGTTGGTCGCTGCGACCGGCCTAGTGCTTGCGGGGTATTTCTACGTGAGCATGGTGGGGCGTGAAGCCCCGGTCACTCGCACGTGGCCCGTCGGTGGGCTCGCCCTTTTGGCAGGGAAGCTCGTGAGCGGCGTGCTTGCTTTATTCGTATCGGTCGTGGGGACGCTCGTGATGGTGATTCTTTCGTTCGCGTGTCTTGCACCCAAAGGAGACCTCGCCCTCGGTGATCTCATGACCGGAGTCGGGCAACTATTCCGCGAGCACCCGGTGGTGTTGACGTGCGGGCTCATGTGGATAGTGCTTGGGGTCGTGTCGTTCCTCGCCTACGTGTATTTCGCCGTGCTTGTGGGAAGTAAGGGGTTCTTGGGCAGGCTTGGAGTCGCGGGGCCTGTGATTGTCGCGGTGTTCATGTGGGCCGTGGTATCGCAACTCGTGGGTGTGGTGTCCATCCTCATTCCCCTGTCGTTTAACGTCGACTCGTGGTCTATTGAGACGGTGAGCATCCTCGGCTCCATCATCAACGCTGTGAAGACAGATGCGGAGGTTCCACTGCTCCCAATCGCACTTCCTGTTCTCCAGAGCCTCGTCACGCTCGCGGTTCTCTTCTGGTGCGCGTGGGACTGCTCGAAAATCCGCGATATCCAGTAATGATCGCCGTGGTCGAGCCCGCCGCTAACCTCAAGCAAACTCCGCAAGAACTTTTCATGCGGAACATGCATGGTAAGCGGCGGGCTCGGCTACCTTAAGGGATATGAAGGCACTTCGTACTCTTTCCGTGACGTCAGAACTCCCCGCCGAGCTCGAGGGGCTTCGCACCCTCGCCTACAACCTTCGGTGGACCTGGAACGCCGAAACCCGCGACCTTTTCGAGGCGCTCGATCCGCGTGCGTACGAGGAGAGCAACCGCAATCCCGTTGTGCAACTCGGGATGGTGCCCGCGCGCCGCTACAGCGAGGTTGCGGCTGATCCGAAGTTCCGCTCTGCCCTCGAGGACTGCCTCGAGGATCTCGACACCTACATGACGAGTGAGCGCTGGTTCCAGAAAGAGGTGCCGGCCGCTCCGGCAATCGCGTACTTCTCGATGGAGTTCGGTATCACCCCGACCCTCCCGATCTACTCGGGTGGTCTCGGCATCCTCGCCGGTGACCACCTGAAGTCCGCCTCGGACCTCGGCGTCGACCTCATCGGCGTGGGTCTGCTTTATCAGTGGGGCTACTTCTCCCAGTCGCTCAACCGCGAAGGTTGGCAGCAGGAAAACTACAAGCAGAACGTCACTGAGGATCTCGCGGTCGTGCCCGTGACGGATGCCGACGGTGACCAGGTGTGCGTGAATGTCACGTTCCCCGGCGAGCGGATCATCACGATCGCTCTGTGGAAGGCCCAGGTGGGGCGCATCTCGCTGCTTCTCCTCGATACGAACGTTGAAGGCAACGACGAGGGCGCCCGCCAGATCACCGACCGCCTTTACGGTGGCGACCACTTCCACCGTATTGAACAGGAGATCGTGCTCGGCATCGGCGGTGTGCGAGCCGTCGAGCGGTTTGCTGAGCTCGAGGGGCGCCGCGAGCGAGACGTCTTCCACCTCAACGAGGGCCACGCGGGCTTCCTCGGCCTCGAACGCATCGGTCAGCTCATGGGTAAGGGCCTGAGTTTTGATGCGGCGCTCACGAAGACCCGTGCGGGCTCGGTCTTTACCACTCACACCCCCGTTCCCGCCGGTATCGATCGTTTCGATGCGGGCCAGCTGCGTCACTTCCTCGATGCGGACGGCAACGGCATTTCACGCCTCGTCCCGAATCTGCCGGTGGAGGCTGCGCTCGCGCTCGGTGTCGAGGATGGCGGGCAGATCTTCAACATGGCGCACATGGGGTTCCGCCTCTCGCAGCGGTCGAATGGTGTTGCGAAGCTCCACGGCGAGACGAGCCGCCGCATGTTCAAGGACCTTTACCCGGGCTTCGACGAGGCGGAGGTGCCGATCACCTCGATTACGAACGGTGTACACCGCCGCACGTGGATCTCGCGCCCCATGGATGCGCTGTACAAGAGCGTGTTCGGCGATATTGACCTGTCGGCGCGCAGCGACTGGTCGCAGCTTGGGACCTTGAGTGACAAGGCACTTCTCGATGTCCGAAATACGCTGCGCGCGAATCTTGTCGAGCGTGCGCGCGAAGATGTACGCCGTTCGTGGGTGCGCCGTGGTGCGCACCCGGGCGAGCTTGGCTGGGTTGATTCGGTGCTCGACCCGAACGTGCTCACGATCGGCTTCGCGCGTCGCGTCTCAACCTACAAGCGCCTCACGCTCATGTTGAGCCAGCCGGAGCGCTTGCGGGACATCCTCCTCAACGAGGAGCGGCCCGTGCAGATCGTCGTGGCTGGCAAGGCGCACCCCGCGGATTACCCCGGCAAGGAGTTCATGCAGCGCCTCGTGCAGTTCGCGGACGATCACGGCGTGCGCCACCGCATCGTGTTCCTCGCGGACTACGACATTCGCATGGCGCAGTACCTCGTGTCCGGCTCGGACGTGTGGCTCAATAACCCGATTCGTCCGGAGGAAGCCTCGGGCACCTCGGGTATGAAGGTTGCGCTCAACGGCGGTCTCACGTTCTCGACCTCCGACGGTTGGTGGGATGAAATGGCCACCGACGACGCCGGCTGGACGATCGAAACCGTCGACATCGAGGACCGCGCCGAGCGCGACCGCCTCGAGGCGGAGAGCCTCTACAACATTCTCGAGAACCGCATCGTTCCGCTGTTCTACGACAGGGATGAGAGCGGCGTTCCGGCGAAGTGGTTGCAGATGGTGCGCAATTCCCTCGTGGAAATCGCGCCGAAGGTGACCGCGACTCGCATGGTGCGCGATTACGTCGAGCAGCTGTATGCGCCGGCATCGCAGTCGGTTGCGCTGTTTGCGAACGATGAGGGTCTCTCTCACGAGTTCGCCGAGTACAAGCAGCGGCTCGCGCAAGGCTGGGGCGGCGTGAGTGTTCGCGACGTCGAGGATTCGGTTGACGGCGATGTTCTCGCCGTGAGCGCGAGTGTTGAGCTCGGGGAGATCCATGCCGACGACGTCCAGGTCCAACTTGTCGTGGGCTCCGCGAACGAGGACGGCGAGCTTGAGGATCCCATCACCGTGGCGATGACGCAGGGCGTGGATGGCCGCTATGCGGCCGAGCACTCGCTCGAAACCCTCGGGTCGGTGGGCTACACCGTGCGTGTCGTGCCGTCGCATCGCGTTCTTGCTCACACCGCTGAGCTTGGCCTAGTGCGCGTCGCACAGTGAATGGGGTGTACGCTGGCATAGCTTGTCGTTAGGTCGGGCATAAGTATCGACCTCAAGATGTCAGAGAGTATCGGGTGGAAGGAGTCGATCGATGATGCGACTTCGCCACCCGATTCTTTCGTGGCTCTTCGTGTTGCCCGCGGCGATAGGCGTGTTTGCCTTCATTCTCTTGCCGGTCGTTGTGGCCTTCGGGCTTTCACTGACGAACTGGGAGATCGTCGGCTCGCACGACTTCATCGGTCTCAAAAACTACGAGATCCTGTTCACGGGCGACGCACTGTGGAACTCCTTGTTTGTCACGCTTCTCTTCACCCTCATGAGCGTGCCTCTCGGGATTGCGCTCGGGTTACTGCTCGCGATTCAGCTCAATAAAATGTTCCCCGGGTCAACCCTGTTCCGGGTGATCGTCGTGATCCCGTGGGTGTGCGCGCCCGTTGCGATCGGCGTCGTATGGAAATGGATCTACCAGCCCACCTACGGGGCCCTGAACGCGCTGATTGGAACCCGAATCGAATGGTTGAGCTCGCACACGCTCGCCCTTCCTGCCGTGGCATTCGTCGCGGTGTGGCAGGCCGTCGGATATAACGCGCTTTTCTATCAGGCCGGGCTCCAGAAGATCCCGCCGTCGATTTACGAAGCCGCTGAGCTTGACGGTGCGGGCAGCATCCGGAGGTTTTTTGCGATTACGCTGCCGCTTTTGAATCCCACGACGTTTTTCGTGGCGCTCACGCAGATGGTCGCGAGCTTCCAGGTGTTCGACACCGTGTATTCGCTGACCGGGGGAGGGCCCGGCAATAGCACCCAGGTCATTGCCTCGCTCATCTACAACGAGGCATTTGGTGCGGGTCGGCTTGGGCGGGCTGGAGCCGTAGCCGTGATCCTCTTCGTCATCCTCGCGGCTCTCTCGTTTATTCAGCAGCGGTTCTTCTCGAGCCGCATCACCTACGACATGTCCTGAGGGCGGTGTCTATGAAGAAAAAGTCGGTGCTTTCGGCGATCGTGGCGTACACGATCCTCATCATTGCTGCCGTGCTTACACTCGCGCCGTTTTCGCTCTCGATCATGACGGCGCTGCGTGCACCCGGTGACTTCCTGCGCCAGGGCCCCATTCATCTTCCGGACCCCGCGACGATCGAGAACTTTTCGTCGCTCTTCACGGGGCCCCACAGCTTTGTGACACCGTTTGCCGTGACGACGCAAATGGTCGCGGTGATCCTTGTGGGGCAGATCGTTTTTTCCATTCTCGCGGCCTACGCGTTTGCGTATCTGCAATTTCCCGGTCGTGACGTGCTGTTTTGGGCGTTTATTGCGACCTTGCTTGTTCCGCAGGTCGTGGTTGTCGTGCCTCTGTTCCTCGCCTTCCAGCAGATGGGGCTGCGCAATACATTCTGGGCGCTCGTGTTGCCGTTCGTGTTTGGCAGCCCCTACGCCGTGTTCTTGCTCCGTGAAAATTTCCGGAGCGTGCCTCAGGAGTTGCTGGATGCGATGCGCGTTGATGGCGCGGGGCATCTGCGGATGATTCGCAGCCTCGTGGTGCCCCTCAACCGTCCGATTATCGTGACGCTCATCGTGATCACCGTGGTGACCCACTGGAACTCCTTCATGTGGCCGCTCATTATCACGACGGGGGACACGTGGCAGACCCTTACGGTTGCGACCTCGGCACTCAGTACTCAATACAACAACAATTGGACGATGGTCATGGCGGCAACGACGCTCGCGATGATTCCGCTCATCCTCCTGTATCTCGTGTTCCAGAAGCAGGTAGCGCAGTCGATCGGTGGAACCGAACTGCGATAAACATCGCTTATGGCATCCATAAATATCCGGTATGCTCTTGCGTTAACAATGTGCAGGGCACGAGGGTGCCCGCACGACCGCTGAAGAAAGGCCATCACATGGTTTCACGTCGCACAGTTCTCTCCGGTGGACTCGTAGCCTCCGCGGCCGCGGCGCTCGCCGCGTGCTCGCCGTCAGATTCGGGCTCGTCCGCGAAGAAGGGCTCGGGTTCCGACGCTGGGGCGCTTAAGTTCCGCATTTGGGATAGCACGGCGAAGGCGGCATACGAGGAGTCGCTCAAGAAGTTCACCGAGGAATCGGGGATCAAGGTCGAGGTCGAGGTTGTTCCGTGGGACGACTACTGGACGAAGTTGCCTCTCGATCTCTCTGACGGCGCTTCGGATAGCGCCCCTGATGTGTTCTGGCTGAACTCCGCGAGCTTCACTCAGTTCCAGCAGGCCGGAGCGCTCGTCGATATTTCGGAGAAGCTCGGCGGGTCCGTGAAGGACTGGGAGAAGGCTGTCGTTGACCTGTACACCCGCGACGGCTCGCTGTGGGGTGTTCCGCAGGTCTGGGACTCGATCGCTCTCTTCTATAACAAGAACCTCACCGACGCCGCTGGCGTGGACCCCACGAGACTCGCCTTCGATCCCACCGCCGGCTCGGATGCCCTTCGCGATGCCGCCACCGCGCTCACGAAGGATGGCGTGTTCGGTTTCAATGCGGCGTGCGATCGCCAATCCATCATTGGCCCCTTCCTGAGCTCGAACGGTGCCGAGTGGCAGGATGCCAACGATATGTACGCATTCGATTCAGAGCAGGGCGTCCAGGTGTTCTCCTACCTCGCTGCGCTCGTCAACGAACTCAAGGTTGCGCCTTCGGCCGCTGACACCAATACGAACGGCGATTTCGCGCGTGACCTGTTTATTCAGGGTAAGCTCGGCCTCTTCCAGAGCGGCCCGTTTAGCCTCAAGACGATCCACGACTCGGTCGACGGCGCCTTCGAGTGGGCTATCGCCCCCATGGTGGCAGGCCCGAAGGGGGCGAAGTCGCTCGTGCACGGCGTGGTTGCCGCGGGTAACGCGAAGCGCGAGGACCAGGAGTCGGTTGTGAAGCTTCTCGAATGGCTCGGCTCGAAGGAGGGGCAGCTGCCCCTGGGTGAGCAGGGAATTTCGTTCCCCGGCCACGTGGATGCGCAGCAGTCCTTCGTGGACTTCTGGAAAGAGCAGGGCGTCGACGTCGAGCAGTTCATCGAAGCGGCGAAGAATCCCGGCCCCGCGGATACCGGCGCAAAGTCCCTCGCCGGCCTTAATGCCGTAATGCCCGTCTTCCAGGAGATCTTCGCGGGCAATCTCTCCGCCGAGGAAGGTGTCAAGAAGGCCCAGGAAGAGGGTAATGCCGCGATGGCGTGAGCCCGCGGTTTAGGCGAAAATTGCCTCGCTCCACCTCGTTGACTCGAGGCCGTGCTCTTCGGTGAGCGCTCCGGGTGCGAGGCGTGATGGCGAGTCCCACAGATAGCGTTGCTGAGAAAGCGAACGGAGTGTGGGGCTCGCCATCCCCGTTAAAGAGAGTGTGCAGGCCGGGATTGTGTGAATCTTCGGAGCGCTCACGTTTGCGCGGGTGGAGACGATGCGCGCCAGTTCGCGGAAGGTGACCGGTGTGGGGGAGGGGGCGTTGAGTATAGCGCTCGAGTTGCCCGCGAATACGCGCGTGTGCTCTCGGGCCACGTGGATCATGGCGTCGGCGAGGTCCGATACGAACGTCATGGCGTGAGGGGTGTCGGGGCCTCCGAGAGCCCAGCATGTTTTTCCCGTGAGGGTGGGGTTGACGATGCTCATCGTGGGCACCGACGCCTTTGCGGAGGCGCCTTTTCCCACGAGGTCGGCGGCAACGACACTCGCGGTGTGCGCCGCATGTGCCGCGCGAGCTTCGAGGAGCTCGGCGCGCACGTCCCCGAGGGGAGAGCACGGGTGTATCGGCGCTCCCTCGTGCAGGTCGTGCGCCTGTGCCCCGAATGCGTAGACGGATTCGGGGAAGATAACGGGGATGCCAAGGCCTTCGGCGACGTCCATGACCGCTTGCTCGCGGTGGGGCAGTTCCTCTCGCCAGGCCTTTGCGGTGTAGGGCGCGTGGATGCAGTGCATGATCGCGTCCGCGCCGCGCGCCTCGCGTTCGAGTAGAGCGCGCTTGCCTGCGTCGCCCGCAATGACGCGCACCCCTTCGATTGGGTGTGCGCTGCGCCGGATAACTGTCACGTCGTCACCCGTTGCGCGCAGTGACCTGACGATTGCGTTGCCGATTTGCCCGGCCCCCGTGACGAGAATCTTCAAAACAGCCCTCCAAAATGTGATCAGTGCTCTCGTTTAAGGAATATAGGCGTTCGCACCCTTAAAAACAAGAGCACCGCTCTCGCTGTCGATTTCGAGCCTGTGAAATGCGAGGATGGACGCATGAGTGAACGCCGAAGCCGCGCCGAGAATCGGCGGCGCATGGAAACTGAAATCTTGCGCCTTGCCAGGCAGCAGCTCGAGGAAAAGGGCCCCGCAGACCTCTCATTGCGGGAAATTGCCCGAGATATGTCGGTCGCGTCATCGGCCCTGTACAGATACGTGCGCGACCGCGATGAGCTGCTCACGCTCCTCGTCATCGACGCCTACACCGACCTTGCTGATGCTGTTGACGACGCCTTGGGTCTGGACCCAAAAGAGCGGTGTGGCGCAGAAAGCCCCGAGGGCCTCGGAACGTTCGCGCGCGCCATGCGCTCATGGGCGCTCGCAAACACAACGCGATGGGGTCTCGTCTACGGCACCCCCGTTCCCGGCTACGCCGCGCCAGCCGATCAAACTGTCGCACCGGGCACGCGTCTACTCGCCCGTCTCGCGCACATCGTCGCTGCCGGCAACCTTATCGGCGCCGATCCCAGCGGCCCCTATGCCGCGTTCCTCGAGGGCGGGTTGGAGGACGTGTTCGGGACCAGTGACCGGAGCGATCTCGACAACGTGGGAGCAGAGGCAGCAAAAGCCTGCGCAATAAACCGCGACGAGGCCACGAGATGCGCGGCGACCACGATCGACCTCTGGTGCGCGCTACTCGGCACGATCAGCGCCGAGGTTTTCGGCCAGCTCGGTCCCGGCCTCGACAAAGTAGGCGGAGAGATTCTCGAGCGGCTCGTCGAATCGTGGACCGCGACGCTCTTCCCCGAGACGGTAAAGGGTGGTCGCTAGGCGAAACTCCACGGCTCGCGGGTGTTCGTGCGGAGCCGGTAAAGGCTCGTGGTGGCCGTGATGAAGAGGTCCTGGCCGTCCTCCCCGCCGAAGCAGAGATTAGACACAACCTCTGGAACGGGCGCGTGGGCGATCAGAGAGCCGTCGGAATCGAACACGCTCACCCCGTCCCCGCCGGAGGACCACACCCGGTCCTCTTCGTCGACGGTGATGCCATCGGGAACCCCGGCCGCGGGGCAGGCAAACGGACGCCCGCTGCCCTTGACGACCGCGTTGTCAGCGTCGAGGTCGAAGGCCCAAATATGGTGACGGCCCGCGCTATCCGTGACGGATTCGGGGGCGTTCTCCTCGGGTTTATCGGGGTTATCGGCGGTGTTCGTGACGTACAGGCGTTTACCGTCGCGGCTGAAAGCGATGCCATTCGGGCGGCTCAGTTCGGTCACAACGGCCTCGAGGTCGCCGTGATGATCAAGCTTGAACACATACGCGCGTCCGTACTCCATCTCGCCCGGCTGCCCCTGGCCCTCGCTGAGGATCCCGTAGGGAGGGTCGGTGAACCAGATCGTGTGCTCGATCGGGTGCACGGCAACGTCGTTCGGGGAGTTGAGGCGCCCGCCTTCGAAGAAGTCGATGAGCATTTCCGCGTCCATGAACGGCACGAGCGGCGCCTTATCGAGCGAGCGGGTCCCGTGGTTGCATTCGACGACTCCCAGATCGGGGTGGTGAGCGCGGCCATTGGCGTAGTTGACGCCGCTTTTCCACACGAGCGTTTCGCCGGTTGCGGGGTCGAGCTGGATGATGCGGTTGTTCGGGATGTCGCTAAAGCGCACGACCTTCTCGAGGGGGTACCACAGAGGGCCCTCGGCCCAGGCCGCGCCGGTTGCGACCTTCTCGACGCGGGCGCTCGGATCAAACGGCGGGGTGGTCACTGTCCTTCACCTCCGTGCGGATGCGGAACATGCCCTCTTGGTTCACGGTCGCGACGAGCGAGCCTTCGCGTGTGTAAATCTGACCAACGCTGAGCGAGCGGCCGCCGGTCGCGGCAGGGGAGCGCTGCACATACAGCAGCCAGTCGTCGACGTTGACATCCGAGTGGAACCACATCGAATGGTTGAGAGTGGCGACGCGCAGGCCGGGCGTGAGCCACGTGAGGCCCTGGCGGCGGATGGTCGGCTCGAAGGGAGTGTAGTCGCTCGCATACGTCAGGACCGCTTCATGGGTGAGCGGATCGCGCGTGTCGATCGGGGTGAGAGCGCGCATCCACACGGCCTGTTCGGCGCGCTTTTCAGGGTCCGGAGTGAAGTACAAAGAGCCGGTCGCGTTTCGAATGTCCACGGGGCGCTGGTACGCCATGAACTGCGCGAGCGGGTGGTCTACCCGGCCCAGTTCGTCGCGTGTGCTCGGGAGAGTGTCGGGGGAGTGGTCCGACGCCACCTCGTCCACGTGGTGCACTCCTTCTTGGCGTTCCTGGAACGAGCCATTCATCGTGAGGACGAGGTTTCCGCGCTGCGTGACCTCGAGTGCGCGGGTGGAGAACGACCCGCCATCTCGGAGCGTGCGTACGGTGAAGGTCAGCGGCTCACTCGCGCGAGCGGGCTCGAGGAACGATGCGTAGGTCGAGTGCACACGGCGCCCCTCCGGCACGGTGCGCGCCATTGCGATCAGGGCCTGCGCCATCATCTGCCCGCCAAACACGTGCCCGCCCGGCTGGGGGAGCGAAGTCCCCTCAAATGTTTGCTCGGGCCCATCGATTTTCCGAAGCTCGAAAAGATCGAGGAGGCTGCGGGTCACGGCTGCTGGCTCAGGAATCGACATGCGCCCATCTTAACGAAGGGCGCATGAACGCCTTCCTAATAAAAGTTGAGGGTATCGACAACATTTGTGAGGGGTGTGCCGTCGAGGAGCGCCGTCGCGTTGCGTGCCACGATCGCCGCGATGCGCATCCCCTCCTGCGCGCTCAGGGCTGCCGAGTGTGGGCTGAGGAGAACCTTTTCGTGATCCCAAAGTGGGTGCTCGTGAGGGAGGGGCTCGCGCTCCACCACGTCGAGTGCAGCGAAATCGACGGTGCCGTCGTCGAGGGCATCGAGAAGCGCAGCCTCGTCAATCACGCTTCCCCTGCCGACATTTGTGAGGATCATGCCCTTCTTCATCGAAGAAAACGCCTGCCGATCGAGCACGTGGCGAGTCTCGTCCGTGCCGGGAAGCGTCACCACGACGGCGTCGACCCTCGACAGCGCGTCGTGAAGGTCAGCGAGCGGCACGATGCGGTCCACGTTCTCGACAGCGCGGCCCGAGCGCGAGGTTCCCCAGACCTCGGTGCCGAAAGCCTTGAGCCGGGAGGCGACAGCCTTGCCGATACCGCCAAGACCGAGCACGAGAACCGTCATTTCATCGAGGTGGCGAGGGTGTACGCGAATGGTTGGCCACACGTGCGCACGTTGATCATCTTCGAGGCCACGAAGGTTCTTCGCCCCAGCGAGTAGTCCAAAGATTGCGAACTCCGCAAGGGTGCTGCCGTGCACGCCCGCCGAGGTTGTAAACGTGACGCGTTCAAGCGCTTCAGAGCTGAGATGCGCAGCTTTCACCTGTGCTCCGCCGCCCGCAGCCATCGTGTGAACCCAGCGGAGCCGAGGGTTGCTTCGCACGAGCTCTGCGAGCTTCGCGGGGCTATCGTCAGGAAGGCCCACGACGGCATCGGCGCTTTCGAGGATCTCCTGATACGCCCGCTCGTCTGCATCAGAGCGCGTGAAAGCCGGATCGCCCACCCAGTCGGAGTCGTACCGGCGCGGACGCGCAAGAGCTCCGGTGCGAACGAGCCTCACGCGAGGTTCGCGCTCGCGGATCAACGCGCATTCGTCTTCGGGGAGGTCGACGGCGATGGCGAGGGTCAGGCGCTGGTCGTTCGAGCGTGGCATGAGGTCTCCTTTCGCTCCTTCAATCCTAGGGGGAACGCACTGGTGAATCCTCTACAGTGGTGGGGAAAACTAGCGCCGCACACCAAAAGGAGACTTGTCGTGAGCCAGACCCCGCTCATCATCATGGGCGTGCAGGGCACGGGAAAATCCACCGTCGGAAAGGCCCTCGCTGACCGTCTAGGGCTGACGTTCATCGACGGCGACGATCTTCACCCAGCGGCCAATAAAGCCAAAATGGCTTCGGGAACTCCGCTCACCGACCAGGACCGCGCTCCATGGCTGGACGCGATCGGCGAGACCATCGCGCGTGAGCGCGCGAAAGGCGTCACGTGCGCGATCGTGTGCTCCGCGCTTAAACGCCGCTACCGCGATCAGCTGCGCTCCTTCGCACCGGATCTCCAATTCGTGCACCTTGCGGGAAGTCGAGAACTCATCGCTGGGCGCATCGCGCACCGTCACCACGAGTACATGCCCGCTTCGCTTCTTGATTCCCAGTTCGCGACTCTCGAACAGCTTGACGACGACGAAGCTGGCATCATCGCGAGCATAGAACAGCCCGCGAAGGACGTCGTCGAGAACATCATCACCGGCCTCAATGACGGCACTCGCACCTGCTAGGCGCGCGGCAAGGATCTATGCAGGGTCAAAAGCTAGGTTGGCGCCATGATTTTCATTAACGTGAAATACCAGGTCAAGCCCGAAGAGACCGCCACCTTCCTCGAAAAACTTGCGGATTACACGAACGCGTGCCGCGCGGAGGAAGGTTGCCTCTTCTTCGAGTGGTACCGCAGCACGGAGCGCGAAAACGAATTCCTCCTTGTCGAGATGTACCGTGACGCCGAGGCCGGAGAGAAGCACGTCAACGCCCCGCACTTCCAGGCCGGCCTGGATGCCATGCGCCCGCTCATCTCTGAAACTCCCGAGATCATCTCGAAGGACATCGAAGGTGAAGGCTGGGGTCCCATGGGTGAACTCGCGGATTAAGTCCCAACCGGTGCCACCTCTCACGTGAACGTGACTCACCAGCCCTTTCCCGTGGTACCGTGACTCGTTTGCAAATATTCGCGAGATGAGTCAAAGGATGTGAACGATGAGCGCGTGGGACGTCTTTACCGACCTCGGCTGGATGGGCCTTCTGATCCTCATCGGTGTGCTTTTGCGCGCCTGGGTCAAGCCGATTCAGTCTCTCTTCTTGCCCGCCGGCCTGATCGCCGGGCTTCTCGGCCTTATTCTCGGCCCCAACGTCTTGAACATCATCCCGTTCAGTAGTTCCGTCCCCATCTACTCCTCGATCCTGATCGCGGTCGTATTCGCGGCGCTTCCGTTCACCTCGAAAATCGCGGGACTCGGCAACGTGTTTCGTGCCGTTCGCACCATGTGGTCCGTCTCCCAGGCCATCTCGGTTCTCCAATGGGGCTTCGGTCTGATTTTCGCCCTCGGCATTCTCAGTTTGTTCTTCAATGACCTGCCCGACGGCTTCGGCTTGCTCCTCGCAGCCGGCTTCATGGGCGGCCACGGCACGGCAGCCGCGATCGCCGACGGTTTTGGCAACACATGGCCCGAGGCACTTTCCCTCGCGATGACGTCCGCCACGATCGGCATCATCCTGTCCGTCGTGGGCGGAATCGCGATCATCAAGGTCGAATCGATGCGCGGCAACACGGCCTACCTCAAGGACTTCAAGTCCCTTCCGAAGGATCTTCGCACGGGCATCATCGCCGAAGAGAACCGCGAATCGATTGGTGTTTCTCCCGTATCCTCGACGAGCCTGGACCCGATCACCTACCACCTGGGGCTGCTCTTCATGATTGCGGCCTTCGCCTACATGTTCACCTCGTGGGCGAATAGCCAGGTCGAGTGGCTGTCGGTTCCTACCTTCAGCGTCTCGTTCCTCCTCGGGTACGTCGTGCTGTTCGTTCTCAAAGCATTCAAAGCGGAAAACGTCTTCGAAGGGAAAATTTTTGAGCGTGGAAGCGGCATGTCAACCGACCTGCTCGTGGCCTTCGGCGTAGCCTCGATCGATCCGAAGGTCGTGGCCTCCTACTGGCAGCCGCTTCTCATTCTTATCCTCGCGGGCACCTTGTTCGTGCTTGCCTACTACGTGTTCGTCTCCAAGAAACTCTTTGCCGATCACAAGGTTGAGCAAGGCATTTTCACGTGGGGCTGGAACACCGGCACCGCCGGTATGGGCATGGCGCTCCTGCGCATCGTCGATCCCGACATGAAGTCCAAGACGCTCGACTACTACGGCATCGCCTATATCCCGATCGGCTTTGTCGATATCGCGACCATCGCAACGCTCCCGGCTCTAGTTCTCGCGGGCGCCTCGTGGTGGGTAGCGCTTGCGCTCACGCTCGCGGGCGTCATCATCCTCGCGCTCGCGTTTAGGCGCCGCGAGCCCGCGCCCACGACGAGCATGATTGAAAGCGTCGGCGTGCACGGCACGTTTGACCACAGGGCAGAATAAGGCTCGTCGCACTCGTGCCTTTCCTCGATATTCCCGTACCCGTCAGGTGGAGTGACCTTGACGGGTACGGGCATGTTAATAACACCGCGTATCTGCGGCTGCTCGAGGAGGCCCGCACGAGGGCCTTTTGGCGGCCGTCGGACACCGAGCTCGCGAATGGCGCCCCCGCGTACCCAACCGCGCTCGCGGAGCTGTCGCCGGGCGGTGCCTTCCACACGCTCGTGGCCGCCCACACGATCGAGTACGCGCGCCAGCTTGGGTACCGCCGAGACGGGGTCATCGTGCGCACGTGGGTCTCGAAGCTTGGGGGAGCGTCGCTCGACCTCGACTACGAAATACTCACGGCCGACGAGCTGGAGCGGCCCTACGCGATCGCACGCACGACGATCGTGATTGTCGAGGCCAAAACCGCGAAGGCCGTGCGCATGCCCACACGGCTACGCACGGCCCTCGAGAGCTTCACAGACGCGCCGCTGACATTCCGGCGCGCGTAGCGCGTTTTTCTACGCCGACTCCTGGAAGCGCGGGAGCGCAAACTCGATGCCCCGCTTATCGAACTCGGCGCGAAGGCGCTTGCGGATCTCGCGCTCCACATCCCACTGCTTGCCGGGGATGGTGTCGGCAGTGATCCGGCGCTGGTAGCGAGCACCGTCGACCGAAAGAATTCCGGTGGCCTGGGGCGCGCCGACAATGAGCTTCGACCACTTTTGATCGGCCTTGAGCGTATCGAACACGGCGTGGATCGCCTCCGTCACCGCAGCATCATCGGCGCTGCTCGCGATATCGAGCATGACGAACGCTGTTCCGAGGCCGCGCGAGTAATTGCCGAGCGAAATAATCTCCCCGTTGCGCACCGTCCACAGGACGCCGTTGAGGCCGCGCACCTGGGTGACGCGCAAATTCACGTTTTCGACGGTTCCCTCGGCGAACTGAAGATCGACGTAATCGCCGACGGCCACCAGATCCTCGAACAGCATGATCACGCCCGCAAGAACGTCCTTAATGAGCGTTTGCGCGCCGATACCGGCGGCCAGGCCGGCAACACCAAGCGAGGCGATGATCGGCGCGATGTTGACGCCCACTTGCGCGAGGATCATGACGAACGCGATCGACCAAATGACGACGCTCGCGACATTCTTCGACGCCGTCGAGAGGGTGTCCGCACGCTGCTTGCGGCGCTCCTCGTGGGCGGCGGCGAGGCCGGCATCGGGGTGCTTCTTCACGACGACGTTGGTCATGCGCGAAATACGCGAACCTGATTGGTACATCGTCTGAAAAATGCGATTGACCAGTATGCCCACCACGAAGCGCACGAGTAGGGCGACCAGAATGATCACGAGGATCGTGACGCCATTGGAGAGCAGCCACTGGCCTATCCGGTCCACGAGCGAGAAAGCCTCTTGGGTCGTGGTTTCTGCCAAAAAGTTCATGCCCCCACCGTAGGAGGGAAACCTTGAGACGGGCATGAAAAGGCGGCCCCACCGATGGTGAGGCCGCCCACGGTTTCCGACGGTGGCCGCGCCCTCAGCGCAGCCTCCTCAGCGGACTACTTGTCGGCGTTTTGGACGCGCACCGCACGCGCGACGGAGTCGCGACCCTCGAGGACGGGGCGGCGCATGCCGTAGATCGCGTCTTCATGCGAAGCGAGCCACTCGTCCGCTTTCGCGACGATCTCTTCGCTCGGGTACTGGCCCGGGAAGTAGCCCTGGATAAGACGGTTCGCGATCTCGCTCGAGCGTGACGCCCATGCCTTCTCGATCATCTCGAAGTACGGATCGATGTACGGCGCGCGCAATTCCTCGCTCGCGCGGTTGAAGCCCACGATGGCGCAGGTGAGGTGCTCGTTCGCAAGCGTGTCCTCGCCGACGGTCTTCTTCCACGCTGCTGCCTTCGCCTCGGCAGTGGGGATCGCGGCCTTCGCCGTGAGGGCGCTCTTACGGCCGTTTTGCGTGTCGTCGCTCGCGAGTACCTCGTCGATTCCGGCCTCGTCGATAGCGCCGAGAGCGGCGAGAGCGATGGTGATCTGCCACTTGAGATCGGTATCGATTTCGCGGTCCGCGAGGGTGAGAGATCCGTCGAACAGCCCCTTGACCGTGTCGAGGTCGTCCTTGCCAGCAAACTGCAGATACGACTCGAGGAATTGGAGCTGCTGATCGCTGCCACCGTCGGCCCCCTGCGTGAGCTCCCACAGAGCCGACGCAACCTTCTTCACGCGCTCAGCGCGATCAGCCGGGGCCGCGTAGCGCGTGCCCACGAGGTCCAGACGCCCGAGGAGCGTGCGCAGAACCGAGGAGTCCTTTTCGCGGTCGATGTTCTTCAGGAGAAGATCGAGGTAGCGGCGGCTCGGAAGTTCGGCGTCTCGCGTCATGTCCCACGTGGCGCTCCACACGAGGGTGCGAGCGAGCTCGTCGTCGATATCGCGCAGGTGCTCGAGGGCGAACGCGAGCGAATCGTCGTCGAGGCGGACCTTCGCGTAGGTGAGGTCCTCGTCGTTGATGAGCCACAGGTCGGCCTTCTTGCCCGCGAGATCCGCGATCTCGGTGCGCTCACCGTCGATGTCGGTCTCGACGCTCACGGTGCGGGTCACGACGCCGCCCTCGAGGCTGTAGCCGCCGATCTTGAGTCGGTGCGGGCGGATCGTGGGGTGCTCGCTCGCGGCGGACTGCAGAACTGCGAACGACGCGACGGTGCCGTCGTTATTGCGATCAATCTCGGGGCGGAGCGTGTTCACGCCGGTCGTCTCGAGCCACAGCTTGCTCCACGAGCGAAGGTCGCGGCCGCTCGTGGCCTCGAGCTCGTCGAGCAGATCATTGAGGGTCGTGTTCTGCCACTCGTACTTCTTGAAGTACGCGCGAAGACCCTTAAAGAACGACTCCTCACCGACGTATGCGACGAGCTGGCGCAGAACCGAGGCGCCCTTCGCGTAAGTGATGCCGTCGAAGTTCGTCTCTACCGCGTCGAAGTCCACCATGTCGGCCACGATCGGGTGCGTGGACGGCAGCTGGTCCTGGCTGTAGGCCCAGGCCTTTTCCGAACCAGCGAAGGTCGTCCATGCGTTCGTCCAGCGAGTAGCGCGCGCAGAAGAGAGGGTCGAGGCGAACTCAGCGAAGGACTCGTTGAGCCACAGGTCGTCCCACCACTTCATCGTGACAAGGTCGCCGAACCACATGTGAGCGAGCTCGTGGAGGATCGTGAGGTCGCGGCGCTCGCGGATTGCGTCCGAGACGGCGCTGCGGAACACGTAGCGCTCCACGAACGTCACGGCGCCCGGGTGCTCCATCGCGCCCATGTTGTATTCGGGCACGAAGATCTGGTCGTAGGTCGGGAACGGGTAGTCGTAATCGAAGAGATTCTCGTAGAACTCAAAGCCCTGCTGGGCGATCGAAACGATGTACTCGCCATCGAGGTACGGGGCGAGAGACGCGCGCGCGTACACGCCCGCGGGGATCTCGCGGCCGTTGCGGGAGGTGATCGTGCCGTCGTAGCCCTCGTACTTGCCTGCGATGAGAGCCGTCAGGTAGGTCGAGATCTTCGGTGTTTTTTCGAAAGTCCACGTGGCGATCGGCTGACCGTCGGAATCCTCACCGGCCGGGACGGGCTCGGGGCTCGGGGCGATCGAAATGACGCGCCAGTGGGCGGGAGCGGTGATCGTGAAGGCGAAGGTGGCCTTGAGGTCGGGCTGTTCGAAGTTGGCGTACATGCGGCGGGCATCGGACACCTCGAACTGGGTGTAGAGATACACCTCGTTGTCGACCGGGTCGACCATGCGGTGCAAGCCTTCGCCCGTGTTCATGTAGGCGCCGTTGGCGCGGATGGTAATGACGTTCTCGCCGACCTTGAGCGCGGGAAGCTGGACGCGCGCGCCGTCGAAACGTTCGCCGGGGTTGTCGAGGGTCTCGCCGTTGAGGGTGATCTCGAGGACTTCGGGAGCGATGAGGTCGACGAAGGTTTCGCGAGCCTCGGTGGCGTTGACGTAGATGGTGGATTCCGTGAGGAATGTCTTGGGGCCCTTGGTGAGGTCAAGCTTCACGTCGTAATGGGAGGTGCTGAGGAACGAGGAGCGTTCCTGCGCCTCGGCGCGGGTGAGATTTTCAGAGGTCATTCTCGAATTCTCCTAGGGTTGAGGGGGCCGCATCGCGTGCGGGTCCCCTCCATCTTCGCATCGCAGGGTGGGAGCGGGTGGGATGAATGCACGGACGTGAGGGCTGGGCGAGCGGGTAGTGCCCGGCCGCCCGGAGGGATAGGGAGTCCGACGCCGAAGTAGTTTTTGCAATGGTTTAGTTTCTTAAAGATCGTTTCTGACCAGGGTTTCTTTTGCGCGTGGCGCTGGTAGGGTTGTCGTATGGCATCACTAAATCCTCTTAATTGGCCTGTGCTGAGGCAGGCCAAGTCTCGCGATGTGTTGGGGCTCGGCCCCACCTCCCAGTCGCCCACGTATCAAGACCTCAAGGCGCGCACCACGACCGCCGATAAGGTCGTCGAGAGCGTGTGCCCCTACTGCGCTGTTGGCTGTGGCCAGCGCATTTACGTCAAAGACAACAAGGTCATTCAGATCGAAGGCGATCCGAACTCGCCCGTCTCGCGTGGCCGCCTGTGCCCCAAGGGTTCGGCGAGCGAACAGCTCGTGAATGCTCCCGGGCGCGTGACCGACATCCTCTACCGCGCTCCCAAGTCGAAAGAGTGGGTCAAGCTCGATCGCGAGACCGCGATGTCGATGATCACCGAGCGCTACCTCGAGGCGCGCAAGAAGCACTGGCAGGATACCGACGAGCACGGCCGCCCCGTGCGCCGCACGCTCGGTATCGCCTCGCTCGGTGGCGCGACCATCGATAACGAGGAAAACTACCTCATCAAGAAGCTGTTTACCGCCACGGGCGCTATTCAGATCGAGAACCAAGCCCGCATATGACACAGCGCCACGGTTCCCAGTTTGGGATCCTCGTTTGGGCGCGGCGGAGCCACGCAGCCGGTGCAGGACCTCGCGAATGCGGACTGCATCATCATCCAAGGCTCCAACATGGCCGAGTGTCACCCGGTCGCTTTCCAGTGGGTTATTGAAGCGAAGCTTCGCGGCGCACGTGTGATCCACGTCGACCCGCGCTTCTCGCGCACCTCGGCGCTTGCCGATAAGTACATTTCGACCCGCGCAGGCGGCGACATCGTTCTGCTCGGTGCTCTCATCAACCACGTCCTCGAGAACAACCTGTTCTTCGAGGAGTACGTGAAGCACTACACGAACGCTTCGACGCTCATCAGTGAGGACTATCAGGATCCCGAGGATCTCGATGGTTTCTTCTCGGGCTTCGATCCCGAGACTGGCGCGTACGACCCGTCGAGCTGGCAGTACGAAATGGACGAGGAGAAGAACCTCCCCGTTCGCGACGAAACCCTGCAGCACCCGCGTACCGTCTTCCAAATCCTCAAGCGCCACTTCAAGCGCTACACCCCCGAGGTTGTGGAGAAGGTTTGTGGCGTGAGCCAGGAAGACTTCGCGTACATCGCCGAGTCGATTGTGAAGAACTCGGGTCGCGACAAGACGACCGCGTTCTGCTACGCCGTGGGCTGGACCCAGCACACAGGCGGCGCGCAGTTCATCCGCACAGCCTCGATTCTCCAGCTGCTCATGGGCAACGTGGGCCGCCCCGGTTCGGGCATTCTCGCGCTTCGCGGGCACGCCAACATTCAGGGCGCGACCGACATCCCGGCCCTCTTCCACATCCTCCCCGGCTACCTTCCGATGCCGAAGGCTGGCGTGACGGACACGTGGGAGACCTACCTTGATTCGGTGGGCACAAAGAAGCAGAAGGGCTTCTGGGCGAAGTCGGAGGAATTCACCGCAAGCCTTCTCAAGGCGTGGTGGGGCGAGTCCGCGACTAAGGAGAACAACTTCCACTTCGACTACCTGCCGCGACTCACCGGTGCGCACGGTACCTACCAGACCCTGCAGCTCATGCTCCAGGACAAGGTGGACGGCTACTTCGTGCTCGGCCAGAACCCCGCGGTCGGGAGCTCGAACGGTCGCTTGCACCGCAAGGCGCTGAGCCACCTCAAGTGGCTTGTCGTTCGCGACTTCAACATGATCGAAACGGCCACGTTCTGGAAGAACGGTCCCGAGATCGAAACGGGCGAGTTGAAGACCGAAGACATCGACACCGAAGTGTTCTTCATGCCCGCCGCGAACCACACTGAGAAGGCCGGTTCGTTCACGCAAACGCAGCGCATGGTGCAGTGGCGCCACCAGGCGGTCACGCCGCCGGGCGATGCCGAAAGCGAGCTGCAGTTCTTCTTCGATCTCGGCAACCGTATTCGCGAAGCCCTCAAGGATTCGGACGATCCTCGCGATCGGCCCGTGCTTGACATGACGTGGGACTACCCGCTCGATGAACACGGCGAGGTCGATGCCGAAGCTGTGATTCGCGAGATCAACGGGTATTACACCGAGGGTGAGAACAAGGGCAAGCCCCTTGCGAAGTTCGTCGATATGAAGGCTGACGGTTCCACCGCCGGTGGCTGCTGGATCTACGCCGGTGTGTATGCCGACGGCATCAACCATGCGGCGGTGCGCGAGCCCGCCGATGGCCGCCCCTACACCGAAAGGGAATGGGGCTGGGTGTGGCCGGCCAACCGCAAGATCCTTTACAACCGCGCTTCCGCGGACCCCGAGGGCAAGCCTTGGAGCCCGGAGAAGGCATGGATCTGGTGGGACGAAGACCAGGAGAAGTGGGTCGGTCACGACGTCCCCGACTTCCCCGTGGGCCTCAACCCGAAGGCACGCCCCGATGCGACCGTGGGTGGCCCCGCGGCGCTTGCCGGCGATGACGCGTTCATCATGCAGCCCGACGGTAAGGGCTGGCTGTTCGCACCGAAGGGCATGATCGATGGCCCGATCCCGACTCACTACGAGCCCGTGGAATCGAAGCTGCCGAACATCATGTACCCGCAGCAGAACCAGCCGACTCGCGTGGTCATGCCTCGCGAAGAGAACCTCACCGCGCCCGGTTACGGTGAGCCTCTGCAAGAGGTGTACCCATACGTGTTCACGACGTACCGCCTCACCGAGCACCACACGGCGGGCGGCATGAGCCGCTGGCTTCCGTACCTCGCCGAGCTTCAGCCGGAGATGTTCGCGGAGGTCTCGCCGGAGCTCGCCGAAGAGGTGGGTGTGAAGAACGGTGAGTGGGCAACCCTCATCTCGCCGCGTGCCGCGATCGAAGCGCGAGTACTTGTGACGAAGCGTTTCAAGCCGCTCAACGTGAACGGCCACACCGTGCATCAGATTGGTTTGCCGTACCACTGGGGTGTGGGCGAAGACGCGATCATCACGGGTGACGGCGCGAACGACCTGCTCGGTATCACGATGGACCCGAACACCGGCATCCAGGATTCGAAGTACTCCTCGGTGGCGATGATTCCGGGTCGCAGGCCGCGTGGCCCCGAGCTCGTGGACCTCGTGGAGAAGTACCAGCGCGAGGCTGGTATCACCCTCGACACGGGCATGCAGCGCGTCACGGTTCCGGCGAAAGACGCGGGCATCGAAGAGACGAGCCCCGAGCAGGATGCGAAGGTCGCCGAAGAGACGACCCGCGGCTCGAACAGCCCGGGCTTCACGGGAATCGCCGCATCGAAGCCCGGCTCGAAGGAAGCTCAGCGCCGCGCCGACAAGGTCGACGAGGACACGGAAACCGGGTCCAACGGCCAAGACGGCGAGACCGGCCGCACGAGCATGGTCAACGACAACTCCCAAGCTTCCCACGATGAGAATGGAGGTGTGTGATGAGTCTTCTCAACACGACCGCTGACCCCATCTCCGTTTCGGGGTGGGAGCACACGCACGACCGTAAGGGGTTCTTCACCGACACGTCGATCTGCATTGGCTGCAAGGCCTGCGAGGTCGCGTGTAAGGAATGGAACCGCAATCCCCAAGACGGCAACTTCGAGCTGCTCGGCTCGTCGTTCGACAACACGGGCTCGCTCGGTGCGAACACCTGGCGTCACGTGGCCTTTATCGAGCAGTCCGAAAAGCGCATCGAGCAGGCCCGCGAGTCGGGTCGCCAGCTCGTGAACCTTGGCATGCCGAAGATCGGCAAGAAGCCGCCGAGTGAGCAGCAGCCAAAGCACACGGACGAATTCCGTTGGCTCATGGCGTCGGATGTCTGCAAGCACTGCACGCGCGCGGGCTGCCTCGATGCATGTCCCACGGGCGCGCTATTCCGCACGGAATTTGGCACCGTCGTTGTGCAGGCAGACGTCTGCAACGGCTGCGGTACGTGTGTGTACACGTGCCCGTTCGGTGTGATCGAGCGCCGCGACGACGGCACCGTGTCACCGAAGACCGACCGCGACGACCGCCCTCACCTCGAACAGGACATCCCGAATAAGGGCACGGCCAACAAGTGCACGCTGTGCTACGACCGCCTCAAAGACGGTCAGCAGCCCGCGTGTGCCCAAACCTGCCCCACGACGTCGATCAAGTTCGGTGATCGCGAAGACATGGTCGCGAAGGCCAAGGAACGCGTGAAGAAGCTCCATGAGGAGGGCATGACCGAAGCCCGCCTCTACGGCGCAAACTCGAACGACGGCGTGGGTGGTCTCGGCTCCGTCTTCCTTCTCCTCGACGAACCGGAGGTTTACGGTCTTCCGCCGGACCCGCGCGTGGGCACGATGGACCTGCCGAAGATGTATGGTCGCGCAGCCCTCGCAGCCGGTGCAATGATCGCAACGACCGCCCTCATGTTTGTGGGAGGTAAGAGGAAATGAGCCAGAACGAGTTCGATAGCTACCGCCCGCCGCAGCCGATGCGCCGCAAGCGTCGGCCTGAAGCAACCAAGTATGACGGCGCCCGTAAGCGCGGTCAGAACCGTATGGGCGAAGTCTCGATGGTCGAGGACGTCCAGTTCACGAGCTACTACGGTCGTCAGATCGTCAAGGCGCCGCCGTGGGAGTACCCGATCGGCGTGTACCTCTTCCTTGGTGGTGTCGCCGGTTCCTCGGGCCTCATCGCGCTTGCCGCGGGGGCGACCGGGCGTGAGACGCTGCGCCGTAACGCGCGCGTTGGCTCGATCGTCGCGCTCGGCATCGGCACCGTCAGCCTCATCGAGGACCTCGGTCGACCAGAGCGCTTCTTGAACATGATGCGCACGTTCAAGCCGACGAGCCCCATGAACCTCGGTACGTGGATCATTTCGGCGTACGGCGTGAACGCGGGTGTGACATTTGCGAATGAGTTTGACCGTATGACGGGGGAGAAGCTCCCCCTCGGTCCGCTTCGCAAGGTTGCGCGCGCTTTCGAGAAGCCTGCGGCGTGGGGCCAGGCGGCGACGGGTGCTCCGCTCGCGGTGTACACCGCGGTGCTGCTCGGTGACTCGGCGCTTCCCGCCTGGAATGGCGGAAAGTTCTCGCTTCCGTTCCTGTTTGCATCCTCGGCGACCCTGGCCGCTTCGGGCACGGCGATGCTGTCGACCCCGCTTGACGAGATCGGTCCCGTTCAGCGCCTCGCACTCGCGGGCGTTGCGGGCGATATGCTCTCACTGCGCGCGATGAAGAAGGAAATGCACCCACTCGAAGCCGAGCCGCTGGAAATCGGCGATGGTGGCAAGAAGATGCACATCGCCGAGAAGCTTCTCATCGCGGGCGCCGTCACGGGCCTGTTTGCGAAGAAGCATCGCGCGATTGCTATCGCCTCGGGCGCGTGCCTTGCCGCGGCAAGCGCGTTTACACGTTTCGGCATCCTCGACGCGGGCTTCCAGTCGGCGCGCGACCCCAAGTACACGGTGATCCCGCAGAAGGAACGCCTCGAGCGTCGCCGTAAGCACGGCATCGTGGACGATTCGATCGTGACGGGTCCCGAGACCGACTAGCGTCCTCTGGATTCCATAGAAGTTGTGGGGGTTATGGCCAAGTGCCATAGCCCCCACTTTTTCGTGAGCCGCATCGGCTTAGATCGAGTCGCGGCAGCTCAAACCCCCGTAACCCCTATGCAATTCACGGAAGATCGAGGGCGGACTCGTACACTGTGCGGGCCTTTCGCTCAGCTTCTTCCGACGGCGCCTAGCGGACCTGGACGCTGCCTGCGGGCGCGTCGTCGCTCGCGGCCACGATCTCACCGATGACCGGGTACCCGGGGATCTCTCCCACGACGAGGAGGCCGCCCGAGGTCTGCGCGTCGGCGAGGAACAGCAGATCCTCTTCCGTGATGCTTGCACCTGCGCGAATCGAGGGCCGCACCCAGTCGAGGTTGCGCCGAGTGCCCCCGGAGATGAATCCACCCGCAAGCGCGTCGAGCGCATCGCCCATCGCCGGCACGGCCGCGCGCTCAAGCACGGCGCTCACACCTGAGGCACGCGCCATTTTGTGCAAATGCCCGAGCAGGCCGAATCCGGTCACGTCGGTTGCGGCCTTGGCGCCGGCTGCAAGTGCCTTCCGAGAGGCTTCGGCGTTGAGCGTCGTCATCCATTTCACGGCTTCGTCGATGCTCGAGCCGGTGGCCTTGTGGCGGTTGTTCAAAAGACCGACGCCGATCGGTTTCGTGAGCGTAAGCGGCAGGCCAACCTCGGCCGCATCGTTGCGCAGGAGAGCGTCGGGCTTCGCGATGCCCGTGACCGCCTGACCGTACTTCGGTTCGGGATCATCCACGCTGTGACCCCCGATCACGGGAACCCCAGCCTCGCGCCCCACGTCGAGACCCCCGCGCAGCACCTCCGAAAGCATCTCCATGGGGAGTTTTTCGCGCGGCCACCCCACGAGGTTGATCGCGACAACCGGCTCGCCGCCCATCGCGTAAATATCTGAAAGGGCGTTCGCCGCAGCGATGCGACCCCAGTCGTAAGGATCATCGACGACGGGCGTGAAGAAATCCGCAGTCGACAGCACCGCGAGGTCGCCACGCACCTTCACCGCGGCGGCATCATCGCCGTCGTCGAGACCCACGATCACCGAGTCGAACGTCTGACCGGTGAGTGCCTTCACGGCATCCTCGAGCTCGCCCGGTGGGATTTTGCACGCGCAACCGCCGCCATGCGCCATCGTGGTGAGGCGTGGGTAGTTGCTGAAGTCGGGTTTGTCGGTGTTCTGGGGATCCTCGTTGATGTTCATGCGTTCCACTTTAAGCGTTTTCACTGGTAAATTCGTGCTTGGAGGCGTACGTGTCCTGGTGGGCGCCCCGGTCTTCAAAACCGGTGATATCGAGTAGCTCGGTATGGCGGGTTCGATTCCCGTCCGCCTCCGCCAAGCTTTCGCGCCTCGCCTTTGTGGGCGGGGCGCGCGCGTGGCACGTGGAGTTCTGGTCCGACGCCTGCCACGCCACCGCGATCCCGAGTTTTGAGCGAAGGTGCCCCGCGACATGTCACGAACCGCGTCCCCGGTAGCAGGCGACGATCCACGACGGCGGATCCCACGGACCGATGCTGTACTCGCGCTCGATGAGGTCGAACGAGCGAAGCAACGCCTTGGGGAAGAGCGCGTACGCGATGTTGTGCGTGACATGCAGAGTCGTGCCCGGGCGGGGGAAATCGCGCCGGAAGACGTCGAGGGCGCGGTGATCGCCGCGCTCGAGGGCGTGCACGCGTGCGCGTTCACGCCCGTGCTCAACGCAACGGGAGTCATCGTCCACACCAATCTTGGGCGTGCCCCTCTTTCACCTCAGGCGATCAACGCCTTGGAAGCCGCTGCTGGCTACGTTGATGTCGAGTTCGATCTGGCAACGGGCCTTCGCGGGAAGCGCGGCGTTTCGACGCGCGAGGCGCTCCTCAAGGCGTGCCCTGCAGCGCAGGACGCGCTTGCGGTCAACAATGGCGCTGCGGCGCTCTCGCTCATCGCGACGGCCCTCGCCGGTCCAGGATCGGGCAAGCGGCGCGAGATTGTATTGAGCCGCGGTGAGATGATCGAGATCGGCGCGGGATTTCGCCTCACCGAGCTCATCGAGTCGACGGGTCCCGTGATCCACGAGGTCGGCACGACGAATCGCACGCATCTTGCCGACTACGAAAAGGCCCTCGGAGAAAACACAGCCGCGCTCCTCAAGATTCACGCGAGCAATTACGTCATCAAAGGCTTCACAAGCGCTGTTGGCATCGCTGAACTCGCCGATCTCGCGCACGCCCACGATCTCCCGCTCATCGTCGACATCGGTTCGGGGCTCTTTTCCCCGGAGCCGCTGCTTCCTGATGAGCCAACGCTCACCGAGGCCCTTGAAAGCGGCGCGGACCTCGTGCTCGCAAGCGGCGACAAGCTCGTGGGCGGCCCCCAAGCGGGGCTCATCCTCGGGAAGAAGGAGTGGGTCGAGCGCGTGGCCCGCCACCCTCTCGCGCGAGCGATGCGCGCCGATAAACTCCTGCTCGCCGCGCTCGAGGCTACCGTCGGAGGACCCACGCCGCCCGTGCTTGAAGCGCTTCACACCGACCCCGACGCGCTCAAAGCCCGCACCGAAAAGCTTGCGCGTGCAATCGACGAGCGCGTGAACGTGACGTGCGAGGTTGTTCCGCACGACGGCCGCGTCGGCGGGGGAGGCGGTGCAGAGGTTCCGATCCCGGGATGGGCACTGCGCGTGCCCGAGCATCTGGCGAGCGAACTGCGCGCGCTCGAACGACCAATCATTGCGACCACGCGCGACGGCGCCTGTCTTATCGACGTGCGTTGCATTCCCGAATTCGAGGATGCTGAGCTTGCGAGCGTGATCGCCGCGCTCATGAAACGCTAGGAGGGACGCATGCACGTCATCGCGACCGCTGGGCACGTTGACCACGGCAAAAGCACACTGATCCGCGCGCTCACCGGCATTGAAACAGACCGCTGGGAAGAAGAGCAACGCCGCGGGCTCACAATCGACCTCGGCTTCGCGTGGTGCACGCTCCCCTCGGGGCGCGGCGTGAGCTTCGTGGACGTACCCGGCCACGAGCGCTTCATCGGCAATATGCTCGCGGGACTCGGGCCCGTGCCCATTGTGCTCTTCGTCGTTGCCGCAGATGAGGGCTGGAGCGCGCAGTCGAGCGACCACCGCGACGCCGTCAAGGCCCTCGGTATTTCCCACGGCATCATCGTCGTGACGCGCGCCGATCGCGCCCCCGAACGCGTCACTACCGTGATTGCCGAAGCACGGCGCGAACTCGCCGACACAGGCCTTGCTGATGCACCGGCATGCGGTGTCTCGGGTGTGACCGGTGAGGGGATCGATGAGCTGAAGCGCGTGCTCGATGAACTCGTGGCAAGCGTCGCAGCTGCATCCCCGCATGAAAACGTGAGGTTGTGGATTGATCGGTCCTTCACGATCGACGGCGCAGGCACGGTCGTGACGGGAACCCTCGGTTCCGGGAGCGTGCGCGCGGGCGATGAGCTCGAGCTCGTGAGCACCCGCCACGGCGAGAGCGAGCCGCGAGAAGTGAGCGTGCGCGGCGTGCAGTCGCGCGGCGCGAGCGAGGAGGTCGTCGAGCCAGTGAGCCGCGCGGCCCTCAACCTTCGCCAAATTTCCGCGAGCGAGATCCATCGCGGCGACGTGCTCCTTACACCCGGCGCTTTCCACCTCACGCGTGTCGTGGATGTGCGCAGCGTAAGCGGAGACAGCCTCGACGATGTGCCGCGCGAGACCACGATCCACGTGGGAAGCGCGGCCGTGACCGCACGCGTGCGCCCCCTCGGCGCGGAGCACGCGCGCCTCACGTTTGATGTTCCTCTTCCGCTCGTGATCGGCGATCGCCTCGTCATGCGCGGCACAGGTGAGCGGGCTGTTCTCGGGGGCGTGCGCGTTCTCGATGTGGACCCGCCGGAACTGCGCAGGCGCGGCGCGGGGAGCGCGCGTGAAAGCGAGCTCGAGCACATGAGCGAGAGCGGGGACGCACGAGCTGAAATCGAGCGGCGCGGCGCCATGCGCGAAACAGACCTCAGGAAAATGGGCTTTGAGGTGGCAGGCACGCTCGAAGGGTGTGTGTCCGACGGTGGCTGGCTTGTGAGCGCAGCTTTCCTCGACCGCGGTGCCCGCGCGCTGAGAGAACGCGTTGCGGCTGCCGCTAAGACAAATCCCCTTCGTCCGGGGCTTTCCCGAAAAGAAGCGGTCGAAGCCCTCGCGCTTCCCGCCCTCGAACTCCTTCCGATGGTCGTGAAGAAGTCGGCGCTCATCGAACGCGATGGGCTCATTGTCGATCCGGCGATCGAAGCGGGGCTCGGCGAGGCAGAAGCGAGCGTTGCCGCGCTCGAAGCGAAACTCAAAAATGATCCGTTCAACGCGCCCGAACTCGGCGATCTCGCTGACCTTGGTCTCGGCGCGAAAGAGCTCGCGGCCGCGGCGAAACAAGGGCGGCTCCTGAGGATCGGCCTGCCGAGCGACAACCTCGTTCTTCTACCCACCGCGCCCGCACTCGCGATGCGCGAACTCGCAGCGTTACCGCAGCCGTTTACGACCTCTGAGGCGCGCCGGGCGCTCGGCACGACCAGACGCACCGTGATTCCGCTCCTCGAGCATCTCGATAAAAAGGGGTGGACGCGCCGCCTCGACGCGGGGCATCGCGAGATCGTCCGCTAACAGCGCTCTCCCCGCACCGAGACTTTTCTCTGGAAGGCTCGTAGGTCAAGCGCGTCCTGAGGCCGCGGGGCGCGTCAGGAAGATGTACACCGTGACAGCAGTGGCGGTGAGAAGCGGCCAAACAATAAGGGGAACGGTGATCGCGCCGATATCCGCGAGTACACCCCCGAGAAGCGCAGCGAAGGGGACAGTGCCCATTGTTAACATGCGCATCGCAGCACTCGCACGACCAAGGAACTTCTTGTCAACGACCTTCGCTATGTACGAGAACCCTGCGATGTTGGCGACGGTAAGGGTGAAAGCCCAACTCGCAGATTGAACGAGGAAGAGAATATGAGCCCAGTTCGGGATCATGAGTGCCAAGAGCGGAAGGCATGCCACGAGCGCTTGAATAATGGAGCTTGAAATGTAGAGCGTTCGTAGCGGGACGGATTTCACGATCGCGGGAGCGAGCGATGCTGCGAGGATTCCTGCGATCGCCGACACTGTTCCGAGGATGCCGAAGAAGGGCATGCCAAGATCCAAAATCCTCAGAATGACGACGTTGACCATCGAGTCGCCCAAGGCGAGCCCAATGTTGCCAGCTGAAATCAGGCACACAGCGCCGAGAAGAAAGCGATTACGACCAAGGATGCGGAAACCGTCGGTGAGCTTCTGAGAGAGAGTCCGTGTGTCGTTCTCGAGTTCAGACTCATCACTGCGATCGTCCGCGACGTGCGGGGCGCTAGCGTGATGAGTCGTGCTCTTGATCGGGGTTAAGCGCTGCAGAATACGCCAAGCGAAGACCAGAGCTAGAACGAAGAAGAGCGCGGCTGCTCCTGTTGCCGGAGTAGGGCCAAGGAACGCCAAGGTGAATCCGGCTGCTGCCGGTGCGATGACTCCTGCAATGGAGTCTGCCATTGCCATTCTGGAGATGGCAGTTTCTATCTGGCTGCTGCTTCCGGTCAGAAACGGCACCACGCTCGTTTGAGCACCTTCCGAGGCGATTGCGGAGATTCCGAGGAAGAAGACGAGAGCCATAAAGAACACGGGACTCGTGATCTCAAAAGTGAGACCGAGGCACAAGAGCGTGCCGAGCAGAACCTTGAGAGCAAGAGAAATCGTCAGAATCGTTTGCGGTCTGTAGTGGTCGACCAGAAGTCCAATGGGGAGCGCAAGGAAAAGGGCAGCTCCCGACTCGAGAAAATCCAAGATGCCGATCTGGGTCGTAGAAAACCCCAGGAGCGAAATCGCGATAATCGCTATGGAGGAGTCAATGAATTCACGGCCGACGGCGTCACTCGCATTAGAAACTTGGAGGGACCGCAGGAGCCGTCGTTCCGTATTCTCGCGTTGCACGACTTTGCGCTCCCTTCACTCAGAGCAAGAATCGTACGTTAAAAGCGCTCTCCCCGCACCGAGACGGGCTCGGACGGGGAGAGGACGTGTGGATGCGGAGTGCGTGTTTAGACGAACTCGATTGTCGAATCCGCGTGGCCGAGGATCACGACCGGCGTGATCGCCTTGTAGCCCGCGGCTTCGATCTTCGCGCGATCGAAATCCACAAGCGGCTGGCCCGCGACGACTCGATCGCCGTTCTTCACGTGGAGCGTGAAGCCTTCGCCGTTCATCTTCACGGTGTCAAGGCCCACGTGGATGAGAACCTCGGCGCCGTCATCGAGCGTGAGGGCTACGGCATGGCCGGTGGGGAAGGCCTGCGAGACAACGCCCGCGGCGGGAGCCACGACCTGGTTTCCGCTCGGATCGATCGCGGAACCGCCGCCGAGGAGGCGATCGGCAAATGTCGAATCGGGAACGTCCTCGAGCGAAACGACCGTGCCCTCGAGGGGCTGGCGCATGCGCACGAGTGCGAACGCGGGCTTGTCCGCAACGGCGGTCGCGGTGGAGACCTCCGCTGGTGCGGCGGCAGCGGCGGTCGAGCCATCGGCAGTTCCGACGGTAGCCGGCTCAGCAATGTTTTCCGCATCCGCGGGCGCGGGAGGCTCGATCGAACCGTCCATGAGACCGTCCATCGCGTCTTTCACAAACTGCACGTTGAGGCCGTAGATCACCTGGTAGAGGTTTCCTCCAGGCTTCATGACGCCTGTTGCGCCAGCGGCCTTGAGGGCTTCCTCGTTAGCGAGAGACACGTCGTTGAGGCTGAGGCGAAGGCGGGTTGCGCAGTTCTCGACCTCGTCGATGTTTGCCTTGCCGCCAAGAGCCTTGATGAAACGGTCGGCAGTGACGATGTATTTGTCCGCACCCGTGGCACGAGACGAGCCTTCTTCGTCATCCTCATCTTCGTCGGCACCGCGGCCTGGGGTCTTGAGGTCCCACTTGAGGATCACGAAACGGAACACGAGGAAGTAGATCACGAACCAGATGGCGCCCATGATGAAGATCGCCCACGGGTTCATCGAGAGAGGGTTCACCCACTGGAGGATGAGGTCGATGAAACCGCCCGAGAATCCGAAGCCCGAACGGACGGGAAGGGCGGCAGTGACGCCCATCGAGATGCCCATGAAGATCGCGTGGATGAGGTAGAGACCTGGCGCGAGGAACATGAAGAGGAACTCGAGAGGCTCGGTGATGCCCACGAGGAATGCGGCGAAAGCGGCGCCGATGAGGATGCCGCCCGTGGCCTTTTTCTTCGACGGCTTCGAGGTGACATACATCGCGAGCGCGGCGCCCGGAAGGCCCATCATCATGATCGGGAAGAAGCCCGTCATGTACTGGCCGGTCACGCCGCGCGTGCCGTTGCCGGCAAGGAAGTTGTTGAGGTCGTTCACCCCTGCGATATCGAACCAGAACACGGCATTGAGGGCGTGGTGGAGGCCGAGCGGGATGAGGAGGCGGTTGAAGAAGCCGTAGAGTCCGGCGCCAACCGGGCCGAGCGTAAGCATCCACTCGCCGAAAGCGACGAGTCCACCGAACACGAGGGGCCACACGAACATGAGCACAAGCGCTGCGGCTAGCGACAAGAGCGCCGACATGATCGCGACTGAACGCTTACCCGAGAAGAACGCAAGGAAGTCGGGAAGCTTCGTATCTTTGAATTTCTCGTAGCTCCACGCAGCGATGAGGCCGCAAATGAGAGCGACGAACACGTTGTTGACCTTGTCGAACGCGGGATCAACCTCGGCAACGTCCTTCAATCCCTGGAACTTCATGATCGTCTCGGGCTTGAGAAGGGAGGTCACCGTAAGCCACGAGGTGAGACCAGCGAGGGCGGCAACGCCGTCCGCCTTCTTCGGCATGCCGATCGCGACACCGATGGCAAAAAGGAGAGGGATGTTGTCGACGAGAGCGCCGCCCGCCGCAGCGAGGAACGCACCGATGACGTTGTTGGGGTCGCCCGTGGCTCCGGCAATCCAGTAGCCAAGCCCCGAAAAGATCGAGGCAACGGGGAGCACGGCGACCGGCAGCATGAGGGACCTGCCGAGCCGCTGGAAGAATTTCATCACGAGACATCACTCCAAGGGGAAAAGTACGCGCATCCTCGCGCGGCTGAATGCGAGCGTGATTACGCCCGGGTGAGCAATATACTACGTGGCTTCGGCTAGTGAAGTAGTCAGCGGCGACGTGCGTGAGTTAGGTCCATGTCCCACGAATAGTGCTCGGGGAGCTTGGGCAGGTCCCATGCGGGGTTCGGGAAGAAATACTCAAAGCCCGCATTGAAGGGGTAGCCCCACGCTTCGATGTCGCGTTCGGCCTCGCGGCCCCATGCCCGGATCTGCTCCGCCATATCCCGGCTAAAGTAGCCGATCCGTTCGGCACCCTCGAGTTCGTCCTCATCCTTGTAGTGGTAATCGTGGCGGGGGAGCACCACGAGATCGAGAACGAGATCGCGCGAACGCACCCCTTCCTCCGTGCGCTCGAGCGAGGTCTCGAGGTTGACGTAATAGCAGCCGAGAGTGCCGTCGTCCTTATAGAACAGCCACACCGAATAGGGCTTATCGGGAAGCCCAATCATGAGGATGCCGTTACCGGTCCATAGCTGTTTTGATTGTGTTCGAGGAGCGGTAAACATGCCCTCGTCGCCCGCGCGCCTGAGCGGGGCGCCTGATTCGAGAACGGGAAGGAGAACCTCCGTGCCCGGGGCGATCCACACGACGATGCCGCGGTCGTCATCAATGACGACGGTTCCCGGCCGCACTGTGATGGTTTCGTGTGCGTGCGTGTAGTACGTCCAGGTCACGTGGTCCCCAGCGGACCAACGCTTCTGGGTATTCATGACTCTTCCGTGGCCCCTTAGCCTCCCGGGTGCTCCGCGAAGGGCCGATTCCGCAAAGTCACATGGTTTCCGGAAGGGGAAACGAGTATGGCTCGAGCCTACCGGAGTAACGGCACCTCACGCGAGTGTGCTCGTTCACGGCGCGTCAACAGAGCGATTCCGTCGGGCGTGGGAGGGGTGGAGCACAGCAGGAGTAGGCGCGGAGTTTTCTAGCGCGACCAGGCGCTCCAGAGCTCTGCGTAGCGCCCTCCGAGTGCGACGAGCTGGTCGTGGCTTCCCGATTCCACGACTGCGCCATCGTCCATGACGAGGATTCGATCTGCCTCCTTGGCCTGCGAGAGGCGGTGCGCAACGATCACGGTCGTCCGGCCGCGCGCAACCTCGAGCGCCGCGAGTTCGAGGACCCGCGCGCCCGAGCTTCCCTCATCCGCGGTCGCCTCGTCCATGATGAGGATCGCCGGATCCTGAAGCACGATGCGTGCAAGCGCGAGCTGCTGGCCCTGTTCAGCGGTGAGCTTTGCGCCTTTCTCGCCGACCTCGGTGTCGAGCCCTTTCGGGAGGAGCCTTGCCCATTCGTCAGCACCGACGCGCGCGAGGGCGCTCCACAGTTCAGCGTCGCTTGCTTTATCGATCGCGAGGCTCAGATCCTCACGCAGCGTCCCGTGGAACACGTGCACCTCTTGCGAGACGATCGAAGCGTGGGCGCGCACGGCCTCAAGATCGGCGTGAGTGAGATCGGCGCCTCCGTGGAGTACACGGCCCCATCGCGGTGTGAGCGTTCCTGCCATGATCGAGGCGAGTGTCGATTTGCCCGCGCCAGAAGCCCCCACGAGCGCGACCGTTTCACCTTCTTCGATCGTGAGGTCGATCGGGGCGAGCACGATGCGTCCCTTCTCGCTATAGGCGTGAGAGACACCTTCGAGGCGAATCGAACCATTTTGCGGAATCTCGGACCCGGGTGATTGAGCAGGATCGATCGAGGTGATCACGCCGACCATGCGCGTGAGGCTCGCCGCGGCCGATTGCACGTCATCGAGCGAGAAGATGAGGGATTGAAGGGGCCAAAATAGCGTCACGATGTAGATGCACGCCGAGGCCACGAGCCCCACGGGCATGAGTCCCGCCTGGACGGTCGCGTATCCGATGAGCAGCACGAGAACCAGCGCGAGTGTCTCGGGGATCATCATGAGCCACACGACCTGGACGACGAGGCGGAAGATTTTCAGCACAAGCGCGTAGGCGGCGGCGCTCAGCGAACCGACGTGCCGCGTCTCGCGTTCCTCGATGCCGTAGGCGTGCACGGTCGGAGCACCATTGATCGCGGCGAGAAGCCCCTGTGCGCGGGCACCCTTCGCGATGCGCTCAACTCGATAAATGCGGTTCGTGCGCGGAAGATAGAAGCGTAGCGCGAGCACGTAAAACGGCACGATCGCGACAACGAGAATGAGAAGCCACGGGCTGATCACGACGAGGGCGATGAGCGTCACCGTGATCTGGAAAATGACCGTGATAAGCCACGGCACGATGTTGTTGACGGCCTTCGCGGTCACGTCGACATCGTCGGCGACCCTCGAGAGCGCGTCACCGATGCCCGCACGCTCCATCGTTTGCGTCGGCAAGTCGAGTGCGCGGTCGATGACGTCCTCGCGCATCCCGGCGAGAATACGCTGGCCGAGACCAGAAATGAGGGCGCGCGAGAGAGCCGAGGCGATCGCCTGCACGGCGCCCGCTGCCACGAGCAGCCCAGCGATCGTCCAGAGCGCCCTAGTTGTTCCACCCGTCGTGACCACGTCTACCGCCCGGCCCATGAAGTAAGGGCCAAGCGCCCCCGCGAGCGCGGCAATGATCGTCGCGGCGAGCATGCCCAGAGCGAGGGGCGCGAACGCGCGAAGCCGGCCGAGCATGAATCGGCCCGTCTCACCGAAAGAAGCAATCGGGAGGAGTTCCGCATGCCGGGAAAGTTGGCGCGCGACTTCACCCTCGGCTTCCATCGAGGCGATCAGGTCGCGTTCTGCTTCGCTCGTGGTGTTCGCTGCACTCATGGTGTTTTCGCTCATCGCTGCACCACCTTCCGGTATTCCTCGGCGTGCAAGAGCTCGTGATGTGAGCCTTCGGCGCATACCTTGCCACCACGCACGAAGAGCACGCGATCGGCCTGATCGAGGAGCGCCGGAGCCTTTGCGATGAGCACCGTGATGCGATCCGCAACCTTGCGGGCCTCCCGCACGCCTTGAGCGATTTTGTGCTCCGTCACGGCATCGACCGCGGTCGTGGGGTCGTTGAGCACGAGCACGGGAACATCCGCCGCGAGAGCGCGCGCGAGGGCGAGGCGCTGGCGCTGGCCACCCGAGAGGTTCGCACCGCGATCGAGAATGCGCGTATCGAGACCGTCGGGGAGGATCCTCAAAAGATCATCGGCGCCGGCGGATTCGAGAGCCGTGTGTGCCCACGCATCGGGATCGCTCACCGTGCTGGGTGCAGTGTGGGGAGAGGGGCGCTTCGTGTCGAGCTGCTCTCGCAGCGTTCCATCGAAAAGGTCGACCGCGTGCGGCTCGATGAGGAGGCTTTCGCGAGGGACATCGAGAGCAGAAAGCTCGCTTAGGGCGAGGCGGGCGTCGGAAGCGGATTCTGGAACGAGTGCGACGATCTGAGAATCGCGCACGGTCCCGAGCAGGGGAGTGGAGATTTCCCCGAGGCCAGGAAGACGCGGGTGAGGGGTGCGTTCTGTGCTCGTGGAAAGCGCCTCGGGCGAGCCCGCCTCGACGAACGCATTGAGCGCAGGCTCGGTGATGCTGCGACCCATTTCGCTCAGAAGCTGGCGGATGCGGCGCGCGGAAGTTGAGAAACTCGCCCACCATACGGGGACGCCGGAGAGCCCCGACATCATGCCGGAGAGGTTGCGTACGAGGCCCACAATCGAAATAAACACACCCACCGACATCGCGCCGTCGAGCGTGAGCGTGCCCGAGGTGACGACGACCGCGGCGATCATGATGGAGGATGTGAAAAGCATGAGGCCATCGGAAAGGCCAGAGAAGCGCGCGTTCGTGAGGGCGGCGTCGAGAGCGATGCGCGAGCGCGCCCGGTAAGTCGAGCGGGCACGGGTTTGCACGCCGAGTCCCTGAAGGACGCGAAGGCCGTGCACGAGATCCGTGGCCGTTGCGGCGGCGTCGGCGGCTCGCGACTGTTGATTGTCGTATTTCTCCGAAAGGATCGGCGTGACGACCCTCAAGACGAGAACCTGCAGTGCGAGGCACGCGAAGACGATGAGGCCCACGAGTGGGTTCATGATCGCGAGCCACACACCCGCACCTACGACGGCGATTGAGGCGGGCACGGCCCACGTCATCATGTCGAAGATATCGGGGGCGCGATCGGCATCAGACGTCGCGATCGAGAGAATCTCGCCTGCCGGCCGATCGACCTGCCGGGACGCGGGATCGAGGGCGGCCGCGGTTACGGCAAGGCGAAGATTGTGTTGCTCGCGCGCGCGGATCTCCATGATCGGTTCGAAGAAACGCGCCCAGCACCAGTTGGCGACGAGCCGAAGCGTCGCGAGGCCCGCGGCTCCGCCCACCGTGAGCCACAGATTGGCTTTGAAGATGCCGTGGTCGATCACGAGGCCGATCCCGATCGGGATGAACATCTCGATCGCTTCGCTCGCCATCGCGAGAACCATGAACCACGTGAGGGGGCGGGAATTGCGGCGCAAAATCGCACGCATAACTGACCGCTCGCGCAGCTCGCTCTTACTGAGGTGCGCTTCCGAGGCATGGCGCTTGGCGCGCTTTTTCGCGCGGGTGTTTTCGGTGCTCACGGGTGCTTCGCTCATCCTCATTAGTTAACGAAGAAATGCGAGGTGCCGCAATCGCTTCTCGGAAAACACCCCGTGGCGTCTGCCACAATGGGGCGGTACGAAATTGCCACGAAAGGACAGCACCGTGAGCGCGAAGAACCGCGACGTTCTCCTCTACATTGACCCCACGTGCCCGTTCGCGTGGGTCACGAGCCGATGGCTCCTCCACGCCGTGAAGGAACGACCCGCGTACACGCCCCGCTTCTCGATCATGTCGCTTTACGTACTCAACGAAGGTCGCGATCTTGACCCTGACTACCGAGTCGTTATCGACCAGACCATGAGCCCCGCACACCTTTTCATGGCTGTTCAGCGTGAACTCGGCCAGGAGGCGTTCTCGAAGCTCTACACGGCGTGGGGCGAGCGCTTCCACGTGCAGGACCGCAAGGACGACTACCTCGAGGTCGCGCGCGAGTCCCTCGAAGAAGCGGGAATTGACGCCTCCTATCTCGAGCACTGGGAAGGCCGCACGTACGAGGCCGAACTGCGCGAGGAACAGGCGAAAGTCCAGAAAATGGTTGGCGACGACGTGGGTACGCCCGTGATTTCCTTCGGCTCGGGCACTGCGTACTTTGGCCCTGTGCTGACGCGTGCTCCGCGTGGGGAAGAAGCCGGTACCCTGCTCGATGGCCTCGCCGCGATGTCGACCGTGCGGGGCTTCGCCGAGCTCAAACGTGCCCGCACGGGCGGCCTCGATTTTTCCTGACGCGTCCTTTCACTTACATCTCGATCACCTTAGAAAGAGCACACCATGCGCCTTCACATCGCCACCGACCACGCCGGTTATGACCTCAAGAACCGGCTCATCGCCATCTTTGAGGAGAAGGGCCACGAGGTCATCGACCACGGTGCGTTCGAGGTTGACCCCCTCGATGACTACCCACCGTTCTGCTCGGACTGTGGGGAGGCCGTCGTAGCGGATCCGGGAAGCCTCGGAATCGTGATCGGCGGTTCAGGTAATGGCGAGCAGATCGCCGCAAACAAAGTCAAGGGTGTGCGCGCGGCCCTCGTGTGGAACGAAGCCACCGCAAAGCTCGCGCGAGAGCATAACGACGCGAACGTGATCGCCGTGGGGGCGCGCCAGCATAGCGAGGAAGAGCTCATCGGACTCATCGAGACGTTCGTGAATGAGCCTTTCTCGGGCGACGAGCGCCACGTGCGCCGCATCGGGAAGATTGCCGAATACGAGAAGACGGGCACGTACTCCACGCGCTAGAGAAAGGGTGGTGAGTGATGCCCGAGGGGCACACGATTCACCGGCTCGCACGCGCGATGAATGCCGCATTCGGAAACACCCGGGTGCGGCTTTCGTCGCCGCAGGGCCGGTTTGAGGCGGGAGCCACGGAACTCGACGGCTGGGTCATGGCGCGAGCCGAGGCGGCGGGCAAGCACCTCTTCATGGGCTTCGCTCCGCACGAGGACACCGAACCGCTTCGGTTCATCCATATTCACTTGGGGTTGTACGGCTCGTGGACATTCGCGGGCAGTGAGCGCTTCCATCAAGTGCGCGCGATTGGTGCGCCCCGCAAGGGACTTGAGGTGACATCCGACGGCTCCTGGGCTTCGATTGTGCCCGGGGTCAACGTCAGGCTCCGCATTCGCGGAGCAGAGGGGCTTGCTGACCTGACCGGTCCCAACCAGTGCCGCGTGATCGACGAGGCCGAGCGGGAAGCGGTGCTCGAACGTCTCGGGCCTGACCCGCTGCGCTCGGACGCCGATCCGCGTGAGTTCGTGCGGCGCATCAAGAAATCACGCCAGAGCATCGGTCAGCTCCTCATGGACCAGCGCGTATGCGCGGGCATCGGCAACATCTACCGCGCCGAACTGCTGTTTCGCGCGCGGCTCGACCCTTACGTGCCCGGCAACGAACTTACGACACCGCTGATCGAGGCGCTGTGGGAGGATCTCGTGCCTCTCATGGCGTACGGCGAGCGGACGGGCCGCATCGTCACGACGCAGCCCGAGCATCGAAAGATTCACCGCGAGCTCAACGAACGCACGGTTCCCGTGTACCAAAACGGGGATGATGACCCCGCGAGTGTTCCTCGCGAGGAGTCGTTTTACGTGTATCACCGTCAGGGGTTCCCGTGCCGCCTGTGCGAGGCGAGCATTCGCGATGCCGACCTTGCCGGGCGCGCCCTGTACTGGTGTCCCCGCTGCCAAAGGCGCCGCGTTCGCAAGGCCGGGTGGACGGACCTGAACAGTGCAGCCGGCTGGGCGTACACTCCGGAGGGTGAATGAGATGACCCCACACCCCAAGTTTGATCTGCGCGTGCTCGCCGAAAGGCCCGACGGTTCCACCCTCAAGGCGTCGCACCTCAGCTTTATGGATCCCGAGATCGTGTACTCGATGTGCATACTCCGCCAGGACGTGTTCATCATCGAGCAGGGCGTCTCGAGCGAGCAAGAGCTCGACGGGCTCGACCGCGAGGATTCCACCATCACCGTGTGGTGGGAAAAAGACGGCGATGTGATCGGCACGATCCGCGTGTTCCCCGGTGAAGGATGCATGAGGATCGGTCGCCTCGCGTGCGCAAAGAGTGCCCGCCGTGGCGGCTATGGCGGCGCCCTCATGGCCGCGGCGATCAATCTGTGCAAGGAGCGCGAGAGCACCCAGAAGATCGTGATCCACGGACAGTCCTACCTCAAAGACTGGTACGAATCGCTCGGATACGTGACCGTGAGCGACGAGTTCTACGAAGCTGGGATCGCGCATTACACGATGGAGTACCACCACCCGTAAGTGTTTCGAGGAGGAGCGACGATGAACACGAGTGTGTCTGCCGCGCGCGCAGCCGGCGAGGAGAACGTCCAGCCACCAGCCACCCTTACGCTTCACCGGGCGAGCGCCGAGCCGTGGGCACTTGCGATCCACGGTGGTGCCGGCGGTCGCATTCTCGAGCTCGGTGAACAGGCCGATTACGAGAGCGGTTTGCGCGAGGCACACGCGGCCGGTGAAGCGGTACTGTCGGGCGGCGGAAGCGCCCTCGAGGCGTGCTGCGCTGCTGTGCAATCGCTCGAGGAGAACCCGCTGTTCAACGCGGGTCGTGGCGCGGCGCTCGCGAAAGATGGCCGTGCCGAACTCGACGCGTCGGTCATGGACGGGGCAAGCGGTCTCGCGGGGGCCGTTCTCGCGAGTCGGCATGCCAAGAGCCCGGTGCGTGCGGCGCGCGCCGTCATGGAACACACCGATCACGTCATGATCGTCGATCCGCCAGCGCAGCTCGTGGGTGAGTGGAGCCTCGAGGTCGCAAACCCCGAGTGGTTTGTGACCGAGCGGCGCCTCGCACAGCTGCGACGGCTGCTCGACAAGAGTGAGAGCGGCCCGAGGCACGGCACCGTCGGAGCCGTGGCCCTTGATGCGAACGGCCACCTCGCCGCCGCAACCTCGACCGGAGGAATCAGCGCGCAGGATGTCGGTCGGATCGGGGACACCCCCGTGATCGGGGCGGGCACGTACGCGCGCGATGGACTCGCGGCGCTGTCATGCACGGGGGAGGGCGAGGCCTTCCTCCGCGGAGTTGTGGCCTACGACGTTGCTGCACGCATGAGGTATGCGGGCTGCGACCTTCCCTCCGCCGTTGCGGCCACCATCGAGGAGACCCTCACCGAGAAAGGCTCGAGCGGAGGCCTCATCGCAGTGCTGCCCACCGGGGAAATGGTCATCGCTCATAACTCGCCGATGATGTTTTCGGCGTACCGCGACGGGGCCGAGGTGCGCGTCCACCTCTAGTCAAAAGTCGCGCCCGTCGTCGCACACCTTAAACGGTGAGGGTACAGAAAACGACGCGATGAGACCGTTTTCTGCACCCTCACCCCAGTTGCATAGATGCCCCGGTCAGCGTGCGCGAGTTGGCTTCGAGGGATCAGACTCGTTCCACAGACGATCGAGCGCCGTCACGACGATCCAGTCACCGCCCGCGACCCCCTCAACGTGAACGCTCTGGCGCACGACCTGCTCATCGGCGCGCACACACGCGAGAAGGTTGCGGCCATCTGCGAGTTCGGCGGGATTGAATCGCGCACCCGAGACCCGGTAGATCGCGAAACTCGTCGCCTCAGAATGAGGGTGGCGATTGAACTCGACCACGGCGTTGCCGCGCGAGCAGCGCACCTTGAGGCCGTTCGGCGTGCGCGGCGCGGCACCTCCCATGTGAGCGATGACAGGCACGATCGCGGGATGTGCGTAGTGGCGGCGAACAACCTCGCCCATCGCACCGTCTCGCTCATCACGCACTGACTTCGCCGAGAAGTACACATCGCCCTCGACACGTGGGTAGTCGCGATTGAAGTCGAGGTGGCGTGCCATCTCTTCCGGATCCTCGATTGCGCCCGAGGCCTGCTTGTACATCGCTTGGCCAATGTAGAGTGCGACATCGGTGCCCTCGACGACATCGTTCCACCAGGGAACGAGTGCCGCGTAGTCGGCGACCTCGAGCCCGATCGGCCAGTAGATCTGCGGATTGATGTAGTCGACGAGGCCATCCTTGACCCATGCGCGCGAATCCGCGCAAATGATCTCGTAGCTCTCCGACCCGCTCGTAGCAGAACCGGCGGGATCGCTCGTGTTGTTGCGCCAAATACCGAACGGACTGATCCCGAACTTCACCCACGGCTTGCACGACCGGATCCTCTCCCGCATCTCGCGGATAAAGATCGTGATGTTCTCGCGACGCCAGTCATCACGCGAGGACGTGCCATCCGAGTAGCGCTCATAGGTCGCCTGGTCCGGGTAGTCCTTGCCTTCAACCTTGTACGGATAGAAGTAGTCGTCGAAGTGGACCGCATCGATGTCGTAATGCTCGACCGAATGCATGATCGCGCGCAGCGAGTGCTCTCGAACCTCAGGGATACCCGGATCGAAATAGGTCTTCGTACCGTACGCCCATGCCCACCCCTCGTTGACGAGCGCGGGATGGTCAGGGACGAGGTGATCGACAGATTCGGTCATCGACACCCGGAACGGGTTGTACCACGCGTGGAATTCGAGGTTGCGCTTGTGCGCCTCCTCGATCTGGAATGCGAGGGGGTCAAACCCCGGGTCCTTGCCCTGTTCGCCCGTGAGGAACTGCGACCACGGTTCATACGGCGAGGGCCAGAAGGCATCGGCAGCAGGGCGGATCTGAGAAATCACCGCGTTGAGGTTGAGCTCCTTCGCCAGATCAAGCCACGCGATAAATTCCGCTTTGGATTCCTCGACACTGAGGCCGGTGCGGCTCGGGTAGTCAATATTGTCGGTGGAGGCGATCCACATCGCGCGAAACTCGCGTGCGCGTGGGGCCACTGCTGCGTCGGAGGCGCTCGACCCCTGCGGTGAAGGCGACGCGACGGCCGGGACCGCACCGATCGCGGCGACGAAGGCGCCCGCGCTGGCGGCGCCGGAAAGCGCGACGAATGAACGACGTGAAAGGTTAGTCATAGGGTCTCCTCGTTGAGAATCTCGTGTGCATGACGAAAAACGACTTAGTGTCCCCGTCAAGGGCCCCGTCCCTGACGATGCAGAGGTTTTGCACCCTGGACGGAGGGCCTGGAACGTCGGTGGAGTAGGTTATCGCCTCCTTGCCGAGACCGCGGAATACGTGCGTGCGAGCGCCTCGTGAGCCTCGTCCATGCGCATTTGCGCAATGGCGACAAAGAGAAAATCTACGACGGTAAGCTGCGCAATCCTTGAAGCCGTCGCACCCGAGCGCAGCTCCGACTCGTGGGCGTGAGTCAGCAGCGTGATATCGGCAAGGCGGGCGATCTCACTCGACGGTGCATTCGTAATCGCGATCGTGGCTGCGCCCGCATCCTGCGCAATCGCGAGCGAATCAAGAATGTCGAGCGTTTCGCCGGAGTGCGAAATACCGACCGCGACATCACCGTCGCCCATGAGCGACGCCGCAGGCAAGGCCTGGTGTGCATCCACGTAGCTCGTGGCGCGCATCCCAATCCGCGCGAGTTTTTGTTCGAGGTCCATCGCCGCAAACGCGGAGGCTCCCACACCGAACGTCACCACCTGGCGGGCTCTCGTGCACAACGTGCGCGCACGCTCGAGTTCGCTGATGCTCACGGCATCGGCGGTATCGGCAACCGCGCGCGAATCGGCAAACGCCACCTTCTTGACGACCGCTTCGAGGGAGTCCTGCGGGTCGATGTCGGCGGCAAGCGCGCTCGCGGCACGCTCATCGCCTCCCGCGATGGTTGTCGCGCGCCCGCGCGAAAACGCCAGGTCTTCACGGAACGCGGCCCTCAACTCCCTAAAGCCGCTGAAGCCGAGGCTCGTGGCGAGCCGCACGATGCTCGCGGGCGACGTGCGAGAGGCCGCGGCGATCTCGGCAATGGGCCGAGCGAGGGCCTCGTCGGGGTGATCCAAGAGGTAGCGGCTCGCGCGCGCGAGGGTGCGCGACTCGCTCTTGGCGGCATCCTCGAGAGCATCGAGGACACGTGCCGGTGGGCGCTGGAAGTCTTCGGCGGTCATGGTGGGGTGCCTATCGTTCCTCGGCGACCGTCGGAGAGCCCACGCGGGCGCGCAAGGCTTCGCTTGCCGAACGAATCCCCGAGGCATCCCCCGGGCGTGTGGCAGAAGGCGGGAACTGCGCGAGCACCTCGAGGGCCTCCGGAGCGTGCTCAAGCGGAGCTCCAGCGAGGAGGAGCACGAGGGCAGCGCGCAGGTTGTTCCCGGTCGCGCCAAGTGCCGCGCGCGCGTCGTCTTCACTCGCACCCGTTGCTTCGCGCACGATGCGCACCGTGCGCGCCACGAGCTTCTCATTCGTCGCGCGAACATCGATCATGAGGTTCTCGAAGGTCTTGCCGAGACGCACCATCACCGACGTCGACAGGGCGTTGAGGAGCACCTTTTGCGCGGTCGCAGCCTTCATGCGGGTCGACCCCGTGACAACCTCGGGGCCAGTGTTCACGAGAAGCGGCACATCGGCAAGCGCCGCGAGCGGCGCATTCGGGTTCGCGCTCACGAGCGCTGTCGCGAGCCCGCGCTCGCGGGCCGCCGCAAGGGCGCCTTTCACGTACGGAGTGCGGCCGCTCGCGGCAAGGCCCACGATAACGTCGTGCTCACCCGCGTGGTCCGCAATGACACTCGCGCCGAGCTCTTCGCTGTCTTCGGCGCCCTCGACAGCTTTCATCATCGCGCCATCTCCGCCCGCGAGATGCGCGACGAACATGTCGGAGTCAGCGTTATAGGTGGGCAGAAGTTCGACTGCGTCGAGAACCCCGAGCCTGCCCGAGGTGCCCGCGCCAACGTAGTGCACGCGGCCCCCGTTCGTGAGAGCGTCCACGCACAGGTCGGTCAAGCGCGCGATCTCGTGGGTCAGTGCTTGCACGGCCGCGACGACCGTGGCATCTTCCGCGAGGATGCGCGAGACAACCTGCTCGGATGCAAGCGTATCGATGTCGCGCGAGCGGGGATTGCGCTCTTCGGTAGGCGAGTGCACCTGGACGAGCGGAGTGAGCGGGTCTTGTGAATCAGTCACGGGAATCCTCCACGAGAAGTTGGCGGGGTGCGGTTGTCGAAAGCGGGACGGTGCGCAGGGCGTGCGGCGGGGTAAGCTGACCGAGGACAGCGGGCTCTGTCGCGCCGGTGGCATCGATCAGAGCACCGGGCAGGCCGTGCGCAGAGTAGTAGCCGATGAGGGCCATGAGGAACGCCTCTTTGATGTCGGGGTCGAGGTCGCCAAGCGGCCCCGTAGTCACCGTACATGCAGGTAGAAGGGCTTCGATGCGGGCCATGAGGGTCGGGTTATGGGCGCCGCCGCCGGTCACGTGAAGACGCGTGCGAGGCTCGTGCCCCACTTCGGCCTTGAGCGCATCGGCGAGAGCGCGGGCAGTGAGTTCCGTGAGCGTCGCGAGCAGGTTCTCAGTGCTAAGCACGTCCAGGTCGATGCCCGCTTCGCGTGCGCGAGCATCGAGCCACGCCGGCGAAAAATACTCCCTGCCCGTGGACTTCGGAAAGGGAAGTGCGAAGTAAGGGTCGGCGAGCAGCGCTGAAAGAAGAGTGTCGTGCACGCGTCCGGCGGCGGCTCGGGCGCCATCCGTATCGCACGCCGTTCCCGTGCGAAGGGCGGCGGCCGCGTCAATGAGCCCGTTACCGGGGCCCGTGTCGCCCGCGCGCACGAGCGGGGGAGCGGTTGGTCCGACGGCTGCCGGGGTGCACAGCGTCGCATTGGCTATCCCACCGATGTTCACCGCGCATCCGCCATCGGGGCCGAGCAGGAGTTGGTCGAGGAGAGGGGCGAGTGGCGCGCCGGTCCCGCCACGGGCGATGTCGGCGCTGCGCACGGTGCTCAGCGCCGCAATCCCGGTTGCGGCGTGGATACGGGAGGCGTCCCCAATGGCGAGGGTCGCGAGGGTGCGCCCGCCCTCGACGTTGTGAAAGAGCGTTTGCCCGGGCGAGACGACAAGATCGAGTGGTGTGTCGGATCCGAGTTCGCGGGCATCGTCGCGCACGCTTGTGACGACGCCAGCGAGGAACTCGCCAACGTGCGCATCGAGCAGTGTGAGCTCTGCGAGCGAGGGAACACTCGCGCTGGTCACAGCCTCGAGGACGCGGCCGCGAAGCGCTTCGGGCCACGGGTGCTCACCCGAGCTCTTCACGCGTGCGTGAAGCACGTCGCCGTCGCGGGAGAAATCGACGAGGGCGAAATCCGCCGAATCAACCGACGTGCCCGTCATGAGACCGAGGATCCTCATCGCGCGACCTCTCCCAGAGCGAGATCGGCTGCGGCGTTCATGACGCCCCGACTCGCACCATAGGTGAAAAGAACGGCTGCGGGCGATGAGAGCGTGTGGGGGAGCGGTGCCGTTTCCGGAACACCCGTGTGAAGGACGATCAGGCGCGAGCCCAACTCGTGTGCATTCGCGGCGGCCTGATCGAGACGAGCCGTTTCCGCGTCACTTGCCGAGCCAAGCCGCGTGAGCACGAACGTCACCTGCGGGCTTTCGTAGCCCGGCGGCGGGTCTGCGGGCAGAAGACGAATGCCTCGATGCTCGAGTACCGGCGCGAGGAAGGTGTGCCCTTTACCCGCCGCATAATCGTGCGCGAAACGCGCATCGACGATGGCCGCGGTCGAAACGTGGTCCGCGACAGGCGACGACTCGAGTGCCCACCGCACCGCACGTCGAGAGGCACGCTCGCCAACTGCCTCGAGATGAGCCTCCGCACTCTCGAGCGCCTCTACGGTGCATGCAGACGCGCTCGCGCGGCCCGCGAGTGTCGTGCGCACGCGCTCGGCGCGCGAGCGCAGCTCATCACGATCAAGCCGCCCCGAACGAAGAGCCTCAGCTATCGCGTCGTGGGCCTCGACAAGCATGTTCTCGCCATCGCAACGGATCGACGTCCCAAGACACAGCAGGTGCGCACCTGCCTCAAGCGCCCGCACGGTTGCCTCCGCGTAGCCCACCGATTCGGTAATCGCCCCCATGTCGAGAGCATCGGTCACGAGGAGTGCATCGGGATTGATCTGCGCAGCAAGAGCATACGACCACGGGGCAATCGTCGCGGGCCCTTCACCGAGCGACGGCACACACACGTGGCCCGTCATGAGGGCATCGGGCGCGCTGCCGAGCTCGCGGAAGGCCGTGACATGCTGGGCGAGGGCGTCCTCGCGCGACAGGGCGACCGTCGGAACCCCCAGGTGCGAATCAACCGCAGTGTCTCCGTGTCCGGGAAAATGCTTCGCGCAGCTCAGCACCCCCGCGCGCGAAAGTCCCTCGCACACCGCCCGCGCATGCCGCGCGACCGGCCCCGGCGACGTGCCGAAACTGCGGGCACCGATCACGGGATTTGCAGGGTTTGTGTTGACGTCTGCGACGGGGGCGAAGTTCATGCGTACGCCAATCGCGGCGAGAACCCGCCCGATGGCCTCGCCGTATTCGCGTGAAAGCTCGGGATCATCGATGTCCCCGAAACCACGGGCTGCTGGAAACGCGCCGCCGCGCGCCGCATAGAGCCGAGTGACGTCGCCGCCCTCCTCGTCGATCGTGACGATCGGCTCTGTGCAACTCGCCTCACGCACCTGGGCGATAAGCCTTTGGGCCTCGCGCGTATTCGGCGTGTTGTACCCGAACAGGCACACACCGCCGAGTCCGGCCTCGAGCGCCTGCGCGAGCCATTCAGGGACGTCCGTGCCGGGAAAAGACGCGAGAAGCGGGGCGAGAGCATCGGCATCAAAACGAGACTGAGACATGGTCACCTTCTAACCTTTGACCGCGCCTGCCGTGAGCCCCGACGACAGCTGGCGCTGAACGAGGACGAAGAAGATCACAACGGGAAGCGCGATGATGGTCGAGGCGGCCATAATCGGCCCCCAGTCGGCCGTGTTCTGCGTGAAGAACGTCCGCAGACCAACGCCTACCGTGTACTTCGACGAGTCCGTCATAAACGTGAGGGCAAAAATGAACTCGTTCCACGCGGTGATGAACGCGAACACGCTCGTGGCGACGAGACCGGGGGCGACGAGCGGCAGGAGAATCGAGAAGAACATCCTGAACCATCCGGCGCCATCGATGTAGGCGGCTTCCTCAAGTTCCTTCGGGACCGCGGCGACGAAACCCTTGAGGTTCCAAATCGCGAACGGAAGCGAGAAGGCAAGATAGACGATCACGAGCCCGAGGAGCGAGTTGAGCATGTTGAGGGTGCGCGCCTGGAGGAACAGCGGTATCACGAGAGCCTCGAGCGGCACCATCTGCACCATGAGCACGAGAACGAGCACGACGGTGCGAAGGCGGAAGCGGTAGCGGGCGACGCCAATCGCGGCGAACAGCGCGATTGCGCCGGACAGGAGCACGGTGCCGGCCGCGACGATGAGCGAGACCTTGATGTACTCGAAGAAGTTCGCGTCGATCAGAACTGTTTTAAAGTGATCGAGGGTGAAGCCCGAAGGCAAAATGCCCGCGCCGCGAGAATTCGCGTGCGTATCCACGGCGGTCGTGAGCATCCAGTAAAACGGGAAGAGCGCGTAGAGGAGCAGAAGGGCGATGCCGAGAGCCTTCGCGATATTTGCGGGGCGAAGCGGGTTCTTCTTATTGGCGGGTGTGGCGCCGGTGGGAGCGGGGGTACTCACAGTTCATCCTCCTTCATGAGCGCGCGCATGTAGACCACCGAGATCGCGAGAAGGACGAGAGTGAGAAGCACCGCGATAGCCGAGCCCATGCCGTATTTGCCTTGCCCAAACGATTCGGTATAGGACCACACGCCGAGGTTCATCATGTGTCGGTTCGACCCATCGCCGCCGGGCATGAGATAAATCTGCGTGAAAACCTTGAAGTCCCAGATCGTCGACAAGATGATGCACACGGCGAGGATCGGGCGGATCATCGGGATGGTGACGTTCGTGAAGCGCTTGAACGCACTCGCGCCATCGACCTTCGCGGCCTCGTACAGGGACTCCGGGATCGTGAGGAGACCGGCGAGGGTCGTCACGGCGATAAAGGGAAAGCCGTGGTACACGACATTGAGCGCGGCAATTCCGTAAAACGCGAGGCGAGAATCCCACCAGTTGGCGCTGCCCGGAGTGAACAGCCCGAGTGATTCAAGGACGCTCGCCACGAACCCGCTCGTGGGGTCGAAAAGCCACACAAACACGTAGGTGCCGGTAAGCGCGGGAACGGCCCACGCGACCATGATTGCGCCGATGCAGATGTTGCGCCACGTGAGCGAGAGCGTATTGAGAAACAGCGCAACGGCAACGCCCACGAGCATCGTCAGCACCACGCACACGGCCGCAAATCCGACGGTGTTGGGAAGCACGGTTGTCCACAGATGCGGGTCGCTGAGAATCGCCGAATAGTTGGCGAAGCCCACGTAGTTGGTGGTGCCCTTCAGCAGGTTACGCAGGCCGTAGTCCTGAAGCGAGAGGTCGAATACGCGAAACAGGGGGAAGATCAACAGGACCGCGAGCGTGAGCAGCCCGGGTGCGAGGAGCAGCCATGGCGGCAGGTGTCGGCGCGCCCACATCGACAGTCGTGACGAGCGGCTCGAGTCAGCCGGGGGCAGCGCACTCTCGTGAGTGTCGTTCATGGTGGTCATCGAGGAAGCTTTCGAACGTGAGCTGGAGGCTCGGGACCCAGCCCTCAGCGAGTGGGTCCCGAGCGATGGTCGGTGAACGAAAACGTGGCTTAGGCGCCGAAGATTCCGTCCATTTCCTTAGCGGCAGCATCAGCGGCAGCCTGCGGAGCCTGGCCACCGGCGAGCACGTTGCTCAGGAGGTTCGGGAGGGTCTTCTTGCCCTCGATCTGGCCCCACATTGGAGTAACGGGTACGGACTTGCCGGCCTCGGTCATCTGCGAAGCAAAGACCTTTGTGAGGTCGGTGCCGTTCTTGATGGTCTCGTCGAGCGCTGACTTCGTGCCGGGGAAGAAGTTCGTCTCTTCGCTCCACCGGGTCGCGAATTCGCCGGTTGTCATGAGCTTGATGAGTTCGAAGGCGAGCTCCGGCTCCTCGGAGTCCAGGAACCGGCACAGGTGGGAACCGCCCACGAAGCTGGCGGCGATCGCCGAGTCCTTGGCGGGGATGGTGAAAGCCGTGAGCTTATTGAACAGTTCTTCGTCGCTTGCCTTCACGGTTGCGGGCACCCACGAACCGGTGATGAACATGGCAACCTTGCCCTCCTGGAACTGCTTGAGGGAGTCGGTCTCCTTCCAGGTCGAGGCGGCCTCGGTCGACGAGCCATGCTTGAGGGCGAGGTCGGTGTACCACGTGAGACCCTCGACTGCGGGCGCTTCGTTGATGGTGGCCTTCCAGTCTTTACCGGAGCCTTCAGCGATGTCGCCGCCTGCTCCCCAGATGAAGGGGAGGAGAGCGAAGGGGGATCCGCCGTTGACGGGGAACGGGATGACGTCGGGGTTCTTCGCCTTGAGGGTTTCGATCATGGCGAGGAGGTCATCCCACGACTGGGGCTGGGAGTTGACCCCCGCGGCTTCGAGGATTTCCTTGTTCGCGAGGATCGAGCGGATGCCCGCGTACCACGGCATGCCGTACAACTTGCCGTCAAGCGTGCCCGCTTCCTTGAGTGCATCGACGAGGTCGGAGTCAATTCCGGCCTTCTTGACGTCTTCCGTGAGGTCATCGAGGCCTCCTGCATCCGCGAACTCGGGAGTCCAGGTCGTGCCGATCTCGGCAACGTCGGGGCCGGTGCCGCCCGCCATGGCGGTCACGAACTTGTCGTGCGCGCCATCCCACGGCTGGACCTCGACCTTGAGAGTCGCGCCCGTGCGCTTGGTGAACTCTTCCTGGAGGGCTTTGGTGTATTCGTCAGTCTTGGCGTTTGTGCCCTCCATGATCCACAGGGTGATGGTCTTGCCGTCATTGGCGGCCTTATCAGTGGGGTTGGAGGAGGAACCGCCCGAATTACCGCACGCGGCAAGGCCCACGGTGGCCGCGCCGAGTGCTCCGGTGGCGATGAGGTTCCTGCGGGTGATCATAGTGTCTCCTTTGAGCTATGGGGGTCGGGCACCGTCGTGAAAAAATATTTCATCCGTATGCCTCAAGATGAAACTTACCACAACTTGTGGGGTGGATGACATACTGGGCGAGACCGAAAGGACTGCTGACATGCCGATTTCCGTGATTCTGGGTGCCGACGTCGGAGCGACCCACACGCGCCTCGCAATCGAGGGAGCCGATGGGCAAACTGGCGAGAGCTTCACGCCGGTCCGCGTCGAGGGCGCGGGCTTCAACGTGAGGTCTTCCGGGCCCGACGCGCTCGAGCACTTCGAGCAGACACTTGCGCGCGCCTTCGCCCCACTCGACACCGGTAGCACCCTGGAAAAAGCCGTATTCGGCATATCCGGAGCGGGCCCCGCCCGCCACGAGCGCATCGAGGCGCTCGTGCGTGAGGCCGTTGTCTCGCAAGCGGCCTCTCACCACATCCAGGTCGATCCCGCCAACGTTCGTGTCGTCGATGACCTCTGCACGGCATTCGCGAGTGCCTTCCCGGCATCCGCGTCACGACCCACTGGCGTTCTCGTTCTCGCAGGCACCGGCGCGGCAAGCGTGAGCTATGTGCGGGGCGTGGAGTCGGTGCGCCGCGATGGCATGGGATGGCTGCTAGGAGACGTCGGCTCAGCCGTGTGGCTCGGCAAGCGCGCTCTCGAGGCAGTGGCGGCGGACCTCGACGCGCGCGGGAGCTCGACAGCCCTCACCGACCGTGTATGCGCGGCGCTGGGCTTCAACCCACGTGACACCGCGGCCCAGCTCGACCCGCGCCAAGCGCTCATCCGTGAAGCCTACGACCTGACCCCGGCCGAGTACGGGCGTTTCGCCCCGATCGTGACCGAGCTCGGTCACTTCGGCGAGGGCGAAAGCGACGAGGTCGCACGCGAGATCGTCGCGCAAGCCGTGGAAAGCCTCCTCGAGGGGGCCCTTGCGCTCGCGGATCCTCTTCGCGGTAATTCACCCGTAAGTGTCGTTCTCGCCGGTAGTGTCCTCACCGCTCGCGGGCCGATTGGGGATCTCATGCGCTATGCGCTCGAACGCGAGGGGTTTGACGTGCGTCAGGCTGACTCGCCGCTCGAAGGCGCGCTTGCGCTAGCGCGCGCGGAAACTCGCCTTCAGAAGGCGTAGGTGCGGGAGAAGAACCGAGCGCTCTCGCGCGCGCTGGGCACTCCCGCATCTGGATCAGCGCCGGCCTCAACGAGCACCTCGACCACGTCGTCGAAGCCTTTGAATACGGCGCCAGCGAGCGGGCTCTGGCCGCGGTCGTTGAGAAGGTCGACGTCCGCGCCGTGCTCTGCAAGCAGCTTCACGAGTGCCGCGTGGCCGTGGTAGGCGGCAAGCATGAGCATGGTGTTGCCGTCTGCATCTTGCATGTTGAGGGGAATTCCCGCCTCGATAGCGGGGCGGAGAATATCGAGGTTCCCCTCGCGTGCAGCGTCCATGAGGGCGCGCGCGAGTGCGGCGGCCTCATCGGCGTCGGCGTCGGCGTCGGTACCGGGCTGGGGCGCGGTGTTTTCACTCATGCCACAAGCGTAGCGATGATGGGCGCGGCCAGCAGGACGATCCCGAGTCCCACGCCCCACGCATCGTGCCACGTGAACTGCGCACTATGGACCCACGTGCGCCGTTGCGCCGTCGCGAAACCGCGCGCGTCCATCGCGAGCGCTTGGATCTCCGCGCCGCGCAGCGTCGAGACGAGAAGCGCAAACGTTGCACCGGCGTAGAGTGCGAAGGAGTTGCGCTGCTGGATGCCGCGGATGCGGCGCGTAAAGACGATGTCGCCCCACTGCGAAAACACGTGTCCGAGCCGCGCGAGGCCCGCACTCATTGCTGCCGCGAAACGCGCGGGAACATGACACTTTTGGGCGAGAGCCTGACCGAAGCGGGTCGGGTCCAGACCTTCAAGAAGGATCGCGCCGGGGCCGACCATGGCGAAGATTCTCAGGCCCTCGACGCCGGCGCTCTGCCATGTCGACAGTTCGCCGAGTGGCCTGCCGGAAAGAATTCCGGCCGACCACGCGATGGTGAGCGCCGCGAGCACGATTGGTGCAAGGCGCGTCATGAGCCGGGCTGGAGTGCGCCAGGCGAGAGGGATGAGCGTGAGCGTGAGAATGGTGCCCGTGAGCGTCGGCGCGAGCGTGTGCATTCCGAACGATCCCGCGAAGGCTAAAGCGGCGATCGCGAGGATCGTGAGTGGATTGAGCTTATCGGCAGCGACGGCGCGCGGCGGGTGGGGAACGCGCGGGATCGGGGGAGCGGGGGACGGGTCCGACGGTTGCTTGCACGCGATACTCTCTCGGAGATCGTCACGCCCCGGCGCTGCCTCGAGGGCAATGACTCGGTCGCACGCGCGCACGAGCCGCTCGTCATGCGTGGCCGCAAGGACCGCGCGGCCGCTGACGAGTGCGCGAGCAATGAGCTCAGCCACTGCACCAAACGCCGCGTCGTCGAGGCCCACAGTCGGCTCGTCGAGCACGAGAATGTCGCGGCCCGAGGCGAGTGCCGTCGCGAAGGCGAGGCGACGCTGCTCACCCCCTGAAAGCGTGAAGGGGCCGGCGGATTCGAGGTGAGCGAGGCCTGTCGCCTCGAGCCACGCCCGTGCGGCCTCATCGTCGTTCGGATCCTCGGCGCCAGCTTTCACCTCGTCGAGGACGGTGCGGGCGACGAGGCTCTGCTCGGGGTTTTGTGGGAGCCATGCGGCTCGAAACGGCGCTTTCTTCGCTGCGCGCTTACCCCTACCCGTACGTTCGCGGGTCTCCTCGAGAAGGTAGCGGATCAAGGTGGACTTGCCGATGCCACTTGGACCCGTGAGCGCGGCGAGCTCTCCGTTGTAAAGCTCGACGTGAACGGGGCCGGCAAACAGAGTGCGGCCTTCGAGCGTCGCGGGAACCTCGAGGTCAATGAGAGCGACCCTCTCGCTGCCTCCTCGCAGCGATTTTTGTTCGCTGCCGAGCGCACTTTCGCCACGAGAGTCGTCCGCGCGCCATGCCCCCGCGGGAGCGTCCTCAAGTATCTGACCGCCCGCACCTATGCGGATGACGCGGTCGACGTGGTCGCGCCAGAGCTCCACTTGGTGATCCGCAACGACGAGGGTGAGGCCCTCCGTTGCTTCGCAAATGGCGTCGCGTACCGCGAGTGCCGTCTTGGCGTCGAGCATTGCAAGCGGCTCGTCGAGAGCGATCGCCCCGGCACCCGTGGCGATCAGGCCCGCGAGGGAGAGACGCTGCTGCTGCCCACCAGAAAGATGGTAGGGGTTGGCATCGAGCGGAGAGGAAAACGCGGCCGCGGCGTGTGCGTCGCGCACTATCGCGGGCATACGTGCAGGATCAATGCTCGCATTTTCCGGGCCGAAAGCGGTATCGATTCCAGTCGTCGCGCCCACGAACGAGTGGACGGGATTTTGCACCATGAGGGCGACGCCCGGCACGGGAGATGCCTCGGGGAGCGGGGCCGAGGGGTCTATTCCCTCCGGCGGGTCCTCTGGAATGAGGCCGCTCAGGGCCTTGAGAATCGTTGATTTTCCCGAGCCGCTCGCACCCGTGAGGAGAACGCGTTCACCCGCATCAATCTGGAGGGAAAGGCCAGAGAGAACCGGGGCCCTACGCCCCGGTGGCGTATAGGTGAAGTCATCGATCCCCACACCCACGGCACGGCGGGTGGAGGCAAGCATCGGGCTCTCACTCACCGCTGTGCGGCCTCCTCACGCCCTGGTGCGAAGTTCCCGAGAGCCCCGGTCTTCGCAAGCGCGCGCACGATTGCCGGTGCCGGCAACGCAAGCAGGATGACGCCAGAAATGATGAACAGTGCGAGGTGGGCGAAGCGGAACGGCATGGCCCAGCTCGGGAAGAACACGAACTGCTCCCAAATCCACTGCAAAACCATCGAGATCCAGGCGCCTGCGAGAACCCACTTAAACGACGGCTTCGCGTATTTCGTGGCGGCACCCATGACCTCGAAGCCGATCGCAACGATCGCGCCCGAGATGAGCACCGTCCACCCGAAGTGCGAGCCGAGAAGTGCCTCGATGACCGCGCCAATCCACATCGTGCCAAGTGCCGAACCCGGTTTGCGAACGATGAGCATCGAGAGCGCCGCCGGCAGAGCCCACGGACCCGCGGCGATGCCCTCACTGGGCGGGAAAAGCGAGAACACGGGCTTGAGTGCGCCGAGACCGGCGGCGTAGGCAAAGAACGCGACGCCCGCGATCAGGCCCATCGATACAACAACGAGAAGATCGATGGTGCGGTAGCGAAGAGTGGAATGGTTATCAGGAGCAGCAGTGGTCATCATGCATCGATTCTAGAGCCGTCACGCGGGGCTTGAGAGACGGCAAAGTCCCTGCCCACCGGAAATTGATTGAGCGCGCCGGCCTTCGCGAGTGCCGTGACGATAGCGCGCCCGAGGGCGGCGAGAAGCGTGAGGGCGCTGATCCAGAAGAATACGAGAAGCATGACTTTGTAGCCCGCAGACCACGAGGGGAAGTACGCGATGATCTCGTAAAGCCATTCGAAGAGGGTCGACAGAAGCGAGCCGCCAATCACGACCGCTGCACTCGTACTCGCCCACCCCGAGAGCGCGAACGCGATCTCGAAACCCGCGCCCTGGATGAGGCCGGAGATAAGCGCGCCGACACCGAAGTGGCTGCCGAGGAGAGCCTCGAGGCACGCCGCGATAATTTCCGCGCCGAAGGCAGCGCCTGGGCGGCGAACGATCAACATCGCGACGAGAGCAGGAAGGCACCAGAAGCCAGTGAGGAGGCCCTCGAGCGGGGGGAACACCGCGGTGAGAGGGGCCACAAGGTTGTACAGATGCGCGTAGCCGGCAAAGGCGACCCCGAAGGCTACGCCGACCATGACGATCACGACGAGATCAATCGTGCGGTACTTAATGCGCTCGGAAAAGCCCGCTCGCGCTGTGCGTTGATCAGTCATCACCACTCCTTCCACTCGGAAGGGGCATGCCCGCGAAGCGGCGTGGCCGCGGCATGCGAGAAATCCCGACTCCCTACGCCGGTGCTAACCGGATCAGGTTCGAGGGTCAGCGCCCTTTGCGCACTCTCAGCACCGGTCGGTGCTCCCCTGTCTGTTGGATGACGCCCACAAGTGTACAGGCAGGTGAGGGCAGGGCCGCGAGTGCTCAGCGCGCAAATGTGATGGCCTTCGCGATCGCCTCGGCGACCTCGCGCGGGCGCTCGGGGCTGAGCAGGTATGCCCCTCCATCTCGGCCGATGATCTCCACGAGCTCACCGCCGCGGGTGACCGCAAACCGCGTGTCGGCCTGCGGCCCCACAAGCTTGCGAGGTTTGAGCGGCGCCACCGGGCGCACCTCATCCATGCGGGAAACCGCGACTTCGGCGCGTCCTAGTCCAATGTTGCCCACGAGTGAGCCGACCCGTTCCGGTGCAACGACGCGGATCTGCACCGTGCGGAAATTCTCGAGCGGCCACGTGGACCGCGCGAGGAAACCACCGAGCTTCGGCGTGAGGCCGCGCTCGTCTACGACGAACCCGATCGTCGTGCGCATCCACGCCCATAGTGCATACCCCGCGAAACCGATCGCGAGGAGGGCGGCGGTGCCGAGTCCGGGGTCGCCAAAGGTCAGCAACACGAACAGGCAGATTGCCGCGCCGATCACGAGGGTGAGGATGACGCGGGTCCACGCGACCCGCCCCGGCCTCACCCTGCCCTTATACGGAGTGAGGTACTCGTGCTTGTGTGCCATCGTCTACCAGATGCTCACGCGGCGCTCGGGAGCGAGGAACAGGCCGTCGCCTTCCTTCACGCCGAAGGCGTCGTGGAACGCGTCAACATGGCGCACGACCCCGTTCGCGCGGAACTCCATGGGCGAGTGCGGGTCGATTGCGAGGCGACGAATGGCGTCGGCCTCGCGGTTCTTGCCGCGCCATACCGCACCCCACGAAAGGAAGAGGCGCTGGATGCCCGTGTAACCGTCGGACCCCACCTCGTGTGCCGCTTCGCCAACCTCATTGAGGTAGGCCTTGAGCGCGATCGTGAGACCGCCGAGGTCGCCGATGTTCTCGCCGATCGTGAAGGCGCCGTTCACGTGATGCTCATCTGAGAGGTCGCGCGGGCTCATCGCGTCGTAGTCGGCGATGAGCGAGCGCGTGCGCTTCTCAAACTCTTCGCGGTCCGCCTCGGTCCACCAGCTCTTGAGTGCGCCGTCACCGTCGTACTTGGAGCCCTGATCGTCGAAGCCGTGGCCGATTTCGTGGCCGATAACCGCGCCGATCCCACCGAAGTTCACGGCATCATCCGCATCGATCCCAAAATACGGCGGCTGAAGGATCGCCGCGGGGAACACGATTTCGTTCGCGCCAGGGTTGTAGTAGGCATTGACCGTCTGCGGGGTCATGTGCCACTCGCCGCGATCCACGCCCCGCCCAAGCTTTGCGATCTCGTAGTCATGGGTAAACGTCGCGATGTTTCCGACGGTGGCAAGGAGTGAATCGGGATCAATGGTGAGGCTCGAGTAATCCCGCCAGGTCTCGGGGTGGCCAATCTTCGGCGTGAACTTCTCGAGTTTCGCGAGGGCCTTTTCGCGGGTCGCCGGGGTCATCCACTCAAGCGAGGAGATCGACTCGCGGTAGGCGGTGATGAGGGCCTCCACGAGGTGCTCCATGCGCTCCTTGGCCTCGGGCGGGAAATAGCGCGCCACGTATGTCTCGCCGACGGCCTCGCCGAGGGCAGCCTCGACGAGGCTCACGCCGCGCTTCCAGCGGTCGCGGATCTCGGCGGTGCCCGAAAGTGTGGCGCCGTGGAAGGCAAAGTGGGCATCGACGAACTCGTCACTCAGGTAGGGCGCAGCGGCGTCGATCGCGTGGAGGGCGAGCCACGCGCGGAGGTTCTCGAGGCTTTCGCTCGACCACAGCTTCGAAATGGCCGCCGTGTACTCAGGCTCGTTGATGTTGATGGTTTCGACCCACTCGGCCTTCGCGCCGGCGCCCTCGAAGTAGGCGCTCCAGTCGAAGCTCGGGAAAGCATCGGCGCGCTCGGCGACGCTCATCGGGTTGTTCGATTTCTCGCTGTCGCGCCTGCGCACAACATCGACGTGCGCTTTCGCGATGCGGGTCTCGAGATCCATGACGGTTTCGGCCAGTGCGCGAGCATCGCCGTCGGGGAGCCCGGCACGCCCCGGGAGCTGCGCAAGGTCGGCAAGAGTCGCGAGGTAATCAACGTAGGCTTCGCGGATCGCCCGGTACTGCTCGTCGCGGTAGAACGATTCGTCGGGAAGGCCGAGGCCCGCTTGGGTGATCTGTGCCTGGTAGCGCTCCGGGTCGTTGGCGTCTGTCCACACGTACAGAGCGATGATGCCGGTGGGGGCCGTTGCTTCGCCAGTGAAGCTCGTGAGCGCTGAACGGTCGGCGAGGCTGAGGATCCGCTCGAGCTGCGGCTCGAGGTCGCGCGTGCCCACCTCGTTCAAGCGAGCCTCGTCCATGAAAAGTTCATAGAGCGCGCCGATCTTTCCCTCATTCGAGTCGGCCGGGGCGTTCGAGGCCGCGGCCTTTTCGATGATGCCGCGTACGCGCTCCTCAGACAGATCGTGCAGGCGCATGAATTCCGAGTAGCTCGGCTTATCGGCTGGGATCTCAGCCGAGGCGAGCCACGCGCCATTGATGAAGCCGAAGAGGTCGTCCTGCGGACGAACGGACTCATCAATCTGGGTGAGATCGAGGCCGGTCTGGGATGCGGGCGAGGTCATGTGTCTCCTCCGGGATAGGGAAAATCGGAATGTCCGACGGTTGCCTCCACCCTAGCGATCCGCGGTTTGGGAAGGGTGGATGTGTCACGTTACGGTCCCGAAAATCTGAGCGAGCGTGCCTGGATTCCTAGAATGAGGCCGTGCCAGCTTCATCTTCTTCCCGCGTCTCTTCACTATCTCTCGTGCCCGGACTCGTGCCGTGCGGGCTCGTTTCAGTCCTTGCACTCGTTGTGAATCGTGCCCTGCCGGCAGTGAGCCCGCTTCTCATCGCGATCGTGCTCGGTGCGCTCCTCACGAACATCTGGACAATTCCGGAGTCGTGGAGCGCGGGTATCACGTTCGCGTCGAAGAAGCTCTTGCGTGTCGGGATCGTGCTGCTCGGCTTGCAGCTCGCGGTAGGGGACATCCTTTCGCTCGGCTGGCGTGTGATCGTGGGCGTCATCCTCGTCGTCACCCTCTCGATCCTCGGCACTCTCGCCATGGCGCGCGCCCTGGGCATCAGCCGCCCACTGTCGATCCTGATTGCGTGCGGCTTCTCGATCTGCGGTGCGGCCGCCGTTGCCGGCGTTGAAGATATCGCTGACGCTGACGAAGAGGAAGTCGCCACCGCGATCGCGCTCGTCGTGCTATTCGGCACCCTTATGATCCCGCTCGCGCCGCTTGCCGCGCACGCGATGGGCATGGGAGAGAGCGCGGGCGGCACGTGGATCGGGGCGAGCACTCACGAGGTCGCCCAGGTCGTCGCCGCCGCAGGAGCCTACGGGGCCTCGGCCCTCTCGGTCGCGGTGATCGTCAAGCTCACGCGCGTGGTGCTCCTCGCCCCCGTCGCGGTCGCGCTCTCCCTCGCAGCACGCTCGCGCGGCACGCTGCGCGAGGGCACAAAACGTCCACCGATCGTGCCACTTTTCGTCGTGGGCTTCCTCGTGATGGTTGGTCTCGGCTCGCTCCACATCATGCCCCCGCAGGCGCTCGCGGGAGTCAAGCTCTTGCAGACCGGGCTCCTCGCGGCGGCGATGTTCGCGCTTGGGCTCGGGGTGAAAATCAAGGGGTTGATCAGCGTCGGCGGGAAGCCCGTTCTCCTCGGTGCCATGAGCACCGTCTGGATTGCCCTGCTGGCGCTCGCCATGGTTGCGTTCTCGGGAGCGATGGGCGCGTAGCAAGCGTCGGAACCGCCCCTCCGCACCCGGTTTTCTCCACCCGAGTCGGCGAGGATGAGACAGAGCAATTTAGGAGAGCGCGGCTATTCCTGGCGCGAGCACGAAAATGACCGCGAGCGCGGCCGTCACGATGCCGATAGCGAACGGGGCGAACGCCCACGGAGAGGTCTTGCGGCGCTGCGGGCTCAGGCTCTGCACGATAAGCGTTGAAAGGCCCGAGGCGATCGAGAGAACGATCGTCGCGACCGTCATGATGGGGGCCGCTGTCACGAGCGTGCAGGCGCCAAGCTGGAACAGGAATAACCCTGCGATGTCGAGGAAGCGTACGCACATTGCGCGCCGCACCGAAATGCCGCCGTCGAGAACGCTGAGGACAGTCTCCTTCGACCAGTCCGAGGGCTGCGTGATCCGCCGGCGAGAGGCGGCAAGTTGCACGGTCGCGAGGGCCGCCCACACGAGCATCGCTCCCACCCCGATCCACAGGCCGAGCGCACCAGTCCACTGCCAACTCAGGGTCACGAGGGCAATCAGGCAGACGAGCAGTCGCACGAGTTCCTCAATCGCCACACGGCCCACGAGGAACCATGGCGAGCGGGTCATCGCCGCACCTTTCTTAGTCCCCACCATGCCCGCCACAAGCATGAGAGCGAGGTGAACGAGGCCAAGGCCGATGCCGAGGAACAGAACGCCCGGTGAGGTCGGTGTCGCCGCGAGACTCGCTGCAGCGAGCACGAGAGCGAGAATAGGGGTGAGCAGCGAAAGTATGGCGAAACCACGCCCGAGCGCGTGAACAATCTCGTTGCCCGTGGGGCCGTGGTCGTGGTCGCTGCCGCACGAGCAACGATCAGTGCCGGGATCCACGTCGTGGGCGGGCTCAGGCGCTGTACTCACACAATCTCCTTGGTCAGCCGGGTACCGGATGCGCCTTCCAAGCGTAGTGAGCCGATGCGCATTTGCCCATTGGGTACAGGAAAATGCGAGAAACGCGGCTTAAACTGGCGTGACCGGTGTGCGCAGGGCGGCGCCAACACCACCCGTGCGCACGCCGCACGAGTCTTCACGGCAACGAAAGGGGATTGAAATTGTCGAACATCGCCCCTTCAACCGAGGCTACGGCGGCCCGGGAACCTGAACGGCCGCACGATCCGCACAGCCTCAGCAAGCAGCAGCGCGAACGCGCACTCGGCGCGGTACTCGGCGCTGCCACGGGCGACGCGCTCGGAGCGCCCTACGAATTCGAACCTCCCATTGCGGATTCCGACGACGTGGCCATGACCGGCGGCGGGCAGCTCGGCTGGAAGCCGGGGGAGTGGACCGACGACACGGCGATGGCAATCGTCATCATGCGGGCGGCCGCCCACGAGATCCACGGTGATTCGCTCACGAGCGAAAGTTCCCTCGACGCGATAGCCGCCGGCTGGTACCAGTGGTCGCGAGAAACCCCCGACATCGGGATCCTCACCTCGAACGTGCTGCTCGCCGCCCTCGAGACCGCGCAATCACACGGCAACAGCGTGCCTTCTGGCCGTGACATGCACGAGGCTGCCCGTGCGATACACAAAGCGCAGCATCACACCGCTGGCAACGGCGGGCTCATGCGCGCCTATTCAGTTGTTCTGCCGTACCTCCTCGCGAGCGAGGACGAATTCGAGCGCGCCGTTGTTTTCGTCAACACGCTTACGCACGTCGACCTCGAGACGATCGAGGCGGCAGTCCTGTGGAGCTTCGCTATTCGTCACGCTATTCTCACCGGCGAGCTCACGATCGATGCCGGCCTTGGCCGGCTCACGCCTGAACGCCGCGACTATTGGAAGGGCCTCATCGCCGAGGCACACAGTGCCCCGCCCGCATATTTCGCTCGAAACGGGTGGGTCATTCACGCCTTCCAAGGAGCGGTTTCGGCCCTATGCCACGCGGGGGATGTTCCCGAGGACAAGTTCGAGCGCCGCGCCTACTTCACGCGCGTCGTCGAAGCGGCGGTGCGCAGTGGAAACGACACCGATACGGTCGCGGCAATCGCGGGTGCGCTCGCGGGCGCCGTCGTGGGGTACAAGGCCATCGATCCCGTGTGGCGGCGTGCGCTCAACGGCTGGCCCGGGTTTACCGAGAAGGACTTGGCGCAACTCGCTCTGGCGGTGCTTGAGCGATTTGGCGCCTCGTGAGTTGCTCCCTCCCTCGAGGGGGTAGATAGGTGCTGAGCGGCCCCGTTGTGGTTTTGCCCCTGCGCGTTTCCGCATTGACGCAAAAGACGGGCGGGAAACAGTGTGCACGCACTGCTTCCCGCCCATGCCGCGCACGAGCGCGGCCGCCCTATGGCGTGACGCTGATGCCTACTCGTCTCGCTGCGCGAGCGCCTGGGCCGGTGCCGTCGCGCTCGCCCGCATTCCGGGCAGAATTGAAGCGAGAACGCCTGCGATGAGCCCGGCGAGCAGAATCATGAGGAGATACAGCCACGGAATTGCCGGGTAGAAGTCGAACTCACCCGCGAGAAGTGAGCGCACGCCGAGCATTCCGAAAGCGGTTCCTAGAAGCACGCCAACGAGTGAGCCCAGGAAGGCAATGAAAATACCTTCCCATACGAGCATCGCGCGGATCGCGCCCTTCGAGGTGCCGAGCGCACGCATCAGGGCGTACTCGCTTGAACGCTCGATCACGCTCAGGCTGAGAGTGTTCGCGACGCCGACGATCGCGACCACGACGGCAACCGCAAGGAGCGCGACGGTGATCGTGAGGAGCGTCTGGATCACCGTTGCCATCACCTCGCGCTGAGCCCCATCGAAGGACTGTGCCGTGACGGTCTCGGGAGGCAGCTGATTAGAAAGTTCACTCAGCGCGCCGGTGAGTTGGATCGACGTGGTGTGAGCCCTCTGTGGAGAATCAGGAGCGGCAAACTTGACGAAGACCGCTTTGCCTACATCGATCCCAAGCCCATCGAGGGTTTCGGGGGCCACCAGGGAAATTGACAGTTTCCCCTTGACACGGACGGTGACTTCGCGTGCACTTCCATCATTCGCGTTGACAGTGACCGTCTCGCCGTCGTGAACATGGAACCGTTCCGCGCGAGCCTTGCCCATGTGCAGCTCTCCGGGCGGTGGAACCTCGATCGAGTCCGACGTCGCAACCTCCTGCAGGTCCTCCGCCGAGGGGGCGTATACGGTCATCGCGCCCGCGTCGAATGGCAGTTCTGCCGTGGGGACCTGGCGAGCGGTGTCCACACCCTCGGTCTTTTGAACCTTCTCGAGGAAACCAGCGGGAAGGTCGGTGGCGGCAATGATGGTGTCGACAGGGACGCGGTCAGTGATGTCATGCTCGAATGTGTTTTGAGCGGTCACCGCACCGGAGGCCATTGTCGCCATGAGAGTGGTGCCAATGATGAGCGCCGACATCGTGATGCCCGTGCGTTTCGGATGTCGCGCAAGGTTCAAAAATGCGAAGCGTGCGCTCGTGAAACCGAGGGCGGAGGCGAGTGCGTTGCCGAGTTTCGCCACCGGCGGGATGAGCGCCGGCAGCAGCCCGATCACACCGACAAGAATCGTGAGGCATCCGAAGAACGCGCACAGCATGGAAATCAGGATCATGAACTCGCTGTCTTTGAGGACAATTTCGACGACGAACGAGCCGAGTGAGACAACAACACCGAGCGCAACAACCGCCGAAGCGAAGATCGTGCGAATCAGCGACGCGTGCTTACCGGAGGCGATCTCTGCGGGGCGCAGTGCCTCGAGAGGCTTCACGCGAGACGCGCTGATAGCCGGGAACACCGATGCACAGACCGCGAGGATGAGAGAGGCGAGGATCGGGATGAGAATCGCGAAGATATTCAATCCCGGGACGACAGGCAAAGCCTCGGAATAGGTGAAGCGGCCCACGAGAAGGAGCGCCCACCAGGCGAGGTACGCGAGAACAATGCCGAGAATCGAGCCGATAATCCCGACGAGTAGTGCGTCGCGAACGATCGCCCACATCGCCTGGCGGCGTTTCGCGCCGAGCGCACGCGCGAGAGCGAACGATCGCCTGCGCTGCGCCATCGTCACGGCGAACGAGTTCGTCACGACGAGCGCGCTCGTCGCAATAGCGATCAGGACGAATCCTGCGAGAAGTGCCGAGAGCATGGTCACGACTGTCAACGCCATGAGATTCGCGTCCTGCAGGAATTCCGTGACAGTCGCGGCGTCGTACCCGGCAGCCTTGAGGTTACTCACCAGCTCTTCTTCGCTCACGCCGGGCTTGGCGACGACGGCGATCGTGTAGTAGTCGGAGGCTTTTTCGGAGGCATCTCCTTCAAGAGCTGTGAGGGTGTCGATGCCCGCGGTGCCGAATGTGAGGGTTCCCCCGGGATTGAGGACCTGCGCGAGCTGCGGCCTGCTAATGCCAGCGACGGTGAAGGTAAGCGTCTGGCCGGAGTCGAGCGACTGGACCCCAATCTGGCTTCCAACCTTCAGATTGCGTTTTTTGGCGAACGACGTGTCGACGGCAACCTCGTGGTCTCCACTGGGGGCTTTGCCTTCGACGTAGTGGGCATCAACGCCGGGGCGAACCGTGTCTACCTTGACAAACGTCCCCTTGGAATCGAGTGGGTTCTCTTTGCCTGTCTCCCCCTCGTCGAGTGCGATCGCGAACGTGTTGTCAGTCTTATAAAAGGCGCCGTCGGCACCGTCCACCTTCCCGATGGACTCGGGCGAGGCGGAAGCGGCATCGCCCTCTGTTGTAAAAGCTGGCTGTACGAGGGCGCTAGCCCCCTGAACGGGTCCCGTGACCTGGGCTTTGACAGCTTCGCCCACGAATCCGACGGCGAGGACAGCAATGGCGATGAAGGCGCTCGTAAGCGCAATCGTGATGGCGGCGGCGAGGTGCCTGCGCCGCGGCTGAAGTTTCAGGGTACTCACTGTGCCTGCACCGCTTTCTGGCCGATGTACTCATCGGCGACGATTCGGCCGTCATGCATGCGAAGGATGCGATCTGCCCTGTGTGCAGCGTCGTCTTCGTGCGTCACCATGACGACGGTGTGACCGAGAACGTCGACGCTCTCACGCAAGAAGCTCAGTACGGCCTCGGTCGAGGCCGAGTCGAGGTTGCCGGTGGGCTCATCGGCAAAAATGACAGCGGGGCGCGTGACGAGTGCGCGAGTCAGGGCGACGCGCTGGATCTGGCCACCCGAGAGCTGACTGGGGCGGTGCCCGAGGCGCTCGGCGAGACCAAAGCGCTGCACAAGCATCCCGAACCATTGCTCATCCACCTTGCGGCCGGCGAGTTCAAGCGGGAGAAGAATGTTCTCCTTTGCCGTGAGCATGGGCAACAGGTTGAACGATTGGAAGACGAATCCGATTCGGTCGCGGCGGAGGGTTGTGAGTTGCGAGTCCGAGAGCTGAGTGATGTCGACGCCCTCAACCACGATCGTCCCAGAGTCGATTGAATCGAGACCGGCGAGGGAGTGGAGAAGAGTCGATTTTCCGGAGCCCGAGGCTCCCATGATCGCGGTGAACTCTCCGGCACGGATGTCGAGCCCGACTGCGTTGAGAGCGGTCACCTGGTTGCTGCCGCTTCCGTAGGTCTTGGTGACCCCGCGCGCGCTGACGGCGACGGGAGAGGGGGGAACGGTTGTGGACATGGGTACTCCTCTGGATGTCCGGGATGATGTGATCGGTCAGACATCTCTTATTCTTCGCGAGCATATGCGCTGAGGCAACAGTCTCGAGGCGCGGATGTTCTGCGGGGATCTCATACGTGAGATTGAGGGGGATTGCGACTTTCGGAGCGTCATAGTGCGTCACAGATTTTTTGGTTTTCGCCAGCGAGACCCCTAGTATTGACATGCTTATGGGGTACATAAGCTATTGTTAGCGCTTGTGTGTCCAACAACCTGTGTTTTGAAAGGACTGTGGAGAGACATGCATATTGATACCCGGGCCATTCTCGCGCCGCGCAAGAGCGAGTTTGGGGCGGTTGTGCCGCCCGTCCACCTCTCCTCGACCTTCGAACTCGATATCGACTCGGTGAGCGGGGACTACGCCTATCAGCGCGGCTCGAATCCTTCGCGAGCCGACCTCGAGTCGGTCATTGCGAGCATTGAGGAAGCGAAGCACGGATTCGCTTTTGCGACCGGGATGGCCGCAGTGAGTTCGGTTTTCAGCCTCTTGAGCCCGGGTGACGAAGTGCTCTTTTCATCCAACGTGTATGGCGGCACCTTCCGCTACGTCGAAAAGATCTTCCCTCGCGCTGGCTTGACGGGCACGTTCTTCGACGACCTCGGTTCTATTACGAGCGAAGACCTGAGCAAGAACACGCGCATGATCTTCGTCGAATCACCCGGCAACCCCACGCTGCGCGTCGTCGATATCGAGCGCCTCGCGAAGCTCGCGCACGCGCACGGCGCTCTCCTCGTCATCGACAACACATTCATGACCGCGGTCCTCCAGCGGCCCCTCGACTTCGGCGCGGACCTCGTCGTTCAGTCCGCGACCAAGTTCCTCGGCGGCCACAGCGACCTCCTTGCGGGTGCTGTCACGACGAATGATGACGAGCTCGCCGAGAATATTCGCCTCAGCCAGAAGGTCTTCGGTGGTGTGCTCGAACCATTGACCTCTTTCCGGCTTCTCCAGGCCATCAAGACTCTTCCGCTGCGCATCGCCCGTCAGCAAGAAAACGCTGAGAAGCTCGTTGCCTTCTTGAGCGATCACCCCGCAGTCCAAACGGTGCTCTCAGCCGGGTCCTTCAGCGAGGCTGAACGGGAGGTTCACGAGCGTCAAGCCAAAGGTATCGGCGCCGTCTTCTCATTCGAACTCGCGCAAGGCTACGACCTCAAGAAATTCCTCCATGCGCTCGAAATCCCCTCGTTCGCCGTGAGCCTCGGAGGAGTCGAATCGCTTCTGTCGATCCCGGCGACGATGAGCCACGACGGCATGACGCAAGCCGCACGCGACCGTGCTGGCATCACCAATGGCCTCGTGCGCTTCAGCGCGGGCATCGAGAATATCGACGACCTCCTGGCTGACTTTGCCAAGGCGCTCGACGCCGCGCAGAAGTAGTCACCTTCCCCATCACTCTCATAAAGGAGCTCACTATGTCTCTCTCCATTTCGCGCCGCTCAATCCTTGCGACCTCCGGCATTTCTGCTGCCGCCCTGGCCCTTGCCGCATGCGGCTCGTCCGATGATGGAAAGCAGGCCGGTGGCTCGGGCTCCTCAGAGGGCGTGCTCAAGGTTGGTGTTGAGGGCGTGTACAAGCCGTACAACTTCCACGCTGACTCGGGGAAGCTTGTGGGCTTCGAGATCGACATCGTCGAGGCGATCGCCGAGAAGATCGGCAAGAAGACCCAATACGTCGAGGCAAAATGGGACAGCCTGCTTGCTGGCCTCGATGCCGGGCAGTACGACCTCGTCATGAACAACGTCGCTGTGACCGATGAGCGCAAGAAAGCTTTTGACCTTACCGTCCCCTATGCACAGACCCAGGGTCGCCTTGGCGTCCCGGAGGGCTCGGACATCACGTCTCTCGCCGATGTCAAGGGGCGCCGCGCGGCGCAGACGACCACCTCAAACTGGGGGCAGGTCATGACCGACGCGGGGGCCGAAATTGTCGCGTCCCCGGGCTTCGCCGAGTCGGTCGAACTTGTGTCGACCGGCCGAGCTGACGTCACGGCGAACGAGGTCGTTGCGTTCAACACCTATCTTGAGGAACATCCCGATGCGCCGATCACGGTCCTGGACGAGAAGCTCGAAACCGAGGTTCTTATCGCCGGGGCGCTCAAGAAGGGCAGCCCTCTCACCGAGAAGATCAACAAGACTATTACCGAGCTCCTCGACGATGGCACGATCGCAAAGATCGGTAAGGACTGGCTCGGGCTTGACCTCACGCCCAAGAACTAAGCACCCCACGGAGATTCCCTCGTGAATGTTGATTTTTCGCGGGCCCTAGAGGTGTGGGCAGGGGCGATTGGCCCCATGCTCCTCGCGACCCTCAAGGTCACGATTCCTCTCTCGCTCATCGCTTTTGCGATCGCCCTCGTGCTGGCCATCATCACGGCCAGCGCGAGACTTTCGCGCTTCCGTCCGCTCAAGGCGATTGCGTGGCTGTACGTGTGGGTGTTTCGCGGAACGCCTCTGCTCGTGCAGCTCTTCATCGTGTTTTACGGACTGCCGAAGCTCGTCCCATCGCTCGTGCTCGACCCGTGGACTGCGGCCGTCGGAACCCTCGCCCTGAACAGTGGGGCCTACGCTTCCGAGGCGGTGCGCGCGTCAATCCTCTCGATCCCGCGCGGCCAGTACGAGGCGGCGGCGACGCTCGATCTCGATCGCCGCACGACGTTCCTCAAGGTGATTGCTCCGCAGGCGTTCCGCATTGCGCTCCCACCGCTCAGCAATGACTTCATTGACCTCGTGAAGGGCACGAGCCTCGTCTCGACGATTACGCTGCTCGACATGTTCATGGTGGCGCAGCAGCGAGCGGCCGCAACCTTCGAGCCGTTCTACCTCTACGTCCTCGTAGCGGCGATTTACCTTGTTCTTATTTCCGTGCTGAGTCTCGTGCAGGCGTGGCTAGAAAAGAAAGCGAGCGTGTACGTTGAGCGCGACTGAGACCTCTGCTGACCTCAATGCGGGTGAGGCGCGCAGCCCACTGAGGCTGCGCTCGATCACGAAGCGTTTTGGTGCGCTTACCGCACTCGATCACATCGACCTCGACATCGAGCCGGGACGCACGACCGTTCTGCTCGGCCCCTCGGGCTCGGGTAAATCCACGCTTTTGCGTTCCATCAACCTTCTCGAAAAACCGGATGAGGGCACGCTTGATTTCGGAGGCGGCCCGATAGACGTGAGCGGCAAGCTTTCGGATCAGAAGGTCCGCGAAATCAGGCGTCACTCGACCATGGTGTTCCAGCAGTTCAACCTGTTTCCGCACCTCACGGCTCTTCAGAACGTGACGCTTGCGCCGATCACGTCGCGCGGGATGTCGAAGGCCCACGCGCGTGAGAGGGGTATTCGCGCCCTCGAGCGCGTGGGGCTTGCAGACAAGATCGACGCCTATCCCGCGCGGCTATCTGGCGGTCAGCAGCAGCGGGTTGCAATTGCCCGCGCTCTTGCTTTGAGCACCGACTATCTCTTGTTCGACGAGCCGACGTCTGCGCTTGATCCGGAGCTTGCCGCCGAGGTTATCGCGGTGCTCTCGTCTCTCGCGAGCGAGCACCGCACCCTCGTCGTTGTGACGCATTCGCTCCAGTTTGCGCGAAGCGTTGCCGACCGCGTTGTGTTTCTTGAGGAAGGAAAGATCCTCTTCGACGGCGATCCCGAACACTTCTTCAACTCTGAGGATGAGCGTCTCAAGCGTTTTGTGAGCGTCGTGGGGTCGGTCTAGGAGTTCGAAACGGTAGGGGAGGGGCCGACGGTTGCCATTCTCGCGGCGTCACGTACGTGGCGCGTCGCCCTCCTCGAGCGCGAGCAAGAAACGCTTTTTCTCGATCCCGCCGCTATAGCCGCCGAGGCTGCCGTCGGATTTTATGACCCTGTGGCACGGGACCACGATCGGGAGGGGATTTGTGCCGCACGCCGTGCCCACTGCGCGCACCGCTTTGGGGTTGCCGGCGCGCTCTGCGATCCACCTGTAGCTTTGCCGCTCGCCGAAGCCGATCTGTTCGATTGCCTCATGCACCGCGCGGCGAAACCCCTGGGAAAGGGAGCGGTCGAGTGGGAAGCTGAAGGTCCGACGGTTGCCGTCGAGAAAGTCGAGGACCTGATCCTTAGCCGTGCTAAGCACCTCGTGGGGCTCGAATGCGGGTGCCTGAACTGAGGCGTGCGCGACTTTGCATAGCTGCGCTTCGGTGAGGGCTTTGGTGGCCGTGACGTCGTCGCTATCGAAGGCGATTCGCACGAGGCCACGTTCGGTCGCGGCGAGCATGAGCGTCCCGAGCGGGGAGGCGATTTCCGTGAATTCGAGCGTGAGCGGGGCTGCGCAGTGGGTGGGCATGGCCGTATCTTTCTGGTGCTCGAAGGTTGGTGGAGCTGCTGAGGTGATTGTGACACGTGCGCCTTGGAACCCTTTTATGGGCGCAAGCGCGAACAAAATGTGACGTGTGACATATGTGGGAGTCGGTGGAATAAGCTCGCCAGTAGAAGAGTTGAGCCTAGTGAACTCAAGTTGAGTGATACGTCGATTGACAACCCAACTTCGGGGAGCGTTGACTAATCGCGTTCTTGAGCACAGCCAAGTTGATAGCGGTGCGGCCACCACAGAAATTCACCGGTCGCACACGCGGAAGGAGAACACTTATGTCACAGGCAGTAGGAATCGACCTCGGCACCACCAACTCTGTTGTCGCCGTTCTCGAAGGTGGCGAACCCACCGTTATCGCGAACGCCGAAGGCGCTCGCACGACCCCCTCGGTTGTGGCCTTCTCGAAGTCCGGCGAAGTCCTCGTCGGTGAAGTCGCCAAGCGCCAGGCCGCGACCAACGTTGACCGTACGTACTCGTCTGTCAAGCGCCACATGGGCACCGACTGGACGACCGAAGTTGACGACAAGAAATACACCCCGCAGGAGATCTCGGCCCGAACCCTCGGCAAGCTCAAGCGCGATGCTGAGTCCTACCTCGGCCAGACCGTGACCGACGCGGTCATCACCGTTCCCGCCTACTTCAACGACGCGGAACGCCAGGCCACGAAGGACGCCGGCCAGATCGCGGGCCTCAACGTTCTGCGCATCATCAACGAGCCCACCGCCGCCGCTCTCGCGTACGGCCTCGAAAAGGGCAAGGACGACGAGCGCATCCTCGTGTTCGACCTCGGTGGCGGCACGTTCGACGTCTCCCTCCTCGAAATTTCGAAGGACGAGGACGGCTCGGCCATTCAGGTCGTGGCGACCGCGGGTGACAACCGCCTCGGTGGCGACGACTGGGACCAGCGCGTGGTCGACTACCTCGTGAGCCAGGTCAAGAACAAGGACGGCGTGGACCTCTCGAAGGACCGCATCGCGCTTCACCGCCTCAAGGAAGCCGCTGAACAGGCCAAGAAGGAGCTCTCGAGCTCGACCTCGACCAACATTTCGCTCCAGTACCTCTCGATGAGTGAAAACGGCCCGATCCACCTCGACGAGAAGCTCACGCGCTCCCACTTCGAGGAGCTCACGAGCGACCTGCTCGAGCGCACGAAGGCACCGTTCCACCAGGTCATCAAAGACGCCGACGTTTCGGTTTCCGACATCGACCACGTCATCCTCGTGGGTGGCTCGACCCGTATGCCGGCCGTGACCGAGGTTGTCACCTCGCTCACCGGCAAGGAGCCCAACAAGGGCGTCAACCCCGATGAGGTCGTGGCGTACGGCGCCGCGCTCCAGGCTGCAGTGATCAAGGGCGACCGCAAGGACGTGCTCCTCATGGACGTCACGCCGCTCTCGCTCGGCATTGAAACCAAGGGCGGCCTCATGACGAAGCTCATCGAGCGCAACTCGGCGATCCCGACCAAGACCTCCGAGGTCTTCTCGACCGCTGACGACAACCAGCCCTCGGTCGCGATCCAGGTCTACCAGGGTGAGCGCCAGTTCACGCGCGACAACAAGCTGCTCGGCACCTTCGAGCTCTCCGGAATTGCACCGGCCCCCGCCGGCATGCCTCAGATCGAGGTGACCTTCGACATCGACTCCAACGGCATCGTGAACGTGTCCGCGAAGGACCGCGGCACCGGCAACGAGCAGTCGATCCAGATCACGGGTGGCTCGGGTCTCTCCGACGAAGAGATCGACCGCATGGTGAAGGACGCCGAGGCACACGCTGCCGAGGACGCCGAGCGCCGCAAGAACGCTGACGCTCGCAACACCCTCGAGCAGCTCACCTACCAGGGCGACAAGCTCCTCAAGGACAACGGCGACAAGATCCAGAACGCCGACAAGACCGCAGCTGAAGACGCGATCAAGGAGGCCAAGGAAACCCTCGCCAAGGAAGATGCCTCGACGAGCGACCTCGAAGCCGCACGCGAAGCACTGAGCGAGAAGCTCCAGGCTGTCGGCACCGCGATCTACTCGGCCGCTCAGGCCGAGCAGGCAGGTAACGCCGAAGGCGCGGATTCGGCCGACGCTGCCTCGGGCGAAGACGACGACGTTGTCGACGCCGAGATCGTTGACGATGAGGACGACAAGTGAGCGAGAACGACAAACCGTTCACGTTCACCGATAAGCGCACGTCCACGAAAGGCGAGGAGCCAGACATGAACGAGCAGCCAACCGACGGCGCGCCGGAGGAAACTCCTGCGCCCGACGCGGCGGGCGCGAACAGCACTGAAACGCCCGAGAGCGCCGAGGTCGACGATCTCTCCGCCGAGGCCGGAGCCCTCTACGAGAGTGCTGCCGCCGAGACCGAAGCCCTCAAAGCGAAAGTGAACGAGCTCGAAGAGCAGCTCAAGCGTGACCAGGCCGAATACGTGAACTCGCGCAGGCGCATCGAACAGAGCGCCGTCGTGGGTCAGCAGCAGGCCGTCGCAAAGGTCCTCACATCGCTGCTTAGCGTCCTCGACGACATCGAGCTCGCTCGGCAGCACGGGGATATCGCCGAGGGCACGCCGTTTGCCTCGATCACGAGCAAGCTCGAGGAAGCACTCGGTGCGCACGGTCTCGCCCGCTACGGTGAGGTCGGCGAAGAGTTCGACCCCGAGAAGCACGAGGCACTCATGCACTCGAGCAGCGATGATGCCGAGGCGACGAGCCTTGAGGTCATCATGCAGCCGGGCTACATGATGGGGGACCGTGTCCTGCGCCCGGCGCGCGTGGGCACGGTCGGCCCCAACTAAGGCAGGGCATACGTCGGCCCCTCCCGATACGTGACAGTGGAACGGAGCGGGCCGACGCCATCAGCACACCGCGAGGCGGCGGGCACACGCACCGCCGCCTCGCTCCGTAGATTCAAACTTTTGACGAGGAGACACCATGAGCCAGCAGGAATGGCTGAGTAAGGACTTTTATAAGATCCTCGGCGTCTCCCAGGACGCCTCCGCAGCAGAAATCAAGAAGGCCTATCGCAAGAAGGCGAAGGAGCTGCATCCGGATAGGCACCCCGGGGATGCCGCGGCGGAAGAACGCTTCAAGGAAGTGGGCGAGGCCTACTCGATCCTGAGCGACGCGGAGCAGCGCAAGCAGTACGACGCGATCCGCGCGATGGGCGCGGGCGGTGCGCGCTTCGCCTCGGGCCCCGGCGGTGCAGCCGGCGGCGGATTTGAGGATCTCTTCGGTGCCTTTACCGGCGGTGGTTTCGGTGGTGGCGCGGGCGGCGTCAATATCGAAGACCTCATGGGGATGTTTGGCGGAGGTGGCTTCGGCGGGGGTCAGGGCCGTGCAGGCTTCTCGCCGAACGGCGGCTTTGGGCGCCAAGCACCTCAAAAAGGCGCCGACGTGAGCGCAAGCGTTAAGCTCAGCTTCCGCGACGCAGTGCTCGGAACCGAGGTGTCGTTTAGTGCGGGCGGTCGGAACATCACGACCCGTATTCCCGCGGGCATTCACGACGGACAGAAGATTCGGCTCAGGGGCAAAGGGCAAGCGTCGGCGAACGGTGGCGCCCCCGGCGACCTCATGCTGACCGCGAAGGTTGCACCCCACCCGCTTTACACCATGGACGGGATTAACCTGCGGGTAAACGTCCCCGTCACCGCCGCGGAAGCCGCGTTCGGCACGACCATAAGCGTGCCCCTTATCGATGGCTCAAACGTGAAGCTCAAGGTGCCCGCCGGCACTCCATCCGGGCGCACCCTGCGTGCCAAAGGGAAGGGCGTACGGGCCAAGAAGGGCACGGGTGATCTGCTCGTGACGCTTACGATTGCGCTTCCCGATACGCTCAGTGAAACCGCCGAGCGCGCCCTTCGCGACTTCGCCGAGGCGACGAGCGAGTTCGACCCCCGGGCGGATTTTGCGGAGAACGCCACCCGGTAGCACCACGACCGACGGCCACGAGAAGGAGGAGACATGGCACCGTCACGTTTCGATGAGCACGCGGGAGTCTTCGTCATCTCGGTCGCGGCCGAGCTTACGGGGATGCACCCGCAAACCCTACGCACCTACGATCGGCTTGGGATTGTGTCGCCGCAGCGCACGAGTGGGCGCGGGCGACGCTACAGCGCATGGAACATCGCGCAGTTGAGGCAAGTCCAAGCCCTCTCGCAAGAGGAAGGCATCAACCTCGCGGGTATCAAGCGCATCTTTGAGCTTCAAAACGAAGTGGAGCGGCTGCGCGCGCAACTCGACGAACTGACCGAGGAACGCGACGCACAGCGCAAGCGGGACACGAGGATCTTCGCGACCTCGCAAACCGGTGAAGTCGAAGCGATGCGCCGCGGTCAGCGGCCGCGTCGCCGCCAAGCGGGTGCGCTTGTCGTGTGGAGACCCGAAGGTCCGCGCTAACGCGTGAGCTGGCTCCGGTAGAACTCGCGCCACTGCTCGGCGACCGACGCCCTCGAATAGCGGGCGGCGCCTTCGCGCGCGGCCTGCTGGGCTTTCGCGTAAACGGTGGGGGAGTCCTTCAGCCTCGTGAGGGCCTCGACGAACCCGTCGATCTCGCCGCGCCCGGCCTGAACGCGCGTCGCGTGATCGAACAGCACGCCTTCGTAGTACACGAGGTCCCGAACCACGATGGGGGTGTCGGTTGCCATGGCTTCGAGAATCGTCATGGGAAAGAGCTCCTCGTAGCTTGGCAGGAAAAATGCATCCGCGGCGTTGAAGCACTCATTCATCTCCTCGCGCGGCACAAGTCCAATGAGCTTGACGTTCGCGGGGAGATTCTCTTTTGCCTTTTTGATTTGTTCGTAGCCGCTCGTGATGCGACCGAAAGAAAAATCCCCGGCCCACACGAAGAGCACCTCAGGCATTGCGCGTGCAACGTCGAGAAGATCAAAGAATCCCTTGCGGGTTTGCAGCTGGCCTGCGCACATGACCACGAAGCGAGTGTCGTCTGCGCCCCAGGCCCGTCGTCGTTGGGCGATGCTCTCGTTTCTCTCGAGAGGATGGAACTGTTCCTCTGAAACGAAATTCGGGATAAACGTGATGCGGGACGGATCGAATCCGTATGTGCTTTCGAGCGCTGTGATGAACCAGGGATTGACCGTGACGAGCGTATCCGTAGCGCGGTAGAAGTTCAGCATGTAGCGGTAGAACGCCCAGCGTGCCGGTTTCGGCATCGCGATCGAATCATCGACGGTCTCCGGAATGAAGTGCACATGGGCGAGCGTCGCCCCATGCCGCTTGGCGAGGGGGATCGCCGCGCGATATTCCGGGTTGATGGAATGGAAGTGGTTGATGTCGCCGAAGCTTCCGAGGCGGGCTCGCGGGTTGATATCGAATTCGTTGCCGAGCTCTGCGCTGATGAGTGCAACCTGCTCAAGGTAGGCGCTTCCCACCCCCTGACCCGCGACGGAGTCGGCTTTCGAAAATGCGTGAATACGTGGTTTCGCCATGTACGTGCCCTCTTACCAGGGGAGAAGATTGGTCACGAGCGCGCTAATGCCGAGCCCGTATGCCACGAGGGTGGGGATCTTACCCAGGAGGATGATCCACGTGTACGTCGAGAACTTCATTTTCGTGGTGCCGGCGAGGTAGCACAGGAGGTCGTCCGGGGCGATGGGCAGCACGATCGCGGCTGCGAATAGGGTCGTGAAACCGGATTTTCGCGTCCACCCGAGGTACTTTTCGATCGTCTTCTCGCTAAACATTGCCTCGATGAGAGCCATGCCCACCTGGCGCGCCACAATAAAATTGGTGAGCGAGCCGGCGCACACCGCGAGCCAGTTATAGATTGTGCCCTCGATCGGCCCGAACAGAATTGGAGCAGCGATCACGAGGAGACCGGCAGGGATGATGGGAAACATCACCGAGGCGAAGCTAGCCGCCATAAAACCTATCGGTCCCCAGATCCCGAGCGAGTCGATGTACGCCTGAAGAGAATCGAGGGACTCGAGCGTGCCGGTCTTGATACCCCACGCAACGAGGCCGATCGAGAACGCGAGCCCTACGAACGGCATGACCTTGACCGCGATCTGAATGGCCTTCTTGTGGGCGGTGACGCGTTCGGCGGTGTGCTCACCGAAGCGCGACTGATGGTGCTCTTTCGCACTCATCCCCTCACGCGGTTCGATCGCGGGAGCGATATTGGTGCGTGAACGTTCCGTAGGAGTGAACGGAAGTTTCTCGGCCCCCGGGAACGCTGGCGAGGAGTCTTCGGTCGGTGCGGTCGTGGTGTCCTCGTGTGCACTCATGCGGCCAGGCGCTCTTCTCCATTGGTCGTGGGGTGAGGCGTCTTTGTAACGCTCTCGCGGTGGGTGGAAATCTTCAGGCTCAGCGGGCTGCGGCGGCGCCCGGTTCCGACGCTTGCGAGCACCTTTTCGTAGACCTCTTTGGCGGATCGTCCAAAAGCTTCCGCCGAGAAAACTGTGGCGGCGCGCTTGGCGGCGCAGGCTGCCATGCGGGCACGCAGCGCATCGTCTTCGAGGATGTCGGCAAGGCGCGCGGCGAACTGGGTCGAGTCCCCGTAGGTGTAACCAGTTTTACCTTCGAGGATCACGCCGTCGAGCGAGTCATCCTTGCGGCACAGGAGCGGGATTCCACATGCCATGGCCTCGATGAACGTGAGGCCCTGGGTTTCGCTGAGCGAGGCAGAAACGAAGAGATCGGCCATGCGGTAGTAGTCGGCGACTTCCTCGGGAGCGCGGAAGCCCGCGAAACGCACCATATCCCTGATCCCGAGGTGGTCGACGAGGTCCTCGAGTTCGTTACGTGACGGGCCGTCACCGACCAGCACAAATACGGTTTCGGCCGGGCGGGCCTTTGCGAGGTGGCGCAGCACGTCGTCGACGCTCTTTTCTTTCGCAAGGCGGCACACCGATAGGAGAACCTTCGTGCCTTCAGCGATACCAAGCTCGCGGCGAATCTCGCGGCTGCGCTCGAGGTCCTCATTCATCTCAGCGGCGTGGAAACGCGAGAGATTGAGACCCGTGGGGATCACGGCGATGGGCTGTGTGACACCGTAGCCGCGAAGAAGCCTCTCGACCTTTGCCGTCGGCGTGATCACCGCACTGACCTGCTCGCAAAACTTCTTCGAGAAGGCCGTGATCATCTTCTTGCCCATGGTTTTCGTGGGCGCGTAGTAGTGGGTGTAATCCTCGTAAATCGTGTGATAGGTGTGCACGATCGGGATGTCGAGCGCCTTGGCGATCGTTCTGGCCCATAGGAAGGTCGAGAACTCGCACTGCGAATGAATAACATCCGGGTGCCACTGCTCAATCTCCCGCCGGATCTTTCGGTTGGGGAGCACAGAAATACGGGCGTGATCGTAAAACATGGAAGCGTTGAGCGATGCGAGGCGGTACACGCCATCGCGCGACGAGGACCGTAGGGACTCCGCGAGAGTCAGCACTCGTACGTCGCACCCGAGCATCTCGAGTTGCTTTTTGAGCGTGAGAACGCTCGTCACGACCCCGTTGACAACCGGCTCGTACCAGTCGGTTGTAATGAGGACCTTGAGGGGTGCTCGTTCACTTCTGTGCATCATCATGTCTCCATCGTGAGTCGCGGAGGCCTGTGGACGCATCGGTCTGGAGGATCGACTCAATCATCCTCGAGACTGATATTGCTCGAGCCGCGGGGCTGAGACTCCGCCAGCAAGCGAGGCCGCAAACCCGCAGGCGGGCGCGTCGCCACAACGCTTCGCACTTCGAGACTATGTGCCCTGTGTTTCGGGGCGGCGAACGCCATCCCGGAGTTTTCCCGGAATTGCGTGCGGGGAGAAAAGCCTCAGTTGCGCGAAGTCACGCGCGCGGGAACGCAACTGAGGGCTTGAGGCTCGATATAGTCGCGGCTATGGTGCACACGGAAAATTCGCCGGAAGCGGCGGCCGCGCTCGATATACAACCGGTCATCGTCGGGGGTGACATCGGCGCATACTCACTCGCGCGAGCCTTTCACGAGGCGTACGGGGTCAAGTCGATCGTTGTGAGCGCGAAACTTGGATGGCAGATCGCGAGGAGCGCGATTATCGACAACGTGCTGTGCGAGGATCCCATGGACCCTGGCGTGCTCGCACCGTCGCTCACAGCAATTGCCGAGAAAATCGGGGCTGAGCGGCCGAACGCTCAGGTCATCCTTTTGGGTTCCGCCGATGCCACGGTCAAATCCATCATCCGTGTCCGCGATGAGCTGGGAGCAATGGATCCCGCGTGGATCGTGCCGTACGTGGGCCTCGAGGCGTTCGAGGCCGGCACCGAGAAGAACAACTTCACGCGCCTGTGCGAAAAGCTCGGTGTTGACCACCCCGAAACGGTGATCGTCGACCTCGCAGCGGGGGTGCCTGAATCATTCGACCTCCCCTTTAACTACCCCGTAATCGCGAAACCAGCCGACGTTTCGGCATGGAAGCGAACGAGTTTTGTTGGGAAATCCAAGGTCCACACGGTAGCGAACGAACAGGATCTCCGTTCACTCTTTGCCAAGATCCACGGGGCCGGCTACCGCAAGGCGATCATCGTTCAGGACCTCATTCCCGGCGACGATCAAAACATGCGCATCCTCACCGCCTATTGCGACCGTAACTCCCGTATCCGATTTGCCTCGTGGGGGCGGACGCTGCTCGAGGAGCACACTCCCGGCGCCATTGGTAATCCCGCAGCGATCGTTTCGGGCGTCAATCGCGAAGCCGTGGCACAGGCCCAAAAAATTGTGAGTGAACTCGGTTGGACCGGCTACGCGAACTTCGACCTCAAGTATGATCCGCGAACGGGCCGAACCGTGTTCTTTGAGCTTAACCCCCGACTTGGCCGATCGAACTACTACATCACCGCAGCCGGCCACAACCCCGTCACCTACTACGTCAACGAGCACATCCTCGATGCCCTCGGAGAGCCGGGGGAGATTGTTCAGGACCAGCCAGAAACGCTCTACACCGTGGTGCCGGTGGCCCTCGTCAAGCACTACACCCGCGATCCCGAATCGCGCGCGATCCTCAAGCGCGTACTCAAAGCGAGGCGCGTCAAGAATCCGCTCAACTATCGCGGAGTCGAAAAAGATCCGAAACGCTGGTTTTACTACTACGCGGCTCTCGTGAACTACGTGAAAAAATTCCGCACTCACTACAAGCCCGATACCGCGGACGTACAGGCCTCTGGGGAGAAGTGATGACGGTGTGGCAGACCCCTTTCGTAGGGGTACTTGGAGGGGTAGGCCCCGGGGCAACGGCCGTGTTCATGGACGTCCTTGTGCGAGCGACCGCTGCTCGAACGGACCAGGACCACATCGATTGCATCGTAATGCAGCACGCGAGTACCCCCGATCGTACGCGCCATATCCTCGACGCAGCGCATGCGGAGGACCCGGGCCCTGTGCTTGCCCACGATGCGGCGTTTTTGGAGAATGCGGGAGCGTCGTTTCTTGTGCTGCCCTGCAATACCGCCCATCACTACGCCGAAGCGATCGATTCCACTGCGCAGGTGGACCTGCTGTCCATCGTCGAGGTCACCGTGCGAGCCGCCGCCAAACGTCTTCGTGAGCGCCGAGCAGAGGATTCGCCGGTTGCGATCTTTGCGACTGAAGGCAATATTCACGCAAACGTTTACCAGGATGCGCTAGCGCGCGCGGGCCTCGCGTCGATGGTTCCCGACCGGGACGTTCAAGAGGTCGTGAACTCTCTCATCTACGACCAGGTCAAAGCCGGCCGCCCCGTCGACCTCCCGGCCCTTTCGGGCATCATCGACGCAATGGAGGCAGCTGGTGCCGGTGCGGTGATCTTTGGATGTACCGAACTGAGTTTGATCTTCGACAAGGAATCGATGTCAGGCGACAGGCGCATTGTTGACTCGCTGCGTGAGCTCGCGAAGGCGACGGTCAAGAAGACAGGCAAGCGGCTCACTCCCGCCTTTGCTCATTAGAGTTTTTCCTTTTCTGTGACATTCACAGCAGAGAGGTGCATACTGGTAATGCAACAGGGTTGCCACTAGCGCAACGCGAGATAGATTCTCGTGACGTGATAGCCCCGGCGCCCTTGAGCACAGCAGCCGGGCTCCGGCCGCGCCGATCGCACGATGCTCAACGCAGCGCATTCGCGCGATCGCACATACGCAGCGCTGCGTACCGATCCGCGAGACTTCGCGTGAATTAAGGAGAACTCCATGACTGAGAAACCCGCTACCTCCGTATCCGAACTCGAAGCCCTCAAGACCATCCAGAATGGCGAAAAGCAGAAGCTCACCTTCTCCGACGCTGAAATGGAACGCCGCATCAGCGGTCTTCGGGACATCATGGCCGCAAAGGATCTCGACGCTGTTGTGCTCACGAGTTTCCACGGCATCAAGTACTACTCCGACTTTCTCTTCACGTACTTCGGTCGGCACTACGCCTTCGTCGTGACGCAGGAGAACACGTGCACGATCTCCGCCAATATCGATGCGGGCATGCCGTGGCGCACAAGTTACGGTGACAACATCGTGTACACCGATTGGAACCGCGATAACTATTACGAGGGCATTCGTGAGGCGCTCCGCCGCGCAGGAGTCTCGCCAAAGCGTGTCGGTGTCGAGGATGACTCCCTTCCCACGCTCTTGCGCAGTCGCCTCGAGAATGCCCTAAGCGGCGCAGAGCTCGTAGATATCTCGCTCGAATCCATGCGTCAGCGAATGTTTAAGAGCGCTGAGGAGATTGAGGTCATCAAGCACGGCGCACGCATCGCAGACCTCGGTGGCGAGGCGATCCGCGAGGCAATTCGCCCGGGCGTGACCGAGTATGAGGTTGCACTTGCCGGCACCGAAGCGATGGTGCATGAAATCGCCAAGACCTTCCCGCATCGAGAGGTGCGTGACACGTGGGTGTGGTTCCAGTCAGGCATCAACACCGACGGCGCGCACAACTGGCCGACCACGCGCAAGCTTGAGGCGGGCGACATTCTCTCGCTCAACTGCTTCCCGATGACCTCGGGCTACTACACGGCCCTGGAACGCACACTGTTCGTGGGAGAGCCGAGCCCCGAAGCACGCCGATACTGGGACATCAACGTGGAGGTTCACGAGGCGGGCCTCGAGCTCATCAAACCAGGTGCGGTGTGCAAGGATATCGCCGCTGAGCTGAACAAGATTTACGTGGGCTACGGCCTCTTGCCGAAGCGCACCTTTGGCTACGGCCACTCGTTCGGTGTGCTCTCGCATTATTACGGCCGTGAGGCAGGGCTTGAGCTGCGCGAAGACATCGATACCGTGATCGAACCCGGCATGGTTGTGTCGATGGAGCCGATGATCACGATTCCCGAGGGCGAGCCCGGCGCGGGTGGCTACCGTGAGCACGACATTCTCGTGGTCGGCGAAGATGGTGTAGAGAACATTACGAAGTTCCCGTACGGCCCGGAGAAGAACATCATCCCGGCCTGAAGTCTCGCATCTTGAGCTAACACGCGGTGCGGCCACCGCATCGTGGCCGCGCCGCGTACGCTTTTTCGTTAGTTGCGCCCGATTCGATTCATCCCGCCCCATCTCCAGGAGCCAACCGTGGACATCGACCCGACTATTCTCGACACCGCCGTATCCCCACGTCCCGAACGCGACCTCGCTTTTACCGCAGCCCCCGACTATGCCTCGTGGTGTCGAGGGCGCTCCGTCGTGCTCATCCCCGTTGGCGCTCTCGAGCAGCACGGCCCCCACATGCCACTCGGTACCGACGCACTTCTCTCGCACGCCGTGGCACGCGGAGCGTGCGATCTCGTCAACGCCAAGGCGCATGGTGACGTTGACCCGGTAAAAGTCGCGCAGCCGTTCGTATACGGCTATAAATCGCAGCAAAAGTCCGGCGGGGGTAATCACCTCCCCGGCACAATTAGCCTCGATGCCGAGACTCTCACGAGCTACGCACGTGACATCACGCGCGGTTTTTTCGCGCAGGGGGTAAGCAGCGTGGTGTTCGTCAACGGACACTATGAGAACTATCAATTCCTCTACGAAGGCGTGGATCTTGCCCTTCGGGACCTCGGGATCGTGCAGGGCTCCGAGCGCAGCGCGCTCTTACTTAGCTATTGGGACTATGTAGATGACGCGACGCTCGCGAAGGTCTATCCCGACGGCTTCCCGGGATGGGACATCGAGCACGGGGGTGTTCTCGAAACTGCTCTTATGATGCGCCTTTACCCGAGTCTCGTGAATGAATCCCTGATGATCGATCACCCCGCAGCTGATCTTCCTCGCTTCGACCGTCTCCCCGTCGTACCGGGGCGTACGCCCGAAACGGGCTGCCTCTCGTCACCGCGAGGGGCCAGCCGCGAAAAAGGGGAGTGGCTCTTTTGTGCAGCGGCCTCTGCTATCGCTGCTGACCTCCTCCAAGAACTGAACCTCACCTAAGCGCTTACAAGCGTCCGCCCTCAACGAAGGATAGAACTATGCCCCGACCGAGAACGCCCGAACCGGATCAGGCTGGGCCAGAGCATTCGCTCGAGGAGCCGTGCACTCAGACCACGGAGGTGCAGCTTCCTCGCTTCCGCGGTTCGATCATTCCACCTATCGATTCGCTCATCATTAAGGCGCTTCCACCGATCCTTATCGTGTGCGTTGTCATTGCGGTCGTCGTCAACCCCGACGGAACCGCGAACGTGATCGATGGCCTTCGCACACAGATCACGGCGGGGTGGACCTGGTATTTCGTCGCCTACTCGGTGCTCGCGGTCGCCCTGTGCGTGTGGTTGACGTTTTCGAAGCTCGGCAAGGTGCGCCTCGGAGGTCCGAAAGCGAAGCCCGAGCACTCGGCTTTCGCGTGGTATTCGATGCTCTTCGCCTGCGGGCAGGGCATTGGCCTCATTTTCTGGTCACTCGCGCAGCCGATCATGATGAAGGAAGATGCGGCGATCCTCCCGATCACGGGGAACCCGGGCGAGGGCGGAATCGTGTGGACATACTTCCACTGGGGCTTTACGGCGTGGGCGATCTATGGCGGTATCGCTGCGTGCCTTGCCTACTCGCACCACAACCTCGGCAAAACCCTCACCTTCAGGGAGGCGACCGTCGACATCCTTCCTAAGAAGGCGCAGCGCCCCGCCGGCGTGGTCATCGAGATGCTTGCGATCATCGCGACCGTTCTCGGTCTTGCAACGAGCTTCTCGTTTGCCGCCATTCAGTTCTCTTCGGGTCTAAGCTCGCTCACGAGTCTGGAAAGCGGCAATACGGTGTGGCTCATCGTGATCGCTGTGTTCGCTGTTCTTGCAGCATTCTCCGCCTTCATGGGTGTGGATAAAGGAATGAAACGCATTTCCGAGCTCAACACGATTCTTTCGGTCGTTCTCGTGCTCGGTGTGCTTCTTTTCGGACCCACCGTCTATATCCTCTCGAACCTTGTGCAAACCTCGGGAAGTTTCATCAGCAACTTCCTTTCTATGAGCTTCTTTACGGCGCCCGAACTCACGATGACCCCGATCGATTCGTGGCAGGACAGCTGGAACGGCTGGTGGACCGTGTTCATCTGGTGCTGGGTGATTGCATTCAGCCCCTTCGTTGCCGGCTTCATTGCGCGCATTTCGCGTGGCCGCACGATCCGCGAGTTCGTCGTCGGGGTGACGATCGTGCCGTCGATTATCGTCATGGTCTGGGTGGGCATCATCGCCTCGGCCGGGATGTTCTACGACGAGAAGAGCGGCGGTGCTGTCACCGAAGCGGTCGGGATCGATAATGCTGCGGGCCTCTTTGAAATGCTTGGCATGATCCCCTTCATCGGTACGATCCTCATTATCGTGGCGACCGTCCTCGTGGGCACCTACTACGTGACCTCTCTTGATTCAGGCACGTACGCGCTCGCGGAGTTCGTGAATGCGCCGAAGAAGGCGAGCAGCGCGTTCAGGGTCGTGCTTGTTGTCTCGATCGCCGTTGTCGCGATTGTGCTCCTTTCGCTCGGCTCCGACTCGGTTGTGGACACCGTGCAGACCGGAACGATCATCGGTGCGTTCCCATTCTCGTTCGTGGTGCTGCTCATGATCATCAACCTTTTCAGGCGTTTGCGGCACCGCGACCGCGAGACCCGCTTGCTCGAGCGTGAGGTCAACGACCCCGAGGTTCGCCCCGAGGACTTCACGGTTGATGAGCACGGCCTTCCGCTTCCGCCGGAGGAGATTCCCGCCAACATCCCGAGGCTTCCCGAGAAGGAATAACGCTCGCCACACGATGGGCGAGAGGGCCCCGCTTTGTACGGGGTCCCTCTCGTGGTGATTAGCATGGAGCCGTCATGACGAAAACGACCACACACTCCGCGCCCCAGGCCCCGCGTTCGAATTCCACCATTTCGACCGTCGCCGCAATCCTTCGATGCTTCACGGTCGATGAACCCGAATGCGGCGTCACCGAAATTGCGGAGGCCGTCGGGCTTCACAAGTCGAGCGTGTCACGGACCTTGCGCACCCTCGAGGCTGAACGCATGGTTGCGCAAAACCCCGAGACGAAAAAGTACCGACTGAACTGGGGGCTTTTGTCGATCGTTGGCCCGCTCCTATCGCACTTGGATCTGCGCTCGCTCGCGTACCCCACCATGAAAGAACTCGCTGGACAGACCCGCGAGACGGTGTCGCTGTGCGTATTCGACGGGGTAGAGGCGATCGTGGTCGAGCAGGTGCAGGGCACCGAAATGATCCGCCACGTCACCCCGATCGGCACGCGCTACCTGTCGCTCGCCCACGCAACCGTGCGAGTCTTCCACGCATGGGGCGGGGGAGAGCCCGGCCTGAAAGTCGAGGGAGTTGACGAAGTTCAGCCGGCGGTACTCGGCTGGAGCAAAGAGTCCTACGATCAGCATTGCGCCGAGATTCGCGAGCGCCTCTACGCGGTCAACAACCGTGATTCGAACGCAGACGAGGTCGGTATCGCAAGCCCTATCTTCGATCACCGCGGAGGGATCGTGGGGGCGCTTCTCCTCGCCGCACCTGCGTTCCGGACCTCGGAGGAAAGAATCGACACTCTCTGCCCAGCTGTGCGCGAAGCCGCGGAAACAGTGGGGCGCAGCATGGGGTTTACGCCCGAGAACTTTCGTTAAAAAGGCGGGCGCCGGGCCCGGTGGGTTCCGGGTCCGACGCCTTCCGGTTTTGCGTCGATCGCCTACAGGCGGGCGGTGCTTACTTCTTGATCCACACCGTTGAGTTTGCGGCGAGGATGGTCTTCGCGTCGGGAACGGAAGCGAAGACGACCTCGGCTCCTTCGGGAAGGGCGTGATCCTGATCGGTCGTATTGACTAGCACCGTGATGGGACCCGAGGTGAGCGAGAGGATGCCCTCACCGAGGGAATCGTTGATCGTAACGTCGGTGCCCTTGCCGAGCTCGAGTTCGCGACGCAGGTGCAGGGCCGTGCGGTACATCTCGAGCGTCGAATCGGGCTTTCCAGCCTGCTGGTCTGCGGCGAGTTCGCCAAAGATCTCGGGCTGGGGGAGCCACGCCTTGCCCGTCGGGGAGTAGCCGTAGGCGGGAGCATTCTTTTCCCAGGGGAGCGGCACGCGGCAGCCGTCGCGGCCCGGAACACCTGCGCGCTTGTGGGCAGGGTCTTCGCGAAGCTCGTCGGGGATGTCCGCGACCTCGGGAAGACCAAACTCTTCACCCTGGTAGATGTACGCCGATCCGGGCAGGGCCAGCATGAGGGCCGTGGCGGCGCGTGCGCGGCGCACGCCAAGCTCAAAGTCGGGGTTTTCCTCGCGTGAGAGGCCCTCGCCGAAGCGGTAGCCGTGATCGAAGCCGTAGCGGGTCGCGTGGCGGATCGTATCGTGGTTGGACAGCACCCACGTCGTGGGCGCACCAACTTCATTCGCGAAGGTCAGCGGCTCCATGATCGCCGACGTGAGGGTCTCGACGCTCCAACCGGCCTGCAAGAACCCGAAGTTGAAGATCTGATGCATTTCGTCGGGGCGCACGTAGAGGTGCTGGCGGTTCTTGGGAACCCAAGCCTCGGCGACCATCATGCGATCGCCGTCGTATTCGTTCATGATTGCGCGCCACTCGCGGTAGATCTCATGCACGCCGTCCTGATCGAAGTACACGGGGACGTCGTCGTCATCGCCCGTATCGAGCATCGCGGTTTCCGTGGCCTCGGGCGCATCGGGAAGTCCCTCGGGCTTCACCATGCCGTGCGCGACGTCCACGCGGAAGCCGTCGGCCCCGCGCTCCATCCAGAAACGCAAAACGCCCTCGAACAGTTCGTGGACCTTGGGGTTCTCCCAGTTCCAGTCGGGCTGAGAGGTATCGAAAATGTGGAGGTACCACTGGCCCGGCTGACCGTCGGCCTCCGTGATGCGAGTCCAGGCGCTGCCGTGGAAAATCGACTGCCAGTTGTTCGGCGGAAGTTCGCCGTTTTCGCCCTTGCCGTCGCGGAACATGTACATATCGCGTTCAGGCGAGCCGGGCTTTGCCGCAAGGGCCTTCTGGAACAGCTCGTGCTGATCGCTCGAGTGGTTCGGAACGATGTCGACGATCACTTTGATACCGAGCTCGTGTGCGCGGGCGATGAGGTCGTCGGCGTCGCTGATCGAGCCGAAACGTGGATCAACGTCGGTGTAGTTCGAGACGTCGTAGCCGCCGTCCTTTTGCGGGGACGTGTAGAACGGGGAGAGCCACAGCGCATCGACGCCCAGGTCCTTGAGGTAGTCGAGCTTGGCGGTGATGCCGGGCAAGTCGCCCATGCCGTCACCGTTTGAGTCAGCGAACGAGCGCGGATACACCTGATAAACAACGGCGTCGCGCCACCATTCGTTGGCCATGTGGAAATCCTCCTTGGGTTGTACGTGGTGCCCACGAGGTGCGGGCGGGAACAGTTGGGGGCGGCTCAGTGGCCGCGAGAGGGTGCGGCCGTGAGGGGTCGCAAGGGCACGAGGGCGAAGCCCGCGCGTTCGGCGCGCAGGGTCAGTGTGTGTTCCGACGGCTGCTCTCCACGTGTGGAGCCCGCGATCTCGAGAGTGAGGCCCTGGGAGCACACCGCGGCGCGGTCGTGCCCGCTGGCGGAAGCAAGTACGAGCGATTCGGGAAGAGCGATCTCGCCGTGCGCCGCTCGCGCAAGATGGACGAGAACCGGCTCTTGTTCATCGGTGCGTATGAAGGTCAGAGAGTCACGCCCAGCGTGCAGCCAGCGCATGCCGCCGCTTTGCAGCGCTCGAAATGCGTGGCGCGCCGCAAAAACCCGCCTGGTGAGCTCTTGCCAACGCTGCGTCTTGTCGGGGAGAGCGCCGGTATCGATAGCCCCCCACGGCATCGGGGTGCGTGAGTGCTCGCCGTTGTTACCTTCGAGTGCGAGCTCGTCCCCGGCAAAAAGGGTGGGGATACCCGGGAAACCAACGAGCGCGCCGAGGGCGGCCGCGTGGCGATCAGGGTCGGCGAACACGGTGCGGCTGCGTGCCGTGTCGTGCGAGCACAGTTGATTTTGTGAATGAAGGCGAGCTTCGTAGGTGAGCTGAGCGTTGTAGTCGCGCAGACTTGCAAGAACTGCACGTGTGGGAAGCTGCGGTACGCGCATGGGGAGCCCGAGCCACATTACCGAGGAGCTCTGCGGGCTCAGCCACGCCCACAGCGGCTTCGTGAAGCCGGTGTAGTTCATCGCGCCATCCCAGCCATCACCGGCGAGGTCGGCTGAGGCGTCGTGGAAATGCTCGGCGACAAGCCACGTGTCCTCTCGCATTGCCTCGCGGATTTCGCGGGCAACCTCGTGCGTGAGATCCTGCGCGCCGTGGCGACCCGTCATGTTCGCAACGTCGATGCGCCAGCCGTCCACGTTAAACGGGGGCTCGAGGTAGCGGCGCACGATCGAATTCTCGCTCGCGTACATACGCTCGCGAAGCGAGGCGCTCTCGTAATCGAGCTTCGGGAGCGAATCGATGCCGAGCCAGCCGTCGTAGCGATCGGGGTGCTCTGTGAAAAAGTAGAAGCCTGCTTCTTCACTCGTCGCGTCAGCCTGCGCTCGTGCGAACCACTCGTGGGTATTGCCCGTGTGGTTTGTCGTGAGGTCCATGACGATCTTCATGCCGCGCGCATGAGCGGCCCGGGTGAGCGAAACCAGGGCCTCGTTGCCGCCCAGTAGAGGATCGACGTACTCGAACGTCGAGGCGTCATAGCGATGCGCCGAACCTGCCGGGAAAATCGGGCACATGTACACGACACTAACGCCAAGATCCTGCAGGTAGCCAAGCCTCTCTTCGAGGCCTTTGAGGTCGCCACCGTAGATTTGGCGACCGTTGCGCTCGCCGTTCTCCTCGCACGGCTCGTCCCACTTCATAGGGAGTGCCCACTCGGGAAGCTCGTGCACGGGAAGTTCCCCGCTCGAGACCGAACGTGCGAAACGGTCCGGGAACACCTGGTACACGATCGCGCCCTCAAGCCACTCAGGGGCCTTCGAGCCGCTCGCGAGATACGTGAAATCGTGGGCGTCGGAGACATCGTGATCGGCGATCCCCGCGGCCGTAAGCCACTCGTACACCGGTTGCCCATCTTCGCGACCCGTTACGAGGAAGCGATACCTCGTCACGGGATTGCGCGCGAGAAGCTCGGCCTCAAACCAGTGTCCGGCACCGTCGGCATCGCCCCGTGTGCACGTGACGAACCTGGGCTCTCCATCCATCAACTGGCGCAAAACAACCGTCGGATCCTGTACCGAATCGGGAACCCACACGCGAAGCGGAACGGATGCGTCGAGCCCCGCGGCCCGGGAGGGGACCCCAACGCGCGAGTTGTCGTGGAAGGGTTCGTGCGCCAAAAGCACGGCTGAGTCCTCTTGGTACGGTCTCACGCAGCGATCAGCCCTTCACGGCGCCGGCGGTCGAACCGCCCACGATGTACTTCTGGAGGAATTGGTACAGCGCGATCACTGGAACCATCGTCATGACCGCACCAGCGGCAAAAATGCCGAGGTTATTCGAGCGATCGCCCTGGAGCATGCCGTAGAGCCCCACCGCGAGAGTCTTCTTGCTGTCATCCGTGAGGAAGATCGAGCCGAGGAGGAAGTCGCTCATGACACCCACGAGGGATAGCACGAACGTTGTGGCGAGAATCGGCGTGAGGGTCGGCACGAGAATGCGCCAGAACACCTGCCAGTGGCTCGCGCCATCAATGATTGCGGCTTCGTCGAGTTCCTTCGGAACAGTGTCGAAGAAGCCCTTGATGAGCCACACCTGGCCGAGCGAGCCACCGAGCATCACGATGATGTAGCCCGGAAGCGAGTTGAGGCCAAGGAACGGAATCGCCTGACCGAGATCCGCGATCATCGTGTACACCGCAATCATCGAGAGAATCGCCGGGAACATCATGACGAGCAAAAGCGCGAGGAGACCTCCGCGGCGGCCCTTGAACCGCATTCGGCTGAAGGCATAGCTCGCAAGCAGCGACAGGAAGATCTGCGTGAACGAGACGACCGCGCAGACGATGACCGTATTCAGGACCCACTGCAAGAAGTTTCCGCGTGCACCGCTCAGGAGGGTTTCGAAATGCACGAGGCTGAACTGCGTCGGGATCACCGAGGTCGAGCTGACCGTGCCGAGCGGGTTGAGCGACGCAGAGATCACGTAGAGGATCGGGATCGCCGCGAAAATCATCGCGGCAATACCCACGAGATGACGCCACCCGATTTCGGCGCACCATCGGCCGAAGGGCATCTTGTTGGAACGCTCGAAGCCTTGAGGATTGTTCTTAGACATTGTTTTCTCCTACCTCGCGCGCCCTAGTTGAAGTCCTCGAGCACTCGCGTCGCGCGGAACTGCAGCGCGGCGAGAAGACCCGTGATGAAGAACAGTGCGACCGACACCGCCGAGGCGAAGCCGAAATCGGCGCCGGAACCGCCGAACGCGATGCGGTAAATCATCGAAATGAGAATGTCGGTTCCGCCGGCCGTGTATTCGCCCTGGCCGAACGGGCCGCCACCCGTAAGCAACTGGATCGCGTTGAAGTTATTGAAGTTGAACGCGAACGACGACACGAGCAGGGGCGCAACGGCGACGAGCAGAAGCGGGGCGATAACCCGAACCGTTGTCTGGAAGCGGCTCGCGCCATCGATGCGAGCGGCCTCCTTGATGTCCTCCGGAATCGACTGGAGAGCGCCCGTGCAAATGATGAACATGTAGGGGAAACCCATCCAGAGGTTCGTGAGCAGCACCGCGGCCTTCGCCATCGTCGGATCCCCGAGCCAGTTGATGTCGAGGTGGAGCAAGTTATTGATGAGGCCGAAGTCTTTGTTGTAGAAGTTCGACCAGATGAGCAGCGAAATGAAGCCCGGGACCGCGTACGGAAGGAGCAGGAAGGAGCGGTACAGGCGCTTACCCTTGAGGCGGTCGTCGTTGAGGACAAGCGCGAGGAAAAGCCCCAAGATAAACGTCGTAGCGACGCTCAGGAATGCGAACGCGAGGGTCCACAGGAACACCTTGAAGAACTGCGCGCCGATCTTGCCATTCGTGAACAGGCGCGCGTAGTTATCGAGACCGACGCCTTGGAGCCAGCCCTGTGAGAGCGCCTGCCCCGTCTTGTCGCTGACGAACTTCTCGCTGCTTCCGACCTTCTTGATCGACCAGGTCTCGCCCGTTTCGGAATTCGTGATCGTGTCGGACGCCTCGTCATAGCGCATGACCTTCGTACCCTCGAAGGCCATCGTCGGAGTGAGCAGGCGGATCGCCTCTGTATCGCTCTTTTCAACGGCGATCTCGAGGACCTTCTTTCCTGCCTGGTTGATCTCCTTGTTTGTGAGGATCTGGACGCCCTTGCCGGCCTCAACGACGCGTTTATTCTCGACTTTGACGTTGGCCGGATCGACCTTCTCAAGCGGCTGCTCGGTGCTTCCGTGGAAGATCTCTCCCGTTTCTGGATTCACGAGATACAGCTCGAACGGGCCGTCGGCGGCGGTGCCGGTCGTCGCAACGCTCGCGTTGAAGCGCGTCGATCCTTCAACTTCTTTCACCGAATTGCCGGTGATCGAAGCGATCGCCTGTTCCTTCGTGCCGCGCGTGCCGTCACCGTAGTTCGTGAACGAGTAGTTCACGGTGAGGAGGATCGGCGTAATGAGGAAGATCAGAAGGAAGAACGTTCCCGGGAAGATGTACTTCGCGGGGATGAAGCGTTTAGTCGAGTAGATGCAGAAAATCGCGATCGTGACGACGATGGTGATCGCGAGCCACATCCACAGCTTGAGGCCGATCAGCACGGGCACAAGCCAGCACGCGGTTGCGAGCACCGCGCCGAGGAAGACGATTTTGAGGATAAGGGGCAAGAGCGACGTGGAGCGTTCCTTGAACGCGGGCGCATCCGTTGCGGTCATGGGCGTGGACCCTTCCTAAAGGGGCGAAGTAAGGGGTCACGCGCGCGGACAAGGCGGCGGCCGAAGCCGTGCGCCCTGCTCGCGCGCGTGAGTATCACGGGAGATCGTTCGTGGGGATCAGATCTGCGACTTGATCTGTTCGCCTGCGGACTCCATGGCGTCCTTAGGGTCGGCGCCCTTGACGATGTTGGCCTGGGCGATTCCGAGCGGCTGCCACACAGCGGCCATAGCGGGGATCGCGGGCATCGGCAGCGCCTTCGAGGCGAACTCAGCGTTCTTGATCATGTCGGGATGCTCGCCCGCGAGCTTCTCCTGGATTTCCTTGTTGACCGGGGGAAGCGGGTTGATCGGGAACATTTCCTCGATCACGGTCGAATCCTCGGCGATGGACTGGATGAAGGTCTGGGCGTTGACCGCGTTCTTACCGTTGGCGGCAACGAAGAAGAGGTTGACACCAGCGAACGGCTCGGCCGGGTTCATGCCTTCGAAGCCAGGAATCGCACTCATCGTGTAGTCCATACCGGCCTTCTGGATGTCTGCGAGTGCCCAGGGGCCCGAGATGAGGTAGGCGGCTTTGCCGTCGGTAAAGCGCGCGATCGAGTTCTCGCCGGTGATCGAGGTCTTGAGAACACCTTCGGCGCCGAGTTCCTTGAGCTTCTCGCCGGCAGCGATCGAGCCTTCCTTGCCCACGCCGATGTCTGAAGGATCCGCGTCGCCCTCGGCGGTCCTACCGAAGAGGTAGCCTCCACCCGACGTGTAGAGGGGCTCCATGTGGTAGGCGTCGCCCTCTTCGCCGATCGGGAGGGAGAGGATGTCCTCGGCGCCCGAGGCCTTGCCGGCTTCAACGAGTTCCTCGATGGTCTTCGGTTCGGGAACGTCCGTGAGGGCATTGTTCGAGTAGAGGACGAGGGTTTCGACGGCGTAGGGGAGGCCGTACACCTGGCCCTCGTACGTTGCGGCCTTCATGCCGATTTCGTCGATGGCTTCGGTTGCCTTCGCGCTCAGCTGAACCGGGGTGATGGCGGAGTTCTGGATGAGGTTACCGATCCAGTCGTGGGCCGCGAGGATCATGTCGGGGCCATTGCCGGCCTGGTTCGCGGTGATGAAGTTCGCCTGCGGGTCGGTCGCCACGATCTGCACGGCAACGGTCATACCGTTTGCCTCGCCCCACTTGGCTGCGGCGTCCTTGAGGGAGTTGGCCTTCTTCTCATCGGTCCAGATGACGAGGTCGGCGTCGGCACGTTCTGGGGCTTTGGACTCATCGCCACCCGCGCCGCCGTCCGAGGCGCCCGAGGAGTTCGAGCCCGATTTGTCGCCGCCACATGCGGCGAGGGCAGTAGCGCCGATGGTTGCTGCGCTTGCAGCGAGGAAAGTCTTGCGGCGAATCTTCACCGTGTTCTCCTTTGAAATGGTGGACCCGCGTAGGCGCGGGGCGACGGGGGTATGTCGTGCTTTCACCGTAGCGTGAAAGCGAAAGTTGTGCAAAAATATCAGAAAGATCGCAAGAAACTTGCAGCTCGATAATTCAGCTCGCGCGCATGGTTTACCAATGTGGACGCCGCTCCACGCGCGACACTTTTGGCCCTGGAGGGACCGTATGGCGAAGGTGCGACTCATCGATATAGCGCGCAAAGCGCACGTGAGTGAAGCAACCGTGTCGCGCGTCCTTGCGGGCAAACCCGGTGTCAACGCCGCAACTCGCGACAAGGTTCTTTCAGTCGCGCGCCTGCTCGGTCGCACCGACGGCGCAATCGATGATGCGGCGCCTCTCGTAGGCCTTGTCATGCCCAACATGGAAAACCCGGTCTTCCCGCTCTTTCTCGAGCGCCTCGAAGCTGAGGCCTACGCCGCGGACCTCGAGACTCTCGTGAGCATCAACGCGCGAAGCGAGGCGCAAGAAGCCGCCTCCATGGAGCGCCTCATACGCGCCGGCGCGCGCGGGATCGTTCTTGTCTCGGGTCAGCACGCGCACGATGAAACGAGCATCGATCACTACATCGCGTGCGCCGAACGCGGCATCAAGCTCTGCCTCATTAACGGGGTGCGCCCCGGGCTGGACGCGAGTTTCATCAGCACCGATGATTCGAAAGCGGTCTTTCTCGCGCTCGAGCACTTGCGGCACCTCGGTCACGTGCGCGTGGGCCTCGCGGTTGGCGACGAGCACTCGTGGCCGGTACGCGGCAAGGTCGCGGCGTTCGAGGAGCACTGGCCCCACGAGTTCGGATGCGTCGCCTACACCGATTTTTCGTTTGCGGGTGGTTACCAGGCCGCACTTGAGCTCTACGACCAAGGATGCACGGCCATGGTGTGCGGGAGTGATCAAATGGCGCTCGGGGCAATCGCAGCGATTCGTGATCTTGGGCTCCAAGTGCCCGCGGACATGTCGGTCGTGGGGTACGACGATATTCCGCTCGCGGCGCACCATACTCCCGCGCTTACAACAATTCGCCAACCGGTGCCGGCCATCGCGCGTACCGCCATACGAAGCGTGAGCAGTGCAACGGGGGAGTCGAGGCAAGCCCCTCGCGCCGTCTACGTTGTCCGTCCCGAGCTCGTGGTTCGACAAACCACCTCACCGCCCGCGAACACGATAGGCTAAAAGGCGTGAACACCACCGACTCTGCCCCCACGACCCATATCGCCGACATTCCCAATAAGACCTACGAGGCGGCGCTCAAGCGCAACGCTCAGGTTGAGGAACAGCTCGCGAAGGACCCGTCGGTCTTTCGCATGCTCACCGGAGATCGCCCCACGGGTGCTCTGCATATAGGCCACTATTTCGGCACGCTCAAGAACAGGGTTCGCCTTCAGCAGCAGGGGGTAGAAACCTGGATCCTCGTCGCTGATTACCAGGTGATTACGGATCGTGACGTCGCGGGGGATATCAAGGGCTCGGTGCGCGAGCTCCTCACCGACTACCTCGCTGCGGGCATCGATCCTGAGCGCGCAACGATCTTCGCGCATTCGGGTGTTCCCGAACTCAACCAGCTCATGCTCCCGTTTCTCTCGCTCGTGACGCAGCCGGAACTCGAGCGCAATCCCACCGTGAAGTCGGAGATGCAGGCTGCGGGCAAGAGCGCGATGGGCGGCTTGCTGCTCACGTACCCCGTCCACCAGGCGGCAGACATCCTTTTCTGCCACGGCAATCTCGTTCCGGTTGGCAAGGATCAACTCCCGCACATCGAGCAGACCCGCCTCATTGCGCGACGCTTCAACGAGCGCTTCGCCGGCGGCGAAAAGTATTTCCCGGAGCCTGATGCGCTGCTCTCGAAGGCCGCTGTCATTCTCGGTCTCGACGGCGACAAGATGTCGAAGTCTCGTGGGAACACGGTCATGCTCAAGATGACCGCCGCGGAAACGGCGAAGAAGATCAAGAAGGCTAAGACCGACTCGGAGCGCCTCATTACGTTCGATCCCGACAATCGCCCCGAGGTCTCGAACCTCCTCACCATTACTGCTGAATGTACCGGCCGCGCGCCGGAGGACATCGCCGAGGAGATCGGTGATAAAGGTGCGGGGACGCTCAAGGTGATGTGCGCCGACGCCCTCAATGCTCATCTCGAACCGGTGCGGGCGCGTCGCGCCGAGCTCGAGGCGAATCCCGACTACCTCTTCGAGGTGCTGCGCGCGGGCACGGAGCGTGCGCGCGAGCAGGCGGTCCAAACCCTCGATGAGGTCCGCGACCGCATGGGCATGCGCTACTGAGTGCGCGCGTGAGAAATCGTTCGTTCGAGCTTCGACCCCATCATGAGCGGGTCGTCGCGCTGACCGGTGCCGGGCTGAGTGCTGCGGCCGGGCTTGCGACGTTCCGCGGGCCGGGTGGGATCTGGGAGGAAAACCCCGATCTCGAGGCGGCAATGGACGTCAGTCGTCTTCCGGGAAATGTGCCGATCCTGTGGCGCGTGTGGGGGAGCGTGTTTGAGCGGGCGCTTATCGCTGGGCCGACCCCCGGGCATAGAGCTCTCGCAGCGCTCGACGCAACGATTCTGACTCAGAACGTCGACGGGCTGCACCAGTTCGCCGGTTCGCACGATGTTGCCGAACTGCACGGAAGCGCGGCGGAGGCTGTGTGCCTCAACCCGGAGTGCACGTGGCGCGCGCAACTCGCCGTGCGCCTCGATCCCGAGCGTGATCCTTCCGATCCCGAGCATTACGGGGTGCCGCGCGACTGCCCCGTGTGCGGGGCTCTCATGCGTCCCGACATCGTCCTTTTCGGCGAGATGCTCCCGAGCGGAGTGCTCGAGTATTCGGAAAACGCGGCGCGTAACTGCGACGTGTTCCTCGCCGTCGGTACGTCGAACACGGTTGCCCCGGCATCGCTGCTCGCGCCGCTTGCGCGCGCTTCGGGTGCGGTGACCGTGTGTATCAACCCGTACGCGGACTCGGACCGCCTCGCGGGTGTGTTCGACTATGTGGTGCGGGAAGACGCCCACACGGTGCTCGCGCGCTGGGCGGAACACCGCGGGCGCGAGAGGCGCAACCCGTTCCTCGACCCGTTTTAGAGTGTGGGGATCTCGGGTGCGGTGACGGAGGTCCGACACTCGCCCGGCTCGGCTTGCAGCGGGTATTCCATGAGGAGCTGCTGGCCACCGAATTCTTCGAGTCCGCGGCGTACTCGGAAGCCGATCTTTTTGAGCTGTTCTACCGAGCGCTTGTTCGATGTTTGAACAACGGCAATCATGACGGGTTCGTCGAGGGTGTCTCTAGCGAACTCGATGACGCGCCTGACAGCTTCGCGCGCATATCCGTGACCGACGAATTCGGGCAGGAGCGCGTAGGTGATTTCGAGTTCGTCGCGGTCGTAGTTCAGGTTGACGATACCGAGCATCTGATCCGTAGCGCCGTGCGCAATGATCCAGGCGCCCCACGTGTTCCCGAGCGGGGAAAGTTCGAGAGCCTGGCGCGAGCCGAAATTCACGGCTCCGCCGAGGTATCGGCTCGCCGAGGGATCGGTCATGAGCCGCACGTAGTCGTCCCGGTCTGCCTCTCCGGGTTCCCGGATATGAAGTCGTTCGGTGCGTAGCCGAACTGGCCAATAGGGTTCGTGTTCGCGTCTCACGACCACTAGCTTAACTGTGACGCCTGAGACATTTCGAGGTGCGCTCGCGATGCGGGTCACCGCGTGTTTTGGTCGTGTTCATGTCACTGCAACCCGGACACCCCGCGACGACGCGGGATACACCGCGCGAATATCGCGCAAGAAAGGGCAGGAAACCCGATGGCCGAGCTCATCAACAGCCCACTGTTCGCCGTTCACGAGCGTGAGGGCGCCTCGTTCACCGATTTTGCGGGCTGGAATATGCCCGTGCGCTACACCTCGGATCTCGCCGAGCACGCCGCCGTGCGCGAGCGCGCCGGCCAGTTCGACCTCTCGCACATGGGCGAGGTGTTCTTTACGGGCCCAGAGGCTGGCGAAGCGCTCGACTACGCGCTTGCGGGCAAGATCAGTTCGCTTGAGGTGGGGCGCGCGAAGTACTCGCTCTTGCTGAGCGAGGAAGGCGGCATCATCGATGACCTGATCGTCTACCGCCTCGCAGAGGATCGCTTCCTCACCGTCCCGAACGCGGGAAATCGTCTCGTCGACGCCGCCGCTCTCAAGGAACGCGCCGAGCGTTTCGACGTCGAGGTCACCGATCGCAGTGAGGAGATCGCGCTCGTTGCGGTTCAGGGCCCGAAATCCGCGGAAATCGTGCGCGGCTTTGCTGAACGCGAAGGCATCGAGGTGGATCTCGACGCTCTCGATGCTCTCAAGTACTACCGCATTCTTGCGGGAACCTACGAGGGCGAGGAAATCCTTTTTGCCCGCACCGGTTACACGGGCGAAGACGGCTTCGAAATCTACGTTCCGAACGCCCTGGGTGTGAAGACGTGGGAGGCAATTGCTGGCGTTGGCGGCGAGAACATCCAGTCGTGCGGTCTCGCGTGCCGCGACACGCTCCGCCTCGAAGCCGGCATGCCCCTTTACGGCCACGAGCTGAGCCTCGATATCGTCCCGGCACAGGCGGGCCTTCGCCGTGTGGTCGCCTTCAAGTCGAAAGGCGATTTCGTCGGGCGCGAAGCCCTCGAGGGCAAGGATTTTTCGGATCGCCGAGTGCTCGTGGGGCTCAAGGCCGACGGTCGCCGCGCCGGCCGCGCGGGCTACGTTCTTCACGATGAGAACGGCACGGAGGTAGGGGAGCTGACCTCGGGCGCGCTCGCACCGACTCTCGGTTACCCGATTGCGCTTGCTTACGTTGAGCCTCACCTCTCGAACGAAGGTCAGGAACTGTCGATTGATGTGCGCGGCAAGGCACTGCCCGCCACCGTCGTATCCCTCCCGTTTTACTCGCGCGCCAAGTGACGCGTGGGGCTGCCTACCAGGAGGCGGCCCGTAGGATTTTCACGAAGGTACGCTTCACACACTCTGAAAGGAACAAAGATGTCGGATCTGAAGTACAGCAAGGACCACGAATGGGTGCGCGAGGAAGGCGACGGCACCGCAACGATCGGCGTGACCGACTTCGCTGCTGACCAGCTCGGCGACGTTGTCTACATCGACCTGCCCTCCGTCGGTGAAGAAATTGAGGCCGGCACCGAGATGGGCGAGATCGAGTCGACGAAGTCGGTCTCGGATCTTTTTGCCCCGCTGTCCGGCGAGGTCACCGAGGTGAACGAGGACGTCGTCGAAAGCCCCGAGAAGGTCAACGACGATCCCTTCGGCGAAGCATGGCTCATCAAGGTCAAGGTCACCGATATCCCCGATGATCTGCTCTCGGCCGAGGAATACAGCGAACTGACCAGCAAGTAAATATTTGAGGAGTTTCCCGTCCATGTCTGAACACCACAGCAACGTCGCTGTCGATAATTCGGCGATCGACGGTCTTCATTCGTTCGTTCGTCGTCATGTCGGCACTGCGAGCGAGGACCAGAAGAGAATGCTCGAGGCACTAGGCCTCGACTCGCTCGGTGCACTTCTTGAGAAGGCCGTGCCGGGCACGATCCTTCTCGACGAAGGGCTGGATTCTCTGCTTCCCGAAGGCGCGAGCGAAGCCGAGGCTCTCGAGGAGCTTCGTGCTCTTGCGAAGAAAAACACCGTGAAGCGGTCGCTCATCGGCCACGGGTACTACGGCACGTACACGCCCTCGGTCATTCAGCGAAACATCCTCGAGAACCCAGCTTGGTATACGGCGTACACGCCGTACCAGCCTGAGATCTCGCAGGGCCGACTCGAGGCGCTGCTCAACTATCAGACCATGATCGGGGACCTCACGGGCCTCGAGATCGCAAACTCGTCGATGCTCGATGAGGCCACGGCGGCTGCCGAGGCAATGCTTCTTGCGCGCCGCGCGGCCCGCGGCAACAAGTCGAATGTGTTCCTCGTGGACACCGACGTGTTGCCGTCGACCCGCGCTGTTCTCGGCGGCCGTGCCGAGGCCGTTGGCATTGAACTGAAGGACGTCGATTTCGCGAACGATGGCGCTCCGTCGGGCGAGTACTTCGGCGCGCTTGTGCAGTACCCGGGCGCTTCGGGTCGCGTGTGGGATCCTCGCGACGTGATTGCCGCGGTTCAGGCCAACAAGGCGAAGGCAATCGTGGCCGCGGATCTGCTCGCGCTCACGCTCCTTGCCTCGCCCGGCGAGCTCGGCGCGGATGTTGCGGTGGGTAACTCCCAACGCTTCGGCGTTCCGCTCGGCTTCGGTGGGCCGCACGCCGGCTACATGGCGGTCTCGAAGGGGCTTGAGCGGCAGATTCCCGGCCGACTCGTGGGTATCTCCCTCGATGCGGAGGGCAACCCCGCGTATCGCCTCGCCCTCCAGACTCGTGAGCAGCACATTCGCCGCGAGAAGGCAACGAGCAATATCTGCACGGCGCAGGTCCTGCTCGCTGTTATGGCGTCGATGTACGCCGTGTACCACGGCCCCGAGGGTCTCAAGCAGATTGCTAGCGAGGTCGCTGGCCGCACCGCCGCGCTCGCTGCGTGGCTCACATCGAACGGTTTCCAGCTCAAGCACGAGACGTTCTTCGACACACTTGAAGTGACCGTCAACGGCAAGGCTGAGGACGTTGCTCAGGCGTTCGATGACCGAGGCATCCTCGTCGCTCATCCCGATGCGGACACCGTCCACGTCAGCCTCGACGAGACTGTCACGCCGAGCGCGCTTTCGGAGATCATCGAGGTATTCTCGGAGTTCTCGCCCTCCCACGTCGGCGACGTGGCTTTTGACGACTGGGCTCAGCCCGGTGAGACCTGGGGCGAACTCGCGCGTACGTCCTCGTTCCTCGAGGCGCCCGTGTTCAACTCGTTCCGCTCGGAGACCGCGATGATGCGTTACCTGCGCCGTCTCGCGGATAAGGACTATGCCCTCGATCGCGGCATGATCCCGCTCGGTTCGTGCACGATGAAGCTCAATGCCGCGACCGAAATGGCCGCAGTTACGTGGCCCGAGTTCAACGCGATCCACCCGTCCGCGCCCGCAAGCGACGTTCAAGGCTACGTCGAGCTCATTACTCAGCTCGAAACCTGGCTCGCCGACGTCACAGGCTACGACACCGTGTCGCTTCAGCCGAACGCTGGTTCGCAGGGCGAGTACGCGGGTCTTCTCGCGATCCGCGCCTACCACGCGAGCCGCGGCGAATCCGCCCGCACCGTGTGTCTCGTGCCGAGCTCGGCCCACGGCACAAACGCCGCTTCCGCGGTCCTCGCGGGCCTGCGCGTCGTCGTTGTTGCGAGCGACGCTAACGGCAACGTGGATCTCGACGACCTCAAGCAGAAGATCAAGGATCACGCCGATGAACTCGCGTGCATCATGATCACGTACCCGTCGACCCACGGCGTGTACGAGTCCGAAGTCCGTACGATCACGCAGCTCGTGCACGATGCTGGCGGGCAGGTGTACGTTGATGGCGCAAACCTCAACGCGCTGCTCGAAGTGGCGAAGCCGGGCGAATTCGGCGGCGACGTCTCGCACTTGAATCTGCACAAGACGTTCTGCATTCCGCACGGCGGTGGCGGGCCCGGCGTCGGCCCCGTTGCGGCGAAGGCCCACCTCGCACCGTTCCTGCCGGGGCACCCGGACATGCAAAATGCGGAGCACCCCGTCATTGGCGGTGCGGATCGCGCCCACGGCGGCGCACCTGTGTCGCAGGCACCGTACGGTTCCCCGTCGATCCTGCCCATCCCGTGGACCTACATCCGCCTCATGGGCGCGAAGGGGCTGCGCCACGCGACCGCATCGGCCGTGCTTGCCGCAAACTACATGGCAAAGCGGCTCAGCGAGAAGTTCGAAATCCTCTACCGCGGGGAGAACGGGCTCGTGGCGCACGAGTGCATCGTGGATCTGCGCCCCTTCACCGACCGTACGGGTATCACCGTCGATGATGTCGCGAAGCGTCTCATTGACTACGGTTTCCACGCTCCGACCATGAGCTTCCCCGTTGCGGGCACCCTCATGATCGAGCCGACCGAATCGGAAGACCTGTGGGAGATCGAGCGCTTCATCCTCGCTATGCACCGGATCGCGGACGAAGCCGAAAAGGTTGTGTCGGGCGAGTGGCCGAAGGACGACAACCCGCTCGTCAACGCCCCGCACACCGCGTATTCGGTTGCGCGCGAGGACTGGGATCATCCCTACTCGCGTGACGAAGCCGTGTACCCGGGTGTGAATGCCGCGAGCGAAGCGGGCTATGACCCTGACTTCCACATGACAAAGCAGATGCAGTACCAGGCGAAGTACTGGCCGCCGGTCAGGCGCATCGACCAGGCATACGGTGACCGCAATCTCGTGTGCTCGTGCCAGCCGCTTGACGCCTACGAACAGGGCTAATAGCGCAGCCTAAGGGTGGGGTGTTCCTTCGGGAGCGCCCCACCTTTGCGTTGGTCTTGGGAAACATGAACGAGCGTGAACTGGAGTTTGGCCACGCCGTTGCGAATCTCGTAGGTTGATGGCCATGACAGAGATACTCACCACACACGCGGGCTCGCTCCCGCGCACCCAAGAACTGATCGACGCGAACTACAACAGGGAGCTTGAGGCCGACGGCTTCACCCCAAAGAAATCGCCTGAGTTTGAACGCATTCTCGCGGACGCGGTCGATGGCGTCGTGGCCCGCCAGAAGGAGATCGGTATTTCCGTGCCGGGCGATGGCGAGTACGGCAAGGCGATGGGCTCAGCCGTGAATTACGGCTCCTGGTGGTCATACATCTACGACCGCACCGAGGGGCTCGAGCTCACGGGGACCGATTTCTTCAATGCAAAACCGCAGCGCAGCGAGCCCGGCAAGATTGTCTTGACGAGCTTCGACGATCGCCGCGACCGCAGCCTTTTCCCTGGAGCGTACGCCGATCCCATTACCGGTGTTCCCACGACCAACGACAAGCCCGAAACGTTCATCATTCCTGCTGCCACCGGGCCGGTTGCCTTCTCCGAACTCGGTAAGGACCTGTGCGCCAACGACATTCGAAACTTCTCGCACGCACTTGAGAAGTCGGGGTATGAAAAGGGCTACCTTTCGACCCTGTCGCCGGGCTCGGGCGCCAGAATTCACGACGAATACTACGGTGATCCGGATGCGTTCCTCGACGCGTGGGTGGAGGTGATGCGCCCCGAGTACAAGGCCATCACCGACGCCGGCATCCAGATCCAGATCGATGACCCTTCGCTTGCCGAGAACTTCGACCAGATCAACCCTGAGCCGAGCGTTGAGGACTACCTCGCGTTCACGAAGAAGCGCGTCGATGCCATCAACCGTGCGATCGATGGAATCCCTCGCGAGCTCGTGCGCCTGCACACGTGCTGGGGTTCGTGGCACGGGCCGCACGTGACGGACTTCGAGTTCAAGTATCTCGCCGAGCTCATGCTCGAGGTTAACGCGAAGTACTACTCGTTCGAAGCGGCGAATGTGCGCCACGAGCACGAGTGGGTTGTCTGGAAGGACGTCACGCTGCCCGAGGATCGCGTGATCGTTCCCGGCATCGTCTCGCACTCGACGAACGTCGTGGAGCATCCCGAGCTCGTGGCGCAGCGCATCGAGCGCTTTGCGGACATCGTGGGCCCCGAGCGTGTGATTGCGTCGACCGACTGTGGTCTTGGCGGCCGCATCCACCCGGAGATCGCATGGGCGAAGCTCGAGTCCCTCGTGGAGGGCGCGGGCATCGCCTCGGCGAAGTACTGAGGTCATCCGCGACCAGCCGCGAAAGTGACGGGGGCGTGACGCGTAGCGTTCACGCCCCCGTCACATTGGGGACACGTGTCTTTATCGTGGGCGTTGCTCCGAGGCTGCACAATCGGAAGCGTGAAAATCCTCGTAGTTGCCGAATCGTTCCTTCCCCATATGAACGGCGTGACCAACTCCGTTCTTCGCGTCGTCGAGTGCTTCGCTCTCTCCGGCCACGAGGTGCGGATTGTCGCCCCCGGCGCGCCCGGTATCCCGAATGAATTGACGTTCGGCGCGGAGCGCGTGCCAATCATCCCCGTGCTGTCGATACCCATGATGGGCTACGGCCAGGTGCGCATGAGTGCGACGACCAACTACCGCATTCGCTCGATCATCGACGATTTTCATCCCGATGTCGTCCATCTTGCCTGCCCTGCCCTGCTCGGCAACGCAGCGTCGAAGGCCGCCGTCAAAAGAGGTATCCCAACGGTTGCGATCTACCAAACTGACCTTCCTGGCTACACGCGCAAGTACGGGGCGCCAGTTCTCGAGGAAGCGATGTGGATGTTCCTCCGCGACATCCATAACCGCTGCGAGGTGAATCTTGCACCGTCGTCAAGCACGCGCAATCAGATCGTCGAGCACGGCATCGAACGCGTGCAGATCTGGCGCCGTGGGGTCGACACTTCGCAGTTCTCGCCCTCGCGGCGCAGCGACGAGCTTCGCGAGCGCCTCGCCCCGAATGGGGAAAAGCTCGTGGTGTACGTCGGGCGCCTTGCAGCCGAGAAGCAGGTCGAGGACCTCGCCGTGCTTGAATCGCTTCCCAACGTTCGCCTCGTGATCGTTGGCGAAGGGCCCCTCGAGGCAGAGCTTCGCGCGGCCATGCCGGGCGCGTATTTCGCGGGGTTCAAGAAGGGCGCCGAGCTTGCGGAGATTGTGGCTACGTGCGACCTGTTTGTGCACACGGGAGAGCTCGAAACTTTCTGCCAGACGATCCAGGAGGCGATGGCTTCTGGGCTGCCGGCGATAGCCCCCCGCTCTGGCGGCCCCATCGACCTCATCGACCATTCGCGTACGGGCTGGCTGTACACGCCCGGCAAGCTCGATGAGCTTCGTGCCTACGTCGAGGACCTCCTCGGGGACGATGCGAAACGCGAGCATTTCGCTGCGGCCGCTCAGGACTCGGTGCGCCAGCGCACGTGGCCGGTTCTCGCCGAACAGCTCCTTGGCTTCTATCGCGAAGCTGCGCGCGTGCATGAGGCGTCAACGCAAGCCGCGTAACCTTCCATCGCGCGGCCGCTCCTAGTGGCGGGCTGGCTGTACAAGGCGGAGGAAAGCTTCGAGTAGCCGCAAGGCGCCGTCGGAACCGTGCATTCCCTGGGCGCTCGCGCGCCACTGTTCAATCTCGCGCGCGAAGGAATCGCGTTCTCGTTCGGCGGGCGTGAGTGCGCTCGTAGCGGCCCAGCGCGTCGCAATTGCGGGCGTGACCTCGGGGTGGAACTGCACACCCCATGCCGCCTCGCCAGCCCGGAAGGCTTCGAGGCGGCCCTCGCTGTCGAGGGCGAGGGGAACGATGGGCGCGCCACCGGGAGTGGTTGTGGGGAGTGCGGAGACTTCGTCCTTGTGCCACTGGAATGCGCGGAACACCGTCCCGGTTTCGTGAAGCTCGGCACGGGAGAACAGGGGATCGGTGGCGGCAGCTGGCTGCGCTATTACGGTGCAGAGCCCGACGGCAGGCTCCGGCCTGCGGGTAATCGCACTGCCTAGTGCGGCTCCGAGAAGTTCCTCGCCGAGGCAAATTCCAAAGAGCGGAAATGTGGTCTCGACAGCGTCAAGACAGAGTTTTCGGCACGGTGCGAGCCATTTGTAGCGATCGTCCTCGAGCGGGCCCGGGCCACCGCCGAGGATGATGAGACCGCGGGACGTGGAGGCGATGCTCGAGAGGGACGGCAGTGCTTCGCCCCGGTAGGGTCGAATAACGTTGAGCGTGAGGCCCGCGGCACGCGCGAGCGGTTCGAGCATGCCCGGTGGGCAGTCGTCCTCGTGTTGAATGACGGTGAGCGCTCGGCGTGTGTTTTTCTCCATGTCCCCGTTATACAGGAGACGGACTCGCCGCGAAGCACTTGGAGGACTTTCGTCCATCGTTTAGACTGAGGTCGCGGCGGCCGCTTGCGGCGGCCGACATTCCTACCCGACCATCATGGAGAAAAGCGTGACCCAGCACAATAACGCCGCGGCAAGCAACGAAACCTCGCAGGGCTACAGCCTCGGCTTTTCGATTCTCCTCACCGCGGTCGTGTTCGTGCTTTTCGCTGGCGGCCTTTACGTTATGAGCCTCTACACGATTGCGCCGATCTGGTTCGTCGTTGGGCTTGCCATGTCGATTGTCGCGCTCTTTCTCGCGTTCGATATCGTCCCGCGCTTCTTCATGAAGTAGAACAGCAGCGATAGCAAAAGGCCCCGGCGCGGTCGCCGAGGCCTTTTCGTTGCGAAGAAGCAGGAGCGAGCTATTGCGCACGCTTCTTATCTGCGCTTTTATCGAGGGCCACGACGGCCTCGAGCGCCATGACGATCATCGAGTCGAACGTCTCCTGGCGCTCCTGAGCGCTCGTCTCTTCACCCGTGAGCAGATGGTCGGAGATCGTGCACACGGATAGCGCCTTGCGGCCGAACTGCGCGGCGAGCGTGTACAGCCCAGCGGTTTCCATCTCGACTCCAAGCACACCGTAGTTGGCGAGGGTTTGGGTGATCGGATTCGGGTTGTAGAACTGGTCGGCGGAGAACAGCCCGCCAACGCGATAGGGGAGTTCCTGCGCTTCGGCAGCCTCCACCGTGAGGCGCAAGAGTTCGAAGTCGGCCGCGGGGGCGTAGGTGACGTCACCGAAACGCGCGCGGTTCATGGCCGAATCCGTGCTGGCGCTGCTCGCGATTACGACGTCGCGCACCTTGACCTCCGGCGCCATACCGCCCGCGGTGCCCACGCGGATGATGGCTTGGACGTCGTAGTCGTTCATGAGCTCGTGCGCGTAGATCGCCATCGATGGCTGGCCCATGCCGGAACCCTGTACGCTCACACGCACGCCCTTGTATGTACCCGTGTAGCCGAGCATGCCGCGCACCTCGTTATAGAGCTTCGCATCGTCAAGGAAGGTTTCCGCGATCCACCTCGCGCGATAGGGGTCTCCGGGGAAGAGGACGTAAGGCGCGATCGCGCCTTCGGGGGCATTAATATGAGTAGACATGCCTTAAGCCTACGGTGTTTGGAGATGGGATGCCCGAAACTTTTCTGCCAGATCGTGAAGCCGTCCGCGCAAGGTGGGCGGTTTCGCTTGTGTTTCTCCTTAATGGCGTGAGTTTTTGTGCGATTCTCCCGCGCTACCCGGAGATAGTGCGGCAGCTGGGCATCAATAACGCGGAACTCGGACTCGCCGTGGGTCTCGGGCCGCTCGGTGGCCTCGCTTTCGGCTTGCTCGCCGCGCCGATTATGAAGCGGCTCGGATCCGGGAAGACCGCGGTGATCTTTCAGCTCCTGGCCTCGAGCGCGCACGTGCTCATCTATCTCGCTCCGAGCTGGGGCATGCTCGCGCTCGGCTTCGTGCTCGCGATGAGCTTCGACGCCATTACGGATATTTCGCAGAACGCTCACGGGATGAGGGTCGAGCGCCGCTATCGCCGCTCGATCATCAACAGCTTTCACGGATTTTGGTCCCTCGGTGCTGTGCTCGGGGGCGTGATCGGCTCCGCGTGCGCGCAATTCGGCGTCCCGCTCGCCTGGCAAGGCTGGGGCGGGCTCGTCGTGTTTGGTGCCATCGCGATTGCGAACTTCCCGTTCCTGCTCAAAGGTTCCGACGCCTCCGAGCGCGTCAAAGAGGTCTCGTCTCCAAGCGCCTCCTCCGCGAACGAAGCCCCGGCGGACCTCATGGGGGAGACGAGCGGTGACACCCTCCTCGAAAGCACCACGCCACAACGCGGGAAGCTCGGTGCGCTCGCGCTCCTCGGCGCGCTCGGCATGGTTCTGGTATTTGCCGGCTCGACCGAGGACGCGGGGAGCACATGGGGCGCGCTCTTCATGACCCACACCTTCGATGCTTCGCCGTTCGTCGCGGGGCTCGCTTTCGTCGCCCTCCAAGGTGCGCAGATGGTAGGTCGATTCGTGGGAGACCCGATCGTCGATGCGTGGGGCGACCGAAAAACGGCACGCGTCGGTGCGATAATTTCGTTCGTGGGTATGGGCCTCATGCTCGTGTGGCCAAATGCCGTGACGGCGGTCGTCGGCTTCGCCGCGGCCGGCTGGGGCGTCGCGACTCTCTTCCCGGCTGTCTTCCGTGCGGGCGACAATATTGAAGATTTCGGTCACGGGGTCGGCATCACCGTTGTCGGGTGGTTCGCGCGCATCGGGTTCCTTCTCGCCCCACCGATCGTGGGCTGGCTCGCCGATCTTTTCACGCTGCGCTATGCCCTCGCACTCGTGCCCCTCTACGCGATCGGAATCTTCATCTTCGCCGGTGCCCTCGAGGACCTGACAAAGGCCGATAAGCGCGTGAAGGCCGCGGCCGCATCGTAGGCCCGGCAAACGTCGGACCGCCCCACGCCCCTCGAGCCCGCTCCTGTTTATTCGAACGCGCGTGTGTCGCCCGCACCCTCGCGCAGAACGCGCGGGACATCGCCCGTGAGGTCAATGATGCTTGTGGGCTCTGTGCCCGTGACCTCCCCGTCGATAATCGCGGGAATGAGGTGGCCGAGGCGATCCTCGACGACCCATGATTCCGTGAGCACGGAGCTCTCGCCGGGCATGATGAGGCTCGAACTCATGAGAGGCTCCCCGAGTGCCTCAACGATCGCGCGCGCCACCACGTGATCGGGAATACGCGCCCCAACCGTGTGCTTCTTCGGGTGGAGCATGCGGCGCGGGAGCTCCTTCGTCGCCGGCATGATGAACGTGTACGGGCCCGGGGTATGCGCGCGCAGCAAGCGGTAGTTGGGATTCGAAATGCGCACGTAGGTGCCCAGCTGGCCAAACTCGCTGCACATGACCGTAAAGTGGTGGTCTTTGCCGGTGTGGCGAATCGTGCGGATCTGCTCTAACGCCTCGTGGGCACCGATGCGGCAGCCGAGCGCGTACCCCGAATCGGTGGGGTACGCGATGAGCTCACCGTCCTTTAGCCGCTCAACAACCTGGTCGAGCAGGCGCTGCTGTGGAGTGACGGGGTGAATCGAAATGAGGCGTGCCATGACCCCATGTTAGTGCGGCGGCGCGGGAGCGAGCGTGACGTAGCCGTCAGCGTCAATCGAGGCGAGCGAAGTGGTCAGCACCCAGCCGTCCGCGCTGAGCACGGCCGTGCTTTCATCGGGCTTCTTCCAATACCCGTGGAACACCTGAGGTCCTTTGATCATGAGCTTGCCGACGGTTCCCGGGCCCACGACGCGCCTGCGGTCATTTAGATCCACGACCCGCACCTCGATCGAGGGGAGCGGTGTCCCCACGGTGTGCTCGCGCCCCTCTTCCGCGGTGCGCAAATACACGGTGACGCCAGCTTCAGCGCCGCTGTAACCGACCATGAGCGGCCAGCCAAGGTCCCGTGCCCAATCCCGAAAACTCGGTGCGTGGTCACGGCTCACGGGACTCAACGCGAGCCTCAATGTGAGGGACCGGCCTGTCGTGCGGGCATGCTCGGCGAGGAAGCGGAAGACCTCGGTATCGCCGGAGATCACCTCGGGAGGGTGCTTCTTGAGAGCGCGCATGAGGCCGGCGCGGTCGAACCGCGGGAAGAGAATCGTGTGCCGACCGTAAAAAAGGCTGGTCGTGAGAGTATCGGCGATCCCGATCACCGAGTGCAGCGGCCATAGCGCGTAGCCGGTCTCGGTCCCTGCTGGTGCCGTTTCGAGATACTCCAGGGACTGGTGCGCGAGCGCCGTGAGATTGTCGTGGGTGAGCATCGCCCCGAGCGAGCTGGCCCGCGTGTGCCCTTCGTACACGATGGTCGCGAGGTCACGTGGACTCGGGTAGGGATAGTCGTCAGGAAGCGGCGCTGAGCCCAGCAGGTCCTTGAGACGCGTGCGCGTGCAGAAAGTGAGGGGAAGCTGCGCCGGGCCTTTGGACGGCGATGCAACCCGCATGACTCCCTTGCCGCCCGCTTTCGCAATCTCTGCGAGTGCCCCTGTTAGCGTGAGCCGACGCGGGGCAGTCTTCGGAAGCTCCGGCGCTTGGACGGTGATGACGGTTTTTGGTCGCGCGTGCTGGTCGAGACCCGCGAGCGCATTGAGACGATACTCGGCGATGATGACCGCGACCGGCGTGTAATCGGCAAATTCCCGGCTCAGGCGCATCATCGGTTCGCGATCGGAGTGCTGCACGGCGATCGCTCCGATCCGAAGGACCGCGTGGAACGCCACGACGGCTTCAATGCTCATAGGCAGGACGATCGCGACGCGGTCGCCCGCACGGATTCCCGAATCCAAGAGTCCCTGCGCAAGGCATCGAATGCGGCGGCCAAGCTGCCCATAGCTCACGCGGGTTCCGCTCATCTCGATAGCCGTGCGTGAACGGAAATGCGAAATGGCAAAATCGAGAAGTTCCGAGGCATTCAAGGGGAGGGGATGTGCGCTCGCCTCGGAAGCCGGATCGATGACGTACGACCGTGCCGCGGGCATGAGCGCCTCCTCTCCGGGATCCTGTGTGGGGCGTGCGAGATTCGCCCCTGCATCTGACGTGTGCAGTCTAAGGAGCGAACCTGCATATTAACCCGAGACACCCGGGGTGCTTCATGGGTGGAGTAGCGAAGTCGCACGTGGTTGCGCTATGAGCAAGCCGAGTGTGCGAAAGTAGCACCGTGAATGAGAACAAGCAGGCGGGAGCCGTGAGCGTGCGCCTTGATACGTGGCTGCACGCGGTGCGGCTATTTAAAACGCGTTCCCTCGCCGCGAGCGCGATCAGAGCCTCGCACGTGCGCGTCGATGGCGAGGTCGTCAAGCCGAGCTTCCGCTTGAGCATGGGCAGAACGGTTGCCATACGCCACCCCGGCTACACGAACGAGTACGTCGTCACACAATTGCTCTCAAAGAGAGTTGGTGCGCCACTTGCCCGCGAGGCCTACACCGACATCTCCGTTCCGCCGCCCCCGCAGCTCTTCGCGGCACCACCGCGACGTGAGCGTGGGACTGGCCGCCCCACGAAAAAGGAACGCCGAGCGCTCGACCGCCTGCGCGGCCGCGAATCGCAAAACGGCAGGTGGACGACCATTTTCGACAATGATGAAAGTTGAGCGGAATAGACTCAACTTTGGTGGCGTTGCATAGAGCGTAAGCGTGAGAACGAGGAAGGCTCGGCAATCGTCGGACCTGCCAGGCCACAACCCCGCTCCACGCACACCACGTGAAAGGAGCGGAAAATATGCAATTTTCCTTCACCCAACGCTCGCGCGAAGCCGTCGGGGCGGCAACGCGCTCGGCGGAAACACTGCGCAACACCAACGTCACCGGTCTGCACTTGCTCGCGGCACTGCTCGAACAAGAAGACTCAATCGCCACGGCCGTGCTCACCGACACGGGCGTGCACATCGGTGCGCTCAAAGAGCGGATCAACCAAGAAATTCAGCGTTTGCCGCGCCTCACGGGCAGCGCCGACCAAAAACCCGTCTTCCAGGGCGATGGCTACGACGCGCTTGAGGCTGCCGGGAAAGAAGCCGGCGCCGGCATGGGGCAAGGGGCAGAAGGGTACATCTCGACCGAGCACTTGCTCTACGGCATCGCCAAGGCCGCAAAAACCCCTGGCGACATCCTCAAAGACTTCGGCGCGACCCCGAAAGCGATCCGCGCCAGCATCGCAAAACTCACCAAAGGAACAAGCATGAACAAAGAAAACCCGGAAGGCTCCTTCAAGAGCCTCGAAAAATTCGGGGTCGACCTCACCGCCCGCGCGCGCGAAGGCAAACTGGACCCCGTCATCGGCCGCGACGGCGAAATCCGCCGCGTCGTCCAAGTGCTCAGCCGCCGCACGAAGAACAACCCCGTGCTCATCGGCGAGCCCGGCGTCGGAAAAACCGCCGTCGTCGAAGGCCTCGCCCAGCGCATCGTCGAAGGGGATGTGCCCGAATCGCTCCGCGGCAAGACCCTCGTCTCGCTCGACCTTTCCTCGATGGTCGCCGGCTCGAAATACCGAGGCGAATTTGAAGAGCGTCTCAAGAGCGTCCTCGACGAAATCCGCGACTCGAACGGCAACGTGATCACGTTCATCGACGAGCTGCACACAGTCGTCGGCGCAGGCGGCACAGGCGAGGGCTCCATGGACGCCGGCAACATGCTCAAACCCATGCTCGCGCGCGGCGAACTTCGCATGGTGGGCGCGACGACCCTCGACGAATACCGCGAACGGATCGAAAAGGACCCGGCTCTCGAACGCCGCTTCCAACAGGTCTTCGTGGGCGAGCCAAGCGTCGAAGACACGATCACGATCCTCCGCGGCCTCAAAGACAAGTACGAGGCGCACCACAAGGTCACGATTTCGGACTCGGCGCTCGTCGCTGCTGCCTCGCTTTCCGATCGCTACATCAACAATCGCCAGCTCCCTGATAAGGCCATCGACCTCATTGACGAAGCTGCCTCGCGCCTGCGGATGGAACTCGACTCCTCACCCGTGGAGCTCGATGTTCTTCGCCGCCAGGTCGACCGGCTCAAGATGGAAGAGCTCGCCCTCAAGGGCTCGGACGATCCGGGATCGCTCGCGCAACTCGCGAGCGTCCGCGAGCATCTCGCGGCGCGCACCGAGGAGATGAACGAGCTTTCCGCCCGCTGGGAGCGCGAGAAATCCGGCCTCAACGAGGTGGGCGAGCTCAAGGCAAAGCTCGAGGATCTCCGCATGCAGGCCGATCGTGCCCAGCGCGAAGGCGACCTGAGCCAGGCCTCGAAGATCCTCTACGGCGACATCCCCGAGCTCAAAAAGAAGCTCGTGGAACTTGAGCACGGAGAAGGCACCGAGAGCCGAGCTATTGACGAGGAGCAAAAGCCGCTCGTCGCCGACAAGGTCGGGCCCGACGACATCGCTGGCGTGGTGTCCTCGTGGACCGGCATCCCCGCTGGCCGACTTCTCAGGTCCGAGACGCAAAAGCTTCTCGACATGGAGGACATTATTGGTAAACGCCTCATCGGTCAGCGCAGGGCCGTCGCCGAGGTCTCGGATGCCGTGCGCCGCTCGCGCGCCGGAATCGCCGACCCGAACCGGCCCACGGGATCGTTCCTCTTCCTCGGCCCCACGGGCGTAGGCAAGACCGAACTCGCCAAATCCCTCGCCGAATTCCTCTTCGACGACGAACGCGCAATGGTTCGCATCGACATGTCCGAATACGGTGAAAAGCACAGCGTCTCTCGCCTCGTGGGTGCACCTCCGGGCTACGTTGGCTACGAAGAGGGAGGGCAGCTCACCGAGCAGGTCCGACGCCGCCCCTACACCGTCATACTCCTGGACGAGATCGAGAAGGCCCACCCGGACGTTTTCGACATCCTCCTCCAGGTGCTCGATGACGGCCGCCTGACCGACGGCCAAGGGCGCACGGTCGACTTCCGGAACACTATTGTGATCCTCACGTCCAACTTGGGCGCGCACTTCCTCCAGGACGAGAGCCTCGACGACAGTGCGAAACGCGAGGCGGTCATGAGCGCTGTTCGCGCCGCGTTCAAGCCCGAGTTCGTCAATCGCCTCGACGACATCGTCATGTTCGACTCCCTCAGCCGCGAGGAGCTGCGCCGCATCGTTGGCCTCCAGGTGGCGTCGCTTGCCGCGCGTCTCAAGGATCGCCGCATCACCCTCGAGGTGAGCGACGCTGCCGAGGATTTGCTTGCCGAGCGCGGATTCGATCCAGCGTACGGCGCGCGCCCGCTCAAGCGTCTCGTGCAGAAGGAGATCGGCGACGCGCTCGCGCGCCTCATCCTCACGGGCGAGGTTACGGACGATCAGAAGGTCACGGTTGACGTGGAGCACGAGGAGGGGGCGCCGGCCCGCCTCGTCCTCCACTGAATTCCATAGGTGTTGTGGGGGTTATTCGCACCCCTTCACTTGGATTCCATAGGGGTTGTGGGGGTTATTCCCTCGGGCTTAGCCCCCCCCGCAACCTACCGCATTGCCTGGCGTCGGAATGCTTCGCGAACCTTGACAACAAGGGGCCACTCGCGAGGCACCGGCGCCAGCGCATATGGTGACAACTTAAAGTTGACGCGATTGATGCGAGGCATCCCCGGCGCGTCTATTCGATACTTCGCTGGAAACTCGTTGCACCAACCGACATACGGGAGGTCATCTTTATAAATCGGGACGACCTCCCACCCCTCCTCCCGAAGATTCTCGGCGTGGTAGCGGTCGCGCGCCGTCCGTTGCGGCTCTTCGTGGGAGCTTCCCTGATACTCCACAACGACCTTCTGAGCCGGATAGACGAGGTCACGATCGGGAACGACGATTCCTCCGGCCAGCGGGATAGGAATATTGAGCTGCGGTTCGGGAAGGCCTGCCTCGACGAGAAGAAGGCGGCACAGAGTCTCCTGAGGTGAGTCAGAGCCCACGCGAATATTGTCGAGCGCCCATCGCGTGTTGGAGGCACTGTCGATTTTTGGGTATTTCTCGCGCGCGCCCTTGAGGCCAGCAATCGTGCAGTAGGGCCGGCTTCGCCCCTCGTAGTTCGGGCGCGGCCGACGCACGAGATAGTCGCCTACGGCCACGAGCTCAAACGGGTTCAGCACCGTCGCAAGATCAAGGAACGTTCTCTCGCGGGAGATGATCCTGAGCGGCTTTTTCCACAGGGGCGCGGTGGAGGGGTGCCACGGCATTCCGACGCTTGCTGGGCCACCGTCGGCACCTAAGCCCGCACGAATCTGGTCGGGCTCCACAACAATGACATCGTCGCTTGCCAAAAGATGCTGCCGCCACTCGGCACATGGCTGCGTGGGGGAGCGGTGATGGTAGGGGTAAACAAAGTTCGGAAGGCCATTGAGTTTTTCGGGTATGGGCGCGTGAGCGTCTTGGATACGCGCCAGTTCCGGAGTTGGTGGGCATTCCTGCGCGAGGAATCTGGTGGGTAGAGGAAATCCCCACAAGAGTGCTGCCGAAATTTGAGAGAGTGCTGCTTTTGGGCATGCGTGAGTCACGATGCGCGCGTAGTCCCAACTTGTGGGCGAAAGATCCGTCGGAGCATAGATTCCCCGGTGGAGCTGCTGATAATTCGGACCGCGGAGCTGATCTCGCGTGACTGCCTGCGCATAGGCCTCTTGGGACGTGAATACGGTGTGCGCGAGGGCGGCCGGGATAGGAGCTCGGATGCGTGCCACGGCTTGCATGCTATGGATCGGCAGCTGTCATCATGCGCGCCCCTGGGCGGAGTGGGAGAAACCGAGAAATGTGGAGCGCGAGCCGCCTCAGCGCGTTCGGCGAGAGTCGCTGTTCCGTCTCGAAACGCTCCTTAAACCGAAGAGGTGTGGGGGTCCGAGCCACGCGGCTCAAACCCCCACAACAACTATGCAATTTCAGGGAGAGGGGGCGGTATCCAAACCCCCGCAACCCCTATGCAATTCAGTTAGGAGAGGACGATGTTAACGAGCTTCGGCGCGCGCACGATCACCTTACGAACCTCGTGGCCCTCGATGAGTTTTTGCACGCGCTCCTCGGCAAACACTGCCTTCTCGAGCTCCTCCGCCGAGATCTCCGGATCAACCTCGATGCGGTGGCGCACCTTGCCCTTGACCTGGATGACGCACGTGACGGCGTCGGCAACGAGGTACTGCGGATCCGCAACCGGGTAGGAAGCGCGCGCGAGCGACTCGTCGTGACCGAGCTTCGCCCACAGTTCCTCGGCGAGGTGCGGGGCAAACGGCGAGACCATGAGCACGAGAGCCTCGACGGCCGAACGCGGCGCGCCGCCGCTCTCGCCGGCGACCTTCGTGAGGTGATTGACGAGCTCGATGAGGCGCGCGATTGCGGTGTTGAAACGCATGTGGTCCATGTCGGCGCTCACCGCGTCGATGGTCTTATGCACGGCGCGCAAGGTCTCCACGCTCGGCTCGGCATCGCTCACGATGCACTCGCCGGTGTCTTCGGACACGGCGAGGCGCCACAAACGCTGAAGGAAGCGCTGCGAGCCCACGACGTCGCGCGTGTTCCAGGGGCGCGACAGATCGAGCGGACCCATCGACATTTCGTACACGCGGAACGTGTCGGCGCCGAACTCGTCGTACATGTCGTCCGGGGTCACGATGTTGCGCAGGGACTTGCCCATCTTCCCGTATTCCTGGCGCACGGGTTTGCCATCGTGAGTGAAGGTGCCGTCGGCTTCCTCAACAACCTCGGAGGCGTTGACGTAGACGCCTCGCTCGTCGCGGTAAGCATAGGCCTGCACATATCCCTGGTTGAACAGGGTGTGGAACGGCTCGGCGCTCGCAAGGTAGCCGCGGTCGAAGAGAACCTTGTGCCAGAAACGTGCGTAGAGCAGGTGGAGAACGGCATGCTCGACACCACCGACGTACAGGTCGACACCGCCAGTGGGGGCGCCTTCACGCGGGCCCATCCAGTACTGCTCATTTTCGGGCGCCGAAATCTGGTCGTCGTTCGTGGGATCGGTGTAGCGGATTTCGTACCACGACGATCCGGCCCACTGCGGCATGACATTCATTTCGCGACGGTAGCGCTTCATGCCGTCGCCAAGATCAAGCTCGACCCAGGCCCAGTCCTCCGCGCGCGAGAGCGGGGTCTGCGGCTCGGTGTCGGCGTCTTCCGGGTCGAACGTCTTGGGGGAGAAGTCGTCGAGTTCGGGCAGCTGAACGGGAAGCTGATCGAACGGGAGCGCGATCGGGACTTCGGGGGCGTCTTCCGCGTACACGATCGGGAAGGGCTCGCCCCAGTAGCGCTGGCGGCTGAAAAGCCAGTCACGCAGCCGGTACGTCGTCTTTGCGTGGCCGAAGCCCTTCTTCTCGGCGAATTCGGTCGCGGCAGCGATCGCCTCGTCCTTGCTCATGCCGTTGAGATCGAGCTCGTCGCTGCGCGAATTGATCTTCCTCCCGTCGCCCGTGTAGGCCTGTCCCTCTTCGAAATCGGCGGGCGGTTGAACGGTGCGGATCACGGGGAGCTCGAAAGCGCTCGCGAACGCGTAGTCACGTTCGTCTTCGGCGGGAACGGCCATGATGGCGCCCGTGCCGTAGCCCATGAGTACGTAGTCGGCGGTGAACACGGGAAGCGCACGGCCGTCCATCGGGTTCACTGCGAAAAGGCCCGTGAACACTCCCGTCTTCTCACGCGAATCGGCGGTGCGCTCGGTGTCATCGAGTGCGGCGGCACGTTCCTTGTAGGCGGCGACGGCCTCGCGCGGGCTCGATGCTCCGCCGGTCCAGGCGGACTTCGTGTCTTCGGGCCACGCCTCGGGGAGAGCGCTGACGTCAGACAGCAGCGGATGCTCGGGCGAGAGCACCGTGAAGGTCGCGCCAAACAGCGTGTCCACGCGCGTCGTGAAGACGTCGAACGTGGAGTCGGCGAAGGCGGGGCAGCCGTCGGAATCCAGCGTGAACGTGACCTGCGCACCGCGCGAACGGCCGATCCAGTTCCGCTGCATGGATTTGACCGATTCGGGCCAGTTAACGGTGTCGAGATCCTCGAGAAGTCGATCGGCATACGCGGTGATGCGCAGGTTCCACTGGCGCAAGCGGCGCTTGAACACGGGGAAATCGCCGCGCTCCGAGCGGCCCTCGGCCGTCACCTCTTCGTTCGCGAGCACGGTGCCGAGACCAGGGCACCAGTTCACGGGCGTGTCGCTCACGTAGGCGAGTCGGAAGCAGTTGACGAGCTCCGTCATCTCCTCGGGCGTGTACTGAATGAGGAAGTCGAACGGTGTGTCGTGCTCGGGATTCCAATGCTCGTGATCCGGCTTGCGGTCGTGCCACATCTGCGGGATGTCGATGCCCTGCTGCTCGGCGAGCGCGTACGGATCAACATCGCGATCCTGGATCGCGCCCTTGAGTTCCGAAATGGGCCGTGCAGAGCCGCGTGTGCCGTCAGCCTTCACGAAGTTCGGGTCGTACCACGAGTCGAACAGCTGGAGGAATACCCACTGGGTCCACTTGACGAAGTCAAGATCGGTCGTGCGAAGCGAGCGGCGCGAGTCGTGCGAGAGGCCGAGGCGGAAGAGCTGACGGGCCATGTTCGCAACGTTTTCGTCGGTCGTGACGCGCGGGTGGGTGCCGGTTTGAATCGCGTACTGCTCCGCGGGCAGGCCGAAGGCGTCGTAGCCCATCGTGTAGAGCACATTCTTGCCGAGCATGCGGTTGTGACGCGCGACGGCGTCGGTCGCAATGTAGCCAAGCGGGTGGCCCACATGCAGTCCCTTGCCCGAGGGGTAGGGGAACATGTCCATGATGAACATCTTCTCGCCGAGCTCTTCGGCGCTGCGTCCATCGGAGAGCTCGCCCACGGGGTTGACGGCGTTGAAAGTACCCTGCTCGAGCCACAGCTTTTGCCATTTCTGCTCGATCTGTCCCGCGAGTTCGGCGGTGTAACGGTATGGGGCCTCAGCCATCGTGTCCCTTTCCTCGTGTCGGTGTCGTGCGCCCTCGGTCTCGAGCGCGCATTCAATGTCTCTAGTCTACGTGCTGTGCCTTTGGGGGCCTCGTGAGGGCCCGACGGCCGCCGCGCCAGCATCAGCTCGGCTATACGCCCCGTTCCTCGCCCGTAGGATGGGGGTATGGCGATTCATTTGAGCGAGTATTCGGAATCTTGGGTGGGCGATTTTATGGGGGTCGCAACGACCCTCGTGGACGCCCTCGACGGCCACGGCGGCCAGGGGATCGAGCACATCGGCGCGACCTCGGTTCCGGGCATGGTCGCAAGACCGATCATCGATATCGCGGTGGTCGCTGCGCCACTCGCGCTTGACGAGGCGTGCGAGGCGCTCGCCCCGCTTGGCTACGTGGCCGGCGGCGATCGCCAGGAGGGCGAGGGTTACCGAAAACTGAATACTCCCACGTCGGGAGTGCTTCACTCCCTCACCGTTTTCGATGAGGGATCGCCGCTGCTTCACGCGAGCGTCGCGGCGCGTCAAGTCCTCATGAACAGCCCCGAGCTCGTGGCGGAGTTTTCGGGCTACAAGCGAGGTCTTGCGTTCACGGGGGCGATCGACGTGGACGAGTACCGCCGCGCGAAGGCGCCCATGTTCCAGAAGGTTTTGCGCGAGGCGGGGATGGACGAGGACGCGCTTACGAGCCTCGCGGCGAGCTTCTAGGACTCTTTCACGAGGCGTGCGGCGAGGCGCGGCATCGCGCGCTCGAGCACGTCGAGAGTCCGATCGAAGTCCTCGGCGCCGCCGTACCACGGGTCGGGCAGGGCGTCGCCCGGCTGAGACTCGAGGTCGAAGTCGGTCATGAGAGCGAGCTGCTCCTCGCGGGCTCCAAGCGCACGAAGCCGGTCGAGGTGGAACTGCTCGGCGGCGACGAAAAGATCGGTTCGCTCGATGTCGGCAGCGCTCACCTGACGAGCGGCGTGGCCGCCCGCGTCGTAGCCCTGGGCTTTGAGAACGCGGGCAGCGCGTGGATCCATGGGGTTGCCCGTCTCTTCACTGCTCACACCAACGGAATTGACGGTGATGCCTTCACCGCCTTCGAGGGACGACAGCGCGGAGGCGAGGATGCGTTCGGCCATCGGGGAGCGGCAAATGTTGCCCCAGCATACGGTAGTGACGATCATGCCTCGACCCTAACGTAAAGCGCTTCTCACGCTCCGAAAAGCGAAGCAATCACCATGAGCGCGACCATTGTGCCGACCGATGTCAACAGCGCGATATCGCGCGTCATCTCCTCGCCCACCTCGTAACGCGCAGCGGCGACGTATACGTTTTGCGCGGTAGGCAGCGCAGCGAGGACGACGACCGCGTAAAGCGCCGTTCCCGTGAGATCAAAGGCGAACCGGCCGAGAGCCCAGGCAAAAAGGGGCATCGCGAGGAGCTTGAGGGCAGTAGCGAGGACGATGTCGGCGCGATGCCCCGCCTCCTTCGAGAAAGGCCTCGAGGTGGTGAGCGACATGCCAAACGCGAGGAGCATCCCTGGGATGGAAATGCCCGCGATGACGTCGATCGGTTCGGTGACGAAGGCCGGGAGGTGAAGGTCGAAGCCGAGAACAGCGAGACCTGCCGCGGACGCGACGATCATGGGGTTCACGGCAATTGTTTCCGCGAGGGCGCGTACGCTTGGTCGCTGCCCTGAGACCGCAGAGTGGAGAACCGACTGGAAGAGCGGCGTGAACACCGCCATTTGCCAAAGCGCCACGGGGAGCGCAAGAGAGACGTCACCGAGAACATAGGCCGCGATGGGAAAGCCCATGTTCGCGCTATTGACCATCGAGGCCGAAACCGAGGAAATCACGGTGTGGGGGAAATCCTGCTGGAGGAAAATGCGCGAAAGGGCGGCGGCGAGCAGAGTCGTGAGGAGTGCTGCCAGGGCAGCGACCGCAAAATTGGCGGAGAGTATGAGGTGAAGGTCGCTGTCGATGAGCGACACAAACACGAGGCATGGCCCCGCGATGAAATAGGTCAGGCGATTGAGAACAAAGCGGCCCTGGGGGCCCAAAAGATTGCACCACCCCGCGAATGCGCCCACGGTGACGATCACGGCGATCACGAAGAACCCGCTCACGACTCCCGCCACGTGAGTTACCTCGAGGAAATCTGGTCGGGAGCTCCCGGCACGGCCTGGGCAGGATCGCTGCCGAGCGCGACGATGCGATTCTTGTCATCGACGTGGACAACCCGCGGGGTGTGAGCGGTGGCCTCCTCCGGCGTGAACTGACCGTAGGCGATCAGGATCACGAGGTCGCCGGGGTGTACCAGGTGGGCCGCAGCCCCGTTGATCTTGATCTCCCCGCTGCCCGCCTCGCCTCGAATCACGTAGGTTTCAAGCCGAGCCCCGTTCGTCACGTCGACGATGGCGACGAGTTCGTTTTCGATGAGGCCCGCGGCATCGAGTAAATCGGCATCGACGGTTACCGACCCCACGTAGTGAAGGTCGGCTTGCGTGACGGTGGCGCGGTGAATCTTTGATGTCATGAGTGTTCGCAACACGATGCTCAAGTATTCCACCCCGTGGGCCATCGGGCAGCAGTCATAGACGTGAGTTTGCGAACGAATTGCCCGACCGTCTCTTCCGGTGCCGGGATGGCTCGCGGATACTTGAGGTGTTTACCGCCCCGTTGGGGCCCGGCGCTACGGCGCCCATGAGAAGCACAGGACCGCGCACACGCGCGCAGAAAGGGGCCACTGCCATGCCCAAGTCACGACGGACACACAAAGCAGAGCGCTTCGATGCGATGGCGCTTCCAGAAGAGCTCGTTCAAGAACTTCAGGCGCAAGGCTTCGAGCGTGCCTTCGAAATTCAAGAGGCAATCTTGCCCGATGCGCTCGCGGGACGCGACGTTCTTGCCCGCGCTGAAACTGGATCGGGTAAAACCCTCGCTTTTGCCCTGTCGATGTGTGCGCGTTTTCGGCATCGCAGCTCCCACAGGCGTCGGCCACTGGGAATGGTGCTCGTGCCTACTCGCGAGCTTGCCGTCCAGGTCGTCGACACAATTCACCCGTTCGCGCGTGCCGTTGGTATCAAGGCTCAGCTTGTGTCGGGTGGCATGAACATCGACAAACAGGCCGATGCGCTGCGTCGGGGCGTTGAGATCATCGTCGCGACACCGGGGCGTGTCGTCGACCTCGCTCAGCGGGGAGATCTCTTCCTTGACCGCATCGAGACGACGGTTATTGACGAGGCGGACCACATGGCCGACCTCGGCTTCCTTCCCGTCGTCACCGAGATTCTCGCGCACGTTGAGATGGGCACGCAGAAGATGCTCTTTTCGGCAACGCTCGACGACCAGGTCGATGCGATCACCGACCGCTTCCTCGTCGACCCCGTCACGCACGAGACGACCCCTGTCGCCGCGGCGGTGCAGAACATGCGGCACGTCGTCTATGCCATCAACCCAAAAAAGAAGCGCCAGATCACGGCCCAGATCGCGGCGCGCGATGGTCGCACCCTCCTGTTTACGCGCACGCAACTCGGCGCCGAACGCGTCGCCCAGGAACTCATTGAGGTGGGCATTCCCGCCGCGGCCCTGCACGGCAATAAACAGCAGGGCCTGCGCACGAACGTCCTCGCAGGGTTCCGCCAGGGGGCCTTCGACGTGCTCGTCGCGACCGACGTGGCCGCTCGCGGCATTCACATCGACGACGTTTCGCTCGTGCTGCACGTCGATCCTTCCGATGACGCGAAGGAGTACGTGCACCGCTCGGGCCGCACGGCACGCGCCGGGGCTTCGGGCGTCGTGGTCACTCTCGCCCTCCCACATCAGAAGGACAAGACTCGCCAGGTGCTCGAGGCAGCCCAGGTGAGTCCCGAATGGAGCGAGGTGAATTCCGAAACTGACGAGGTGATCCGGCATGTCGGAGGAAGGACACCGAGCGGGACCCCCGCCCGGGACCCTCAGCTCGTCAAATATAAGGGCGCGCCCCGTAAGCTCGATGTCACCAGGATGCGCGGAGCTAACTCGAGAAACGCCGCGGAACGGCGCGAGAACGAGAAGCGCCGCGCGGTATACGACGAGAACGAAAAGTCACCATTTTCGCGTACGCCCGGTTCTGGCAAAGGCCGCCGCACGGCCGGGAAGAAACGAGGGTCCGACGCTCGCCGGGCACGCGGTGCTTCCCCAGCCCGGTCGCGTGGCCAGCGCCGGTCGCGCTAAAGCTTCACCACACGTCAGATGATCCGCGTTCGACACGATAAGGAGTCCCTCGATGAGCGTCAGCCTGTTTGACCTGTTCAAGATCGGGATCGGCCCCTCGAGTTCGCACACCGTCGGCCCCATGCGCGCCGCGAAAGAATTCGCCGACGAGGCCCTTGCCCACCCCACTATTGGCCCCGACATCGCCGATGTCGAGGTGCATCTGTACGGCTCGCTTGCGGCGACCGGCATGGGCCACGGAACACTCGACGCGGTCGTCCTCGGTCTCGAGGGCAACGACCCCGCCACGATCGATCCCACCGAAGCCTGGGCGCGAGCGAAAGACATCGACGCCAACGGTGGACTCATGCTCGGCGGGCGCGTCCCGGTAAGCCTCCGCCCGTCCACGATCGTGCTGCACCCCCTCACCTTCCTTCCCGAGCATTCGAACGGCATGACCTTCGCGGTGCTCGATGAGGACGGCAACGAGCTCGACAAGCGCACGATGTTCTCGATCGGTGGCGGCTTCGTCGTCGACAAGGAGGAGCTCGAAGCGCAGCAGGCGTCGGAAACCTCCGCAGACGACAGCGCAGCGGGCGCCGATGACGGTGTGAAACCGATTTTCCAAAGTGGTGAGGAGCTTCTTCGCGTGTGCGAAGAAAACGGCATCACGGTTTCGCAAGCGATGCTCATGCGCGAGCGGCAATGGCGAACCGACAGCGAAATCCGCCAGGGGATCCTCGACATTTGGGCAGTCATGGAAGCCTGCATCGAGCGTGGCATGCACACCTCCGGTGTGCTCCCGGGCGGCCTCAACGTGCGGCGCCGCGCAGCAACCTGGCACGACGCCCTTCAGCTCGAAGACCCGAACCATCGCGCCGACAACGCATTCGAATGGGTGAGCCTCGCAGCGCTCGCGGTGAACGAGGAAAACGCGGGCGGCGGGCGCGTCGTCACAGCTCCCACCAACGGCGCGGCCGGGATTATCCCCGCGGTGCTCTATTACGCGCTCACCTACCTCAACTACGACGATCGTGATGACGTCATCGTGCGCTTTATGCTCGCAGCTGCCGCGTTCGGGTCGCTGTGCAAGGAGCGCGCGTCGATTTCCGGCGCGGAAGTGGGCTGCCAGGGTGAAGTTGGCTCGGCGAGCTCGATGGCCGCGGCGGGGCTTGCCGAAGTTATGGGCGCGAAGCCCCGGCAGGTCGAAAACGCTGCCGAGATTGCGATGGAACACAACCTCGGCCTCACATGCGACCCCGTCGGTGGTCTCGTGCAGGTGCCCTGCATCGAGCGCAACGCGATGGGCGCGATCAAGTCGATTACGGCGGTGCGCTTCGCGATGCGTGGCAATGGCGAACACTTCGTCTCGTTCGACACCGTGCTCGAGACCATGCGCCGCACGGGTAAGGACATGCACGAGCACTACAAGGAAACCGCAATGGGCGGCCTCGCCGTCACGGTTCCCGTGTCCTTGCCCGCGTGTTGAGGCACGTGGGCTACCGTTAAAGGCGAATGTTACGCGCCATGCGGGCGCGGCTTCCAGGACAGAAAAGGACGGCTAAGGCCTCATGAACGATAAAGCACGCGGCGACATCAACGGTGATTTCGCACCCGGAGAGAGCCCCGACGAGCTCGAAGCGGCGGCGAAGGTCGCTCCCGAGGTCACGGAGCAGCGCTCCGAAGGTGACCGCGCAACGCTGACCGAAGTTGCCAACTCCCTCGGCATTACGGCCGCGGTTGCGCTTCGCGCCCTTCGCGGCGAATCCGACATCAATTCGAGGCTCGTGACGTCCGTTCGCGAGACCGCCGAACGGCTCCACTACCCGCTCGAAGACCTCGCTCAGGAGGATGACCACCGCGGTGTCGTCGCTGTGCTCGTGAACACGATGCGCAACACGTGGATCTCCGATCTGGTTCGCTCGATCCGCATCGAGCTCGCCGCGACCGGCCGCCACGTCGTGGTTGTGCCGACTCGCCGGCGTATGCCCGAATACCCCGTCACGCTCGAGGAAGAAACGATCTCCTCGCTCACGGCGCTCGGGGTGGATGGCTTCATCATGGCCAGTGAGCTCCCCGAGCTCGACAAGGTCTTTGAGGCCATCGGCAACCGCCCCCTCGTCGCGATCGGTGGATCGAAAGAGCGCATCGGGAAGTCGGACACGGTCCGTATCGACGATGAAGCGGGCTTTGGTCTTCTCGTCGATCACCTTGTGAGTCTCGGCCACAAGGACATCGCTCACGTGGGTGGCGTGGGGTATGCCGTGGCGAAGGAGCGTGCGACCGCCTTCAAGGCCGCGATGAAGCGTCACGGACTCGAGGATCGTGCGCGCGTGGAGCCGGCGGACTTCAGCGAGCAGGTTGGGCAGACCGCCGGAGCGATGCTTCTGCGCGGCAGCCAGGTTCCCACCGCGATCACGTGCTCGAACGATGTGACCGCCGTCGGTGTGCTCTCGGCAGCAGCCGACGCCGGCTTCGATGTTCCCGCTCAGCTTGCCGTCACCGGCTATGGCAATACGTCGCTCGCGTCCTCGGGTATTGCGCAGGTGACCAGCATCGATCCGAACTCGCGCCGCATCGGGGCGCTTGGCGCGCAGATGCTCGTCGAGCGCATCGGCGGTTTCGAAGGGCCCGCACGCGACACCGCGGTTTCGCCGCACCTCATCGTGCGTCGTTCCTCGTCGGCAGGGCCGCGACCCGAGCAGCAGCGCCGCAAGCGCGTGACGATCGACTAAACATCACACGACTAACCGGAGAAAACCCTTCGAAACCCCTGAATGACGCAGGGCCCGCATTGATAGGCTGAATGCATGATCAATTCCTCGAACGAACGCCGAGCGAGCACGACCTCGCGGTCGATTGGCGAACTCGTCGCCTCGATCAAGAACGAATTCACCTCCGTGATCGACCAGCAGGTCGCAATCGCGAAGAAGGAAATCACCGGGATCGCCGTCAAGGGCGGCGCCGTTGCGGCGCTTGCCGCGGTTCTCGTGTTCTTCCTCCTGAGCGCGTGGGTGATGTTCCTCTTCTTCTGCGCGTGGGGCCTTGTGGCACTCGGTCTGCCGGCATGGGCGTCGTTCCTCATCGTGTGTGGCGCGCTCGTGGTACTCGGCGCGATCCTCGGCCTCATCGCCTACCTGATCGTCAAGAAGATCACCGCGCCCGAAGTCACCATCGAGACCGCTAAGAGCGCCGTCGAATCCGTTCAGGGAAAGCGCCGCGCCAATAGCGTTGACTACGACGACGCTTTCGAAGAACTCTACGGTAAGCAGGTCAGCGCCGCGACGCCGCGCGAGATCTGACATTACGACCAACACGAAGCGAGGGGCGCCGCAAGCGCTCCTCGCTTTTTCGGTACCCACGAGAGGCTAGGCTTAAGACGTGACTCTACGACTGCATGACTCGAAGACCAGGACCGTTTCGGACTTCACCCCGCTCAAGGACGGTGAAGTCTCGCTCTACGTGTGTGGGCCGACTGTCCAGGACGGTCCCCACGTGGGGCATATCCGCACGTTCCTCGCGTTCGACGTGCTCGTGCGGTGGCTGCGCAGGAGCGGTTACCGCGTGACTTACGTGCGCAACGTGACTGACATCGACGATAAGATCCTCGCGCGCGCCGCCGAGGAAGGTGAGCCGTGGTGGAAGTGGTCGTACGCCAACGAACGAAAGTTTGGCGAGATCATGGACCGGCTCGGCGCCGTGCGCCCTGACTACGAGCCCCGCGCGACCGGTCACGTCACGGAGATGATTGACTTCATGCAGCGGCTCATCGAGCGCGGCCACGCCTATGCTGACGGGGAAGGAAGCGTCTACTTTGACGTATCCTCCCTGCCCGAATACGGCTCGCTCACGAACCAGTCCATCGAGAACATGGTTGACGATGCGGAAGCCGCCTCCAACCTCAAGCAGGACCCTCGAGACTTCGCCCTGTGGAAGAAAGCAAAGGACGGCGAACCCACGACAGCGAAGTGGTCAACCCCGTTCGGCGAAGGGCGGCCCGGCTGGCACCTTGAGTGCTCGGCGATGGCGAAAAAATACGTGGGGGAGAGCTTCGACATTCACGGTGGCGGCCTTGATCTTCGCTTCCCGCACCATGAAAACGAGCAAGCCCAAAGCTACGGAGCTGGCTACGGCTTTGCGCAGCACTGGATGCATTCGGGGATGCTGACGGTCGACGGGATGAAAATGGGCAAGAGCCTCGGCAACTTCATCACGGCCGAAGACGTCCTCGCCAAGCACTCGGCAGCAGCCGTGCGCCTCGCGATCGTTGGCTCCCACTACCGCACCAACGTGGAGTTCAACGAGACCACCCTCGCGGAAGCCGAGACCGTGCTCTCGCGCCTCGAGGGCACCCTCACGCGCGCACTCGAAGCAGTCAGCCAGCAAGGCGCGAGCGAAGCCCTGCGCGAGGTAGGCGAGAGCGAGCTTCCCGCGCGCTTCGTTGACGCGATGAATGACGACCTTTCCGTCGCCGAAGCTCTCGCCGTGATCCACGAGCGCCAGGGCGAACTGAACTCGCTTCTTGCCGAGCACACGAGCGACGCCCACGAGATTGCGCGCCGCGTAGGCGAGCTTCGCGACATGCTCGATGTTCTGGGACTCGACCTCGCGGGGCCCCAGTGGGCCGACGAATCAAGCGCCACCAATGCCGAACACGACGCCCTCGATGCGCTCATTAGAGCCCAACTCGAGGAGCGCGCCGAGGCACGTGCCAACAAAGACTGGGCGAGCGCCGACGCGATCCGAGATCGCTTCGCTGCCGCCGGCATTCGCATCGAAGACTCCGCGGGCTCCTCCCGCTGGAGCCTCACGAACTAGGAGAGACCATGGCAGGACACAAGAGCTCCCGCAAGGGCCCGAAGGTCGGATCCGGCGGCGTGCGCCGCCGCCGCCTCGAAGGGCGCGGCCCCACCCCGAAGGCGGAGGATCGCCCGCATCACAAGGCCTACAGGGGAACGCACGACACCGTCGGAAAATCCGGTGCCAAATCCGGCAAGCGCCGCCCACCGCGCAAGTCCCCTAAGGACACTGCAAACCGCCCCACGGTGATCGCGGGACGGAACTCCGTTCTCGAGGCGCTCCAAGAAGGCGTGGAGGCACTCTCGCTCACTCTTGCCATCCGGCTTGATGCAGACGAGCGCGTACGCGAGATCATGCGCCTTGCCCATCAAAAGGGCCTTCAGCTGCACGAAGCCACACGGGCCGAACTCGACCGACTCACCGACGATGCTATTCACCAGGGCGTCGCTCTCACCCTCCCGCCCTACGAGTACGCGAATCCCGCGGATCTCCTCGAGATCGCCGCGAATAATTTCGATACCCCGCTTCTCATCGCACTCGATGGCATCACCGACCCACGCAATCTCGGGGCGATACTCCGTAGCGCGGGCGCGTTCGGCGCCCACGGTGTGATCATTCCCGAGCGTCGAAGCGTCGGCATGACCGCGAGCGTCTACAAGGTTGCTGCGGGCGCCGCGACGCGCGTGAAGGTCGCCCAGGTGACGAACCTCAACCGCGCGATCGACTCGCTCAAGAAACAGGGTGTCTTTGTCGTTGGTCTCGATGCCGATGGTGAACTCGAGCCGCGGGATATGGACCTCGCAACGTCCCCGATCATGCTCGTCATCGGTGCCGAAGGCAAGGGAATTTCACGACTCACGCGCGAGAAATGCGATGCGATTGTGTCGATCCCGATGGCGGCCGCGACCGAATCGCTCAACGCCTCTGTAGCCGCCTCGATCGTGCTGTACGAGATTGCAGGCACGCGCGCTCGCACGGGCCGAGCCTAACGTCAGCGGGGTCTAGAACTCCGTGTCCGTCACAATCGGAATCGCCGAGGTCTCCGACGTGATGAGGGCGCGTTCGTCTTGGCGATAGGTAAGGACGTTCAGGATGTAGTCCTGGACGGCCTTATCCCACGTCACATCCTTGCCGAGGCGCTGCGACATGAACCACTTGTGTTCGAGAAGCTCGTGGTAGAACTCGGGAGCCGGGAGCTTCTTGCGCATCGAGCGCGGGATCGCCCGCACGACCGGCTCATACTGCTCCTGAAGCCACTCGTGGGCGACGAACTCTTCTTCCTCACCCTGCTGATTCGTGAGAACCCGGTACTGGTCGAGGTCGTTAAGGAGTCGGCGCGCCTGGTTTTCTTGAGCGTCGATTCCCGTAAGGCGCATGAGCCGCCTTCTGTGGTGCCCGGCATCCACAACTTTCGGCTGCACCGACACGGTCGTGCCGTCGAGATCGGTTGTCATGTCGAGCTCGTCGACGTCGAAACCGAGCTCGTTAAGTTTCTCGATACGGGCGCTCACGCGCCAGCGTTCATTCGCGCTGAATGTTTCGCGGCCAGTGAGCGCATCCCACAGCTCGGTGTACCGCTCGAGAAGGAGATCACCGATGGCAATGGGATCAACGTTGTCAGGCAGCTGCTCTGCAGCCTGGAGATCGAGCATTTCGCCCACGATATTGGTGCGCGCAATGTCGAGATCGTATTCGCGCTGGCCCGTCGTCAGCTGGCTTTCGAGTTGACCCGTTTCGACGTCAACGATGTAGGCGGCGAACGCGCCCGCATCGCGCTTAAAGAGGGTGTTGGAAAGCGAGACGTCACCCCAGTAGAAGCCGACGAGGTGGAGGCGGACGAGCAGCACGGCAAGCGCGTCAAGAAGCTTGCGTGCCGTGTCTTCGCTGTTGAGCTGGGAGAACACCGCCCGGTAGGGGAGGGAGTACTGAAGGTGCCTCGTGATCAGGATGGCGTCGAGGTCGCGGCCGTCCTCGGCCGATTCGCGCCCGCTCACAACCGCAAACGGTTCAACGGCGGGGATTCCGAGTTTTCCGAGCAGACGCAAGGTCGTGAATTCGGCGCGCGCGAGGTTTTCGTTGATTTCCTTGAGAGCGAGAACTCGCCCGCTTACACGGGCAAAACGGACGACGTGTCGCGAGATGCCGCGGGGGAGCGATGCGAGGAGCGAATCGGGCCAGTCGGCAAGGGGGAGGCTCCACGGCAGATCGAGGAGTGCCTCGTCCGCTCGCGCTGCGGAGATCTCGATGGGTGCCATGCCTTCTATTCTCTCCTACTCGCGGGCTATGTATGCAAAGAAGGCACGCGATTCGCGTGCCTTCTTTGTGAATGTTTCCTCGTTTGAGGAGTGAGGCGATTAGTCGCCGAGACGGTTGCCCGACTTCAGGTCGAACAGGTGCACGTGGTCAGCCTTCGGCTGGAAGTGCACGGTCTCACCCTTCTGCGGAGGACGGCGGCCGTCGACGCGCGCGATGATCGGCTTGTCCGTTTCGCCCGCGCCAGCGAGGCGGCCGTACACGTAGGCGTCAGCGCCGAGCACCTCGACCATGTCGACCTCGACGGGGAGGCCGTCCGCGGCGAGCTCGAGATCCTCGGGGCGCACACCGACGGTGACGGCCTTCTCATTCGACTCCGAGAGGGTCGAGCGATCCACGAGGATCACGGAGCCGCCGAAGGCGACGCCCTGGTCGGTGAGGGGCTGCTCGATGAGGTTCATGGCGGGCGAGCCAATGAAGCCCGCAACGAACACGTTGTTCGGGTGATCGTACATGCGCTGCGGCGAGTCGATCTGCTGGAGCACGCCACCGGCGAGAACGGCGACGCGATCGCCCATCGTCATAGCTTCGGTCTGATCGTGGGTCACGTAGACGGTCGTGACGCCCAGGCGACGCTGGAGCGACGCGATCTGAGTACGGGTCGAGACGCGGAGCTTCGCGTCAAGGTTCGAGAGCGGCTCGTCCATGAGGAACACCTGGGGCGAGCGCACGATTGCGCGGCCCATGGCGACACGCTGGCGCTGACCACCCGAGAGAGCCTTGGGCTTACGGTCGAGGTACTGCTCGAGGTCGAGGATCTTTGCGGCCTCTTCAACGCGCTTGCGGATCTCATCCTTCGGCGTGCCCGCGATCTTGAGTGCGAAGCCCATGTTGTCGGCAACCGACATGTGGGGGTAAAGGGCGTAGTTCTGGAAGACCATCGCGATGTCGCGGTCCTTGGGCGGCACGTTCGTGACGTCGCGGTCGCCGATGAAGATGCGGCCTGCATCGATCTCTTCGAGACCGGCGAGCATGCGCAGCGAGGTGGACTTACCGCAGCCCGAGGGTCCAACGAGGACGAGGAATTCGCCGTCTTCGATCTCGATGTTGAGGTCGTCAACCGCGGGCTTGTCGCTGCCCGGGTAGATACGGCTTGCGTGGTCGTAAATAACCTTTGCCATGGGTATTCCCTTCACCGGCAGGTACGTGCCGGACGATCCGTTGTGAAGTACAGTCAGCGGTCTTTGCTGACGTATGGACAACAATACCCCACTGTGGCGCCGACCATATGGGACGCGCCGAGGGGTGTTCCCGACCTTCCGCACGCGCGGGGCCGTAGTGTTGTCGGGGGAGTCCGACGCTTGCCGCCACCCGGAGTTCCTTCTGCTTTCGCTGCGGACAGGAGCGTGGAAGAAAAGACGCGGCCCGGCCCTTCGAGGCGATGACGATAGACGACGAAAGGCGGCGATGGCATGACGAGCCTCGCGCAACTGATTGAGAAAACCCTTGCAAAGAGGCCGAGCGAAAACGCTCCGCTCCGGATCGTGCAGGCGGGGCATCCGGCACTTCGCGCCAAGTCAAAGGATGCCGCCGGCTCGCTCGATCCGGAGCTCCTTGCGCAATTCATTGACGCGCTCGTCGTGACGATGCACGATGCTCCCGGCGTCGGGGTCGCTGCCCCGCAAGTGGGGGTCCCGATTCGCGTCGTTGTCATGGAGGATGTCGTTCGCGAAGAGGGGGAGGAGCGCGACGCCGATGACGAGCTCTACGACCGTGACAATCTTCCCCTCATGGCAGTCATCAACCCGCGCTACGAAGAGATTGACGGCGAGAGCATCGTGACGTTTGGGTGGGAGGGTTGCCTTAGCGTCGACGGCTGGCGCTCGCTCGTGCCGCGTCCAAAGAGCGTACGCGTGCGCGGTACGGCAATCGTCGCCGGCGGTGAGGTTCGTGAACTCGACGAGGTCTGGACCGGCTGGCGCGCACGAATTTTCCAGCACGAGAGTGATCATCTCGATGGCATTTTGTGTCATGACCGCGGTGTTGAACGTTCGTTTGTGCAGGATTCCTACCTGCATCGATACACCGAACTTTCAGACGCGGTTCGCTACCTTGGTCTGCGCGGTGACGTGGCCAAACTTGAGCCCGGCACCGTTGATCTTCACCGCACGCGGGCGTAAAAGAGCCCGGATGCGCCCGATAGCGTCCACGATAAGGAGAGCAATGGCCTCGAAGGACCTGCGCACGTCTAAGAAATCGAGCGGGAAGGGACAGGGCGAAGAATCGCTCATCGATGACAAACAATTCGAACTGATCGATAAGGCTCTGGCGCTTCAGGGGCCGATTGCCCGCAAGTACGTCGATTCTCTTCGCCGCAAGAACCCCACGTGGAGCGATGAGCAGATCATCGCTCGGCTCGAGGGGCACTTTACGAAGCTGGCCGTTGCCACGGGCGTCGGCATTGGCGGCGTAGCCGCACTTCCCGCGGTGGGTACCGCCACAGCGGTCGCCCTCACCGCGGGCGAGGGCTTCGCCTTTGCCGAAGCATGCGCCTTTTTGACGCTCGGCACCGCGCACGTGCACGGTGTCGATATGAGTGATCCGACGGTGCGCCGCACGGTTATTCTCGCCATTCTCGGCGGTGAGCGTGGCGCCGCGATCGTCACAAAGGCCCTCGGCAAGAGCGGCCTGCAGTGGTCGACGGTGCTCGATGGCATGGCACCTCCATTTGTCGCAGATGCGGTGAACACGCAAGTCAATCGCTGGATTCGGCGTACGGTGACGCGTCGCTTCACGGGGCTGTGGGCCGGGCGCCTCATCCCGTTTGGTATCGGTGCAGTGATTGGTGGTCTCGGGAACAAGGCACTTACCAAGACAGTGATCGAAGCCGCCCGAGAGGTTTTTAGCCACGTGGATGATCCGGTCCCTTCGACGCTTGCCGAGAAGACCGAAGGTCTCGACGACTAGCGAAAACGTCGCTTTCGAAATAATGAGGGCGCTCCCGATAAGACGGGAGCGCCCTCATTATTGGGGGATACGGACTAGATGTCCTGGGTGAACTCGTTTTCGTGTTCCGTGCCCTTCGCGCGGCGGTAGGAGGCGCGGATTTCCTCTTCCGCGTCATCCCGGCCTTCCCAGTGAGCACCTTCCACGCTCTTGCCGGGCTCAAGATCCTTGTAGACCTCGAAGAAGTGCTGGATCTCGAGTCGGTGGAACTCCGAAATGTCGGTGAGCTCCTGCCGACGGATCTGGCGCTTGTCGCCAACGGGGACCGCGACGATCTTGTCGTCGCCGCCCGACTCGTCACGCATGCGGAACATTCCCAGTGCGCGGCAGCGAATCAGGCAGCCGGGGAACGTCGCCTCTTCGAGAAGGACGAGGACGTCGAGCGGGTCGCCGTCCTCACCGAGCGTGCCCTCAATGAAGCCGTAATCATCGGGGTATCGGGTTGCTGTAAAGAGCATGCGATCGAGCCGGATGCGACCATTGTGATGGTCGACCTCGTATTTGTTGCGATTCCCCTTCGGGATCTCGATCGTGACGTCGAATTCCACGTGTGTGACTCCATTGCCTAAGGTGTTCTATGTGACCGAGGGGCGTGCCCTCTGCGTGTAACAATAGCGAAGTTCAGCGCTCGCAGGCGCTCGATTGTGCCGCGAGTGGTTCATGCGCGCGTAAACTTTGCACGAAGTCACAGACACGCAGGGCGCGTGGCGCGTTTTCCTGAGGCGAGAAGGAGTGGGCAGTAATGGCGAATTCGAAGGCAGTGGAGGTTCTCGCTGCTGCCCTCGCCCTCGCGCTGCCATTGTCCTTTTATACGTTTGGCGACCTCGTCGATGCTTTTCCGGGCGTGCTTACCGTGCGCACGCAGAAGAACGCCGTGGTCGAAGGTGTTCCTGCCGAAGGTGAATCGTGGGAGCGCACGGATGACGAGCGTCCGTACGATGCAGTATCGCCGGCAGCGAGCGTGAGCGCAGATCAGATTAACGCCGCGATAGCAGCCCTTCCACGGCTCAAGGCGTTCTCGGGCAAGGTTTCTTATGCGGTCGTGGACGCGTCGACCGGCGACATCATCGCCGAGCACGGATCAGGCGTGCAGCTCACCCCCGCCTCGACCATGAAGCTTCTGTCCGCGCTTGCCGCTGCGAAGGCTATTGGTCCGGATACAACGTTTACGACGCGAGCCGTGCTCGACGGAGAGCGTCTCGTGCTCGTCGGTGGTGGCGACAACCTCCTCACCGTGCAAGCGAAGGAGACAAAAGAGGGCGTCGAACGAGCCTCGCTTGCTTCGCTCGCCGATCAGAGCGCAGCAAAGCTCAAAGAGGAAGGGCGCACTAAAGTCCAGCTCGTTTTCGACGACTCGCTGTTCGGCAACGATCCGGTCAATCCGGCGTGGGGCGATAACGGCCCGGCCGGTGGGTGGGTTGCTCCAATTACCCCGCTCGGCGTGGATGGTGGCCGCGCCGACGGCACGCCCTACGGCCCGAAAGTCGAGGATCCATCCCTCGAAGCGGCGAAAGCATTCGCGCAGCTCTTGAACGAGCGCGGTATCACGGTAGAGGCGGTGCCTACTCGCGCTTCCGCTCCCGAGGGGGCGCGCGAGATCGGTGCCGTGCACTCCGCGCCGCTACGCGACTTAATCGAGCACACGCTCCTGTATTCCGATAACTCGCTCGCAGAAACGCTCGCGCGACTTTCCGCGGTGCACACGGGACATCCCGGAACGGTTGCTGGGGCGCGAGAGGCGGTCAAAGCCGAGCTCGACGAGGTCGCTCGGGAAGGCGGCTTCACCACCGAGGGGCTCGTGATTGCTGATAATTCGGGCCTCTCGAAGGACAACCGAATCTCACCGTTGCTTCTTGCGCAGCTCACGGCGTGGGCGTCGGGGGAGGCGCCCACTGCGATCAAGGATACTTTCGCGCTTGTCCCAATCGGTGGCCTTACAGGGACTCTCACGAAACGCTTTGGCGAAGATGGTGCGGAGCAAGCGCGCGGAATCGTGCGCGGGAAGACGGGCACCCTCTCGGGGACCTCGACCCTTGCAGGCACGATGGTGCTGGCTGACGGCCGTGTGGTTGGCTACGCGATTTTCGCCTACGATTCAACCTCGGCAGGGTACGGGGAAGCGCGAGCAGTCGTGGACTATGTGGCGAGCGCTATTGTCGCCGCGGGAGGTCCGACGCCTGCCGGCCTCTATGACTCCTCTGCTTCGGCTGAAGGCGGCGGAGCGCCCGAGGGGGACGGGCAGTGAGCGGCCCGCCCGAACCAGTTGCCCGTGCTCGCGTAGCGGTGAAAGCCGCCCTCGCCTCCCGGCTCGAGGAATGCGCCGACCGCTCCGACGGGGCGGGCCTTCTACCGCGCGTTCTCGTGGGGGTGAGCGGCGGCGCAGATTCGCTTGCCCTCGCCGCGACGACCCAGTGGGTCGCGTCACGGCTCGGACTCGAAGTCGAAGCTGTGCTCATCGACCACGGCCTATCAGAGCACTCCGCCTCGGTGTCTGAGCGGGCGGCGCTCCAGTGCGAGCGGCTCGGGCTTGCACGCTGCCACATTCGCCGGATCCACGTCGATACCGCCGGAGAAGGCGGGCTTGAGAACGCGGCGAGGGTCGCCCGCCACGAAGCCTTCGAGGCAGCCCTCGAGGAGCGCCACGCGCTCGGACTTCTCCTCGGGCACACCCTCGACGATCAAGCTGAGCAGGTGCTGCTCGGGCTCGCACGCGGAGCGGGGGCGCGCTCCCTCGCGGGGATTCCCCGCCAGCGGGGAGCACTCCTTCGCCCTTTCCTCGGGACGGGAAGGGACGAGAAGACGGGGCTGTGGCGGCGTGATACCCGGGCCGTGTGCGACGCCCTCGATCTCGACGTGTGGGACGATCCCATGAACGACGACGAGAAATACTTGCGGGTCGCGGCCCGTACGCGCGCCTTGCCGATGCTCGCCGAGATTCTCGGCGAGCAGGTGGCCGCGAACCTCGTGCGGACCGCCGACCTTCTGCGAGACGATGCCGACTACCTCGACAAAGAGGCGGAAGAGGCCTATGCGGGCCTGCGTCGGAACCCCCCGAGTGCCACCCCCGGACTACTCGCGCTTGACGCTTATTCCCTGGCCCCGCTTGACCGAGCCCTGCGCACGCGCGTGCTGAAGCGCGCCATCGCCCATGCGAGCGCGCGTTCGGGCTCGAGTTCCGGGAAGTCGCTCCTTCGGCGTCAGATCCTTCACGTTGACTCCCTCATTTCCGCCTATCGAGGCCAGGGTCCCATCCCCCTTCCGGGTAAGATCGAAGCGGTACGCGACGAAGGACTCATCGTTTTCCGGGCCCGAGACAGTCGCGTGCGCGATACATCAGGCTGAGGCCCCGTGACCTCGATAACGCGACGCACCGGGAAGGACCCCCATGACCATGGATGAGGACGTCGAGCGCATCCTGCTCGACGAGCAGGCGATCCGCGAGCGGATCAGCGAACTCGCCGCAGAGATTGATCGCGACTACAAAGATGAGGCCCCGATTCTCGTTGGCGTGCTCAAGGGTGCAGTCATGGTCGTGGCGGATCTCGCGCGCGCCATCACGCTTGACGTGGACATGGATTGGATGGCCGTGAGTTCTTACGGCAGCGGCACGAAATCTTCGGGTGTCGTGCGTATTCTCAAGGACCTGAGCGCTGATATCACCGATCGCCATGTGCTCATCGTCGAGGACATCATCGACTCCGGCCTGACCCTGAGCTGGCTTCGCACCAACCTCCGCTCGCGCGGGCCAAAGAGCGTCGAAATCTGCACCCTCCTGCGCAAGCCGGAGGCGGTCAAGGTCGATATCGACGTGAAATACGTGGGTTTCGACATCCCGAACGAGTTCGTGATCGGTTACGGCCTCGACTATGCCGAGAAGTACCGCAACCTTCCCTACATTGGGATTCTCAAGCCAAGCGTCTACGCCGATTGAGAACATTGGGGCTTCTGACAGCCCCTGTCCAGCGATTCGGGGTAGATTCGCGCTCATTCACCATACGCGCGCGGGGCGTTTGCTCCGCCCTCAAGAGAACGTAAGAATTAGCACCTCACATGGCAGAAAAAAAGAAATCCCCCGCCCGTAATCTGTGGCTGTGGAGCCTCGCGACTCTCGCGATCGTTCTTCTCGCGCTGAGCTTTTTTGGACGCGGCGGTTTCCAAGACATCGACACCGAGCAGGGGCTTGAGCTCCTCAAAGGCAACACCGTTGAGCAAGCCGAAATCATCGACGGCAATCAACAGCGCGTCAACCTCGTGTTGACGAAAGACTTTGAGGACAAGGGGAAGCGGGTCGCGTTTTCGTACGTCACCGCCCGCGGCGATGATGTCGTCAAGGCCGTGAGCGAAGCGAAGCCGGCGAAAGGCTACACGGATAAGATCGCAACACCGTCGTGGTGGAGCCAGCTCCTGCTCACTTTCTTCCCCCTCCTCGTGATCCTTGGCCTCTTCTGGTTCTGGATGATGAACGCCCAGGGTGGCGGGCGCGCCATGCAGTTTGGCAAGTCGAAGGCGAAGCTCTTCAACAAGGACATGCCGAAAGTGACGTTCGCGGATGTTGCGGGTGCTGAGGAAGCGGTCGAGGAGCTCGATGAGATCAAGCAGTTCCTCGTGAGCCCCGAGCGCTATCACGCCGTAGGCGCGAAGATTCCGAAGGGCGTCCTCCTCTACGGCCCTCCGGGCACGGGTAAGACCCTCCTCGCGAAGGCCGTTGCCGGTGAGGCAGGGGTCCCGTTCTACTCAATTTCGGGCTCCGACTTCGTGGAGATGTTCGTGGGCGTTGGTGCGAGCCGCGTGCGCGATTTGTTCAATACGGCGAAGGAAAACGCGCCGGCGATCATCTTCATCGACGAGATCGACGCCGTGGGGCGCCACCGTGGAGCCGGCATGGGCGGCGGCCACGACGAGCGCGAGCAGACCCTCAACCAGATGCTCGTCGAGATGGACGGTTTCGAGGAGCATCAAAACGTCATCCTCATCGCCGCGACCAACCGCGTCGACATCCTCGATCCGGCGCTACTTCGCCCGGGTCGTTTCGACCGCCAGATTGCGGTGGAAACTCCGGACCTCAAGGGGCGCCGTAAGATCCTCGAGGTGCACGCGAAAGGCAAGCCTCTCGCTGCCGACGTCGATCTTGATAACATCGCGCGCCGTTCGATCGGCATGAGCGGTGCCGATCTCGCCAACGTTCTCAATGAGGCTGCGCTTCTCACGGCTCGTTCGGGCAATCAGATCATCGACATGCGTGCACTCGACGAGGCGATCGACCGAGTATCGATGGGCCCGCAGCGCTACTCGAAAGTCATGACCGAGCGCGAGCGCCAGATGACGGCCTACCACGAGGGCGGGCACGCACTCGTCGCCGCGGCACTCAACAACTCGGCACCCGTCACGAAGGTGACGATCCTGCCGCGCGGTCGCGCGGGCGGCTACACGATGGTGGTGCCGACGGCCGACCGCAACTATCAAAGCCGCAACGAGCTACTCGACCGCCTCGCCTACGCAATGGGTGGCTACGCGGTCGAAGAGGGCATCTTCCACGACGTGACGACCGGACCGAGCTCCGACCTTAAGAACGCCACGAGCATCGCTCGAGCCATGGTCACCGAGCTTGGCATGAGCGCCACCGTGGGGCAGGTCGCCCTCGGCAAAGGCCAGGACGAGGTTTTCGTCGGCATGCAGCAAGGCCAGGGGCCCGGCTACAGCGAGGACACCGCGCGTCTCATCGATGAGGAGGTGCGCCGCCTTCTCGATAACGCCCTCGATGAAGCGTGGAGCGTTATCAAGACCAACCGTCCTGTACTCGATCATCTCGTCGAGGAACTCCTCGAGAAGGAGACCCTCGGCGAGAAGGAGCTCGCTGAAATCTTCAAGGACGTCAACAAGCGCCCGCCGCGCGAGGTGTGGCAGTCGAGCGAGGACCGCCCCGTGTTCAACGAACCGCTCGCGGGTAGCGACCGTCCCGGCACGATCGGCAGCACCATTCCTGACGGGACCGAGAACCACGAGGCCGGTGAGGAACTTGGCGGCACCCCTCCCGAGCTACCGCAGCCGGGCGATGGTTCACCGCACATCCCCGGTGCCGAGTAGCGCGCCCGGGGAATGAAAGTAGAGATGATGAGCGAGAGTCACAACGCGGTGGGTAGCGTCGACCACGCGCGAATCGAACGCGCCGTGCGTGAGATCCTCGAGGCGATTGGCGAGGACCCAAGCCGCGACGGACTTGTGGATACGCCTAGTCGCGTCGCCCGTATGTACGCGGAGGTTTTTCGCGGCCTCCACGAGGATCCCCGCGTCCACATGCAGACGAAGTTTGAGGTCGAGCACCGCGAGCTCGTTCTTGTCCGCGATATTCGCTTCTACTCCATGTGCGAGCACCACCTCGTGCCGTTCTTCGGCCGCGCCCACGTGGGGTACGTTCCTGGCAAGGATGGAACTGTTGCGGGGCTGTCCAAGTTCGCAAGGCTCGTCGAAGGGTACGCGGCGCGGCCCCAGGTGCAGGAGCGGCTCACCAGCCAGATCGCCGATGCGATCCACGAGGAGCTCCAGGCACACGGCACGATTGTCGTTCTTCAGGCCGAGCACCTGTGCATGGCGATGCGTGGCGTGAAGTCTCCGAATGCGGAGACCGTGACGAGTGCCGTGCGCGGCTCCCTGCAATCGAACGCGGCCACGCGTTCGGAGGCGATGAGCCTCATTCTCACGGGCCTGCACCACTGAAATATGCGACACCGCCCACCGAGGCGAGAAAGGTCATCTCATGAGCGCGACGCGATCGGTTCTGGACTTCTCTAGCGCCCCCGCGTGGCGGCGTGTGGAGGGCCTGCCCTCTTCGCTCACGTGCGAGCGGACGCTCGTCATGGGGGTGCTGAACGTGACCCCGGATTCGTTTTCCGACGGTGGCCGGTACAACGAGCACGAGGATGCGATCGCACATGCCGAGCGCCTGGTGAGCGAGGGCGCCGACATCATCGATGTCGGGGGTGAATCGACGCGTCCGGGCGGAATCCGCGTGAGTGAAGAAGAGGAGCTTCGCCGCACGGTGCGCGTTGTTGAGGCCCTTGCACAGCGCGGCATGTGCGTGAGCATCGATACGATGCGTGCTTCGGTCGCGCGTGCCGCGGTCGAAGCGGGCGCGCTCATCGTCAACGACGTGTCGGCTGGACTCGCTGATCCCGCCATGTTCTCCACGGTCGCCGGCCTCACCACCCATCTCGGTACCGCCCCCGTCTATATCGCGATGCATTGGCGCGGCCACTCTGAGGAGGCAATGTCACGCACGGGCTACGAGGCCATCGGCACAGATGTCGCGCGTGAATTAGGCGAGCAAATCGACAAGGCGGTGAGCGCGGGCATTGCCCGTGACAGTATCGTCGCCGATCCCGGCTTCGGGTTTTCCAAGACCGGCGAGGACAACTGGGATCTCTATGACCAGATCGGTGACGTCGAGGCGCTCGAGCTCCCACTCCTCATCGGGGTGAGCCGCAAGCGCTTCGTGAGCGCTCTCGATGTTGATCGGGACGCCGGCACGGCGGCGTTGAGCGGCCTCGCGCAGCTTCGCCGCTCGTGGGCGGTGCGCGTCCACGACGTCGCCTCGAGCGTCGCGAACATCCGCGTCATGCAGCGACTAATGGCAGGTCCTGATGGGCGCGATATGGGGCTCGGCGCAAGCGTCGCGGACCGCAACTATGAAAGCGGTGCTCGAGCATGACGTGGAATGATATTGCCTTTTCTGTACCCGCTCCGCTATCCCACGTCGCTGTCGACGGCGTGCGCGTGCACGGTAAGCACGGCGTTTTCGAGAGTGAAAAAGCGCAGGGACACGACTTTCTCGTTGATGTCGATATGCGCGTGGACACGCGCTCGGCGGGGCGGGATGACGCGCTCGAGCGCAGCGTGAGCTACGCGGACGCCGCGGCCATCGTCGAGGAAGTCGTCGCGGGGCGAAGCGTCGACCTGATCGAAACTCTCGCCGAGCGCATCGCTCAGTGCGTACTTGAGCGGCATGTCCTCGTGCGCGAAGTGAGCGTGAACGTCCACAAGCCCACCGCGCCGATTCCGCAGCCCTTCACCGACGCACGCGTTCGTCTCACGAGGCGCGCGGCACCCGTGAGGGCTTTCATCGCGCTTGGCTCAAATCTTGGCGATAGCGAGGACTTCCTCGCCGGTGCTCTCGCGGCACTTGCGCGGATCCCCGAGACCCGTCTCATCGCCGCGAGCCGCGTTTTTGAAACCGATCCCGTCAGCGATATTGATCAGGACGTGTACCTCAACGCCGCCGCGCTCCTTGAGACGTCGCTCAGCCCGTGGCAGCTTCTCGACTCACTCCATGAGATCGAGAATGCTGCAAGGCGCACCCGCACCCTTCGGTGGGGGCCGCGCACCCTCGACCTCGACCTCATTTCCTGGGGACAGCTCACGTGCGACGATGAGCGACTCACGCTTCCGCATCCGCGAGCACACGAACGCGCCTTTGTTCTCGCACCGATGCTTGACATCGACCCCGAGTGGAGTTTCCCCGATGGCCGGCAAGCGTCGGACCTTGTGAAGGTCGCCCCTGACCGTGCGGGGCTGCGCCCCGGTCCCCGCGTTGCAGGTTTCGCAAGCGAGGCTCGCCCACGCAAGGGTGTGTGATGACAAAAACTCCTGCGCTCCGACTTGTAGGAATTGCCCTCGTGGCAGGCCTTGCGGGCCACGGGCTGTCTCTCGCGTTTGCCTCGCGAGGTGCCCCGGTCCCCGTTGCCGGCATCATGCCGGGAATCGTGTTCCTGGTTCTTTCCGCCGTCGTTCTTGCCCTTGGGCTCCGCGTGAAGAGATATCTCGATGAATCTCGTGAGCGAGCGCGAACTCACCCGCTCACGCCGCGCAAGCACCAGCTCGACATGGTTGTTGCCTATCGAATTCTCATCGCCGCGCGTGCCGCGGCCTATACGGGGGCAATTGGTGCGGGCTTTTACGCGGGTATGTGCGCCTTTCTCGCGACGTCCGGGGGTGGGACGCTTTCCGGCGCGATTCTTCCACTCGGATTCGACGCGCTATGCGCGCTCATCCTCGCGGTGATCGGCCTCATCGTAGAACGGTGGGGGACTCTGCCGCCTACCGACTCCGGGTCCGTGGGCCGCGCGGGTGAGAGCGCAGGCTCCCTTTGAAGCTCCCGTAGCCGCTGTGCTAGAAAGATTCTCATGAGTAACTCAGCAGTCCCGATGCCGACCCTCGAGGCCGCCGATGTCGAGCGCACGATGCTCGACGAGCCCTTTTCCGCGACCGATCCGCGTACGGCACGCGTGTCGCCGAAGCTCGTCAAAGTACGGTTCCTCGGCAAACTGGCGCGGTGGGTGCCCATGATTGCGGCGTGCATCGCGCTCCACATTGTCACGGCCGTGTTGTCGTGGCCGTGGTGGGTGCACCTGTGCACCATCCCCGTGTACCTCTTCGTGGCCCAGTCGTTCGTGTTCACCCCTCGCCGCGCACGCGCTCTGGGCTACCTCACGCGTGACAACGACATCGTGTTTCGCAGCGGCATTATGTTCCGTTCCCTCACGATCGTTCCCTACGGCCGAATCCAGGACATCAACATCGACGAAGGCCCCATCGAGCGCGCGTACGGGCTTTCGACCATCACGCTGAAAACCGCGGGAGGCTCGATTTCAGACCTCTCGATTCCGGGCCTCGAGCGCAAGGAAGCCGAGCGCATTCGCGACCTCGTGACTCGCGAGGCAAGTGAAAAGATGGCGGCGCTGTGACCGAACAGTCTCCCGCTCTCGCCAATGACCCACCGGAGTCCGCATACTCGAGGTTCCACCCTCTCACGCCGCTCGTCATGGGCTGGAAATTCGTCACGGCGATCGTGGCGATCGTCGGTTTTCAAAACTACGAGCTCATCGAGGACCTCGCCAAGCACGGAGTCGTGAACGCCGATAATCTACGGCTCTTCGGGCTCGGCGCCCTTGGCATTGTCCTTGTGGCGATTGTTACCGGCGGCCTCCCGTGGTGGATCACGACGTATGCGGTGACGGAACACGGCGTTTTCGTGCGTGAAAAATTCTTGAGCACGAAACGCAGAATTGCCCCGCGTGAGCGCATCGACTCGGTATCTGTTGAACGGCCTTTCATGGCACGGCTTGTGGGGCTCTCCAAGGTGCGGATCGAGCTTGCTGGCGCGGGCGAGTCCCACGTGGACCTTCAGTACCTAGGTAGGGCGAAGGCCGAAGAAATCCACTCGACGATACTCGAGCTCGCCCGCGGGGATGTGCCGCCTCATGGGCGTGTGGCGGCGAACCCCGCACCCGGTGAGACCGCGCCTGAGGCTTCCGAAAACGCGGTGCCAGGCGAAGTGGGCGAAGGCGCACCGAGCATCGTAGAACGCGCCGAGTCTGTTGCCTATGACTCGGATTCCAATGGCGAACTGCTGGCGCGGATCCCGACCTCGCGCATCCTTCACTCGCTCGTGCTTGATATTTCGCTCATGATCTGGCTCGCGTTTTCGATCGTCATGACGGCGATCTGGCTTATCGCGTCCTTTGCAAGTGGCGAGTTTTCGCTCTCGGCAGCATCGCTCTTCACGCTGGTTCCCGCGCTGCTTGCGGCTCCTCGAATGATTTTCTCGCGCGTCGACTCCGGCTGGGGCTTCACCTCACGCGCGACCGAGACGGGTCTGCGTGCGCGGCGAGGACTTTTGAACTCGCGCAGCGATAACCTCACAGCCTCGAAGCTTCAAGAGGTAGAGATTTCGCAGCCGCTCCTGTGGCGTTCACGCGGTTGGTGCGACGTGACCGCGAAAACCGCGGGCATGGAGGAACTCGAGTCCGTGACGGAAGGCTCCGGCCGTATTCTTCCCGTGGGAACCGCCTCCGAACTCGAAGCGACGCTCTCGCATCTCATGCCGCCGACGGGCGATCTCATCGTGCACCCCGCGATGCATGACGGGGCTGAGGCGCCGAGCCCCGCTGTGCTGGGCACGAGCGACACGGCCCTGCTCCAGGGTTTTCTCGCGGCGCCGCAATCGCAGCTGCCCGGCGCGCGGCCCTTCCACTGGTCGAACCCGATCAGCCGGCGCACCCACGTGTACGCGCTCACCCGTCACGCGCTTCTTGGGCGCAAGGGGTGGCTTACTCGCACCGTCGCCGTGATCCCTCGCGACCGCATCCAGGGGGTTGAACTTTCGCAAGGACCAATCTCTCGGCGCATAGGCTGCGCTGATCTGTCAATCGCCTATGCGGGCGGGTCTTTCGAGATTCACGATATCCCCGTTGCTGATGCGGCAGCTCTGTGCGCGACCCTCGGCGCGGACGCAGGACTGTCACGCCGCTTTAGCGCGCGTGAAAGCTGGCTTCAGCCGCGATTGTTGGGCGGAACGGCGTGAGCCCTGCGGAGCCTGCACGCATGGGCGTCGGCATCGTTTCCGCGGGGCGCGTGGGTGCGGTGCTCGGGAACGCGCTTCGTGCAGCGGGACACCAGATCACGGGGGTGGCGGCGAAGTCCGACGCTTCCCGAGAGCGCGCCGATGTTCTGCTGCCCGGCGCCCCCATCCTCAGTCCCGAAGAGATTGTCGAGCGCAGTGAACTCGTGCTGCTCGCCGTTCCCGATGACGAGCTTGCGCCCCTCGCGGCGAGCCTCGCGCAGCGCGGGGTTGTTCCGGGAGCGCAGATCATCGCGCATACCTCCGGCCGCTACGGGATTGACGTGCTTCGGCCGCTCGAGGAGGCGGGGGCGATCACGCTCGCGCTCCATCCGGCGATGACGTTCACGGGAACCTCGCTTGATCTTGGCAGGCTCGTGGGCTGCCCGTGGGCGATTACGGCCCGGCCGATGTTCGCGCCAATTGCGAAAGCGCTTGTGCTTGAACTTGACGGCATAAGCGTCGATATCGCGGAGGGTGATCGCACGGCCTACCACGCGGCACTCGCGCACGGCTCGAATCACCTCGTCGTGCTCGTGAGTCAGGTGCTTGCGATCCTCGATTCGATCGGCGTCGAAGACCCTTCCCAGCTCGTGAGTCCCCTTCTCCAGGCGAGTCTCGAGGAGGTGCTTCGTCGTGGGCCGGGAGCGCTCACGGGGCCTGTGCAGCGCGGTGATGCGGGAACCGTCGGAAACCACCTCGCAGCACTTACTGAGCTGGACCTAGGCTCCACCCTGCCCACGTACCGGGCCCTCGCGCGTGCCGCGCTCGACATCGCGCCGATCGGTGATGCGGATAGAGCGGCATTAGAATTGCTTCTTGCACGCGATAACGAGACGAGGCAGGAGACATGACCACGCTCATCCGCACAGTTAAGGAACTGCAGGCATACCGGGCTGGCATCAAGGGCAAGGGGAGCGTCGCGCTCGTACCCACGATGGGGGCGCTCCACGAGGGACACCTCAGTCTCATTCGCGAGGCACGCTCGCGCGCCGACCACGTGATCGTGTCGAACTTCGTGAACCCTCTTCAGTTCGGCCCCGGCGAGGACTATGAGCGCTACCCGCGTACGCTCGAAGCAGACCTCGAACTCGTCGGCACGCTCGCCGATGCGATGTTCGCCCCCGAGGCTAGCGACATGTACCCGTACCCGGAACCGTTCCAGGTTGATGTGGGGCCGATTGGGCGCATGCTCGAGGGCGAGATTCGCCCCGGCCACTTTAATGGCGTGGCGACCGTCGTACTTAAGCTTTTCCTTCTTGCCCAGCCTCATGTCGCGATCTTTGGCCAAAAGGACGCGCAACAGCTCGCGGTAATCCGTCGGCTCGTCCACGACTTTAATCTGGGCATCGAAATTGTAGGGGTGCCGATCGTGCGCGAAGAATCGGGTCTCGCACGCAGCTCGCGCAATAGCTATTTGAGTGAAAGCGGACGGGCGGATGCCCTCGCGCTTTCGGGTCTCCTTTCTCAGGCGCTTGAGTGCCCGACGGCGGCTGAGCTTCTCGCGCTTCTTCGCACGCATGAGGAATCCTCGCGAGTGACGTGGGATTACCGGCTCGCGGTGAACCCGGCGACTTTCGAGGAGATTGACCAGGCTTTCGTAGGCGAGGCGCTCGTCGTGCTCGCCGCGAGGGTGGAGGGTGTACGTCTGATCGACAATGCACTCGTGAACCTTGCTCCTGCCGAGGCACAGCAAACATCGAAGGAGGCGCACAGTGGGAAATATTGATTGGGCATTCGAGCTTGGAGCACTCGTGCCATCGATCGGGATTGGACTCCTTTTCTGGCTCGTTCTGCGCTCGATTGTACGCGCTGATAAGCATCAGCGTGAGGCAGAAAGGCAAGCCGAGCGCGAGTACATTGCCGCTCATCCCGAGGCGTCGCGCTTTGTAAGAACGGGGCAAACCGCCAACGCGGAAAAACGTAAAGACGCAACGACGTTGAAATAAAATCGCGCTTTCTAATCGCGCTAAAGTGGTTGCCACCTTTGTTGTGAGCGATTATCCTGCTTTTAACCGTTGACGCGCTTTGCCGCTGAATCGGTCGACCAATGTTCTAAAACTTCAAGAGGATGGCCTCGATGGCAACCAAGACTTTTACCGAACTCGTCGATGATCTTGACGGCTCTAAGGCGGATCTCACCGTCTCATTCTCCCTCGAAGGTGTCGACTACGAGATCGACCTCTCGAACGCTCACGTCGAGGAACTTCACGCAGACATGACCAAGTGGATCGTCGCCGCCCGCCGCGTGGGTAGTCGTGCGCGTCGCAGCTCGCGCACGCCTAGCAGCGCGAAGGAAACCGCGAAGATCCGCAAGTGGGCGCTCGAGAACAACTACAACGTTTCGGATCGCGGCCGCATCGCCGCTGAGGTTCGCGAGGCTTACTACGCCGCTCACGAAGGCTGAGCGCTCCCGCACCTAAAAAGCGCCGCGCCGGGAATTACTTCGGGGCGGCGCTTTTTCTCTGCCTTGAGTAGCGACTAATCGAGTGCGGTGCCGCCGATGGTCCACGACGCAGTGTGTGAGGCCCCGGGGGCAAGATGTACAAGGTTCGTGCCTGAGCGGAAAGCATCGGGAGGGCACGTCATGGGTTCGACGGCGAGGCCGGCGCGATTCTTGCTCGGGTCAGGGTGGTCGGCCGTGTGGATTTGCGTCCAGGGGAGTTCCTTCGGATCGAACTGGACCCACACTTCGCCGCTCGCGCTGCGCACGCTAATGCGTCCTTCAGAAAAGCCCGTGTAGGCGTGATCGATGGTGCGCTCGCCGATGGGGGTGCCGTCGAGGTCGAGGTCGGGGTGGTTCTCGACGGGAGAAAGGGCGACGGGAAGGAGGCGGTCGTCGACTTCGAGAACGTGGGAGGCTGGCACGAGCGTGCTCCATTCGGCCATGTCTTCGGGCCCCGGCACAACATAGGGATGCGGGCACACGCCGTACGGGGCGGTGCGCTCACCGAGATTGGTTGCCGTTACTGCAGTCGCGATTGAGCGGTCGTGAAGTGCGTAGCGTACGCGAATCTCGAGCGGGAAGGGATACCCGGGCACGGGGACGATACGGTGTGCGAATTCGACCGAGTTTTCCGTGCGGTTTTCTACGGAGAAATCGCTCCAGCATACGAGCCCGTGAAGCGCGTTTCGCCTTTCGTGTTCGTTAAGCGGAAGTTCGTATTCAAATCCGTCATACGTATAGACGCCGTCGCCGATGCGGTTTGGCCACGGCGCGATGATTCCGCCGCGATAGCCGAATTGCACCTCGTCGAGGGGGCTCGGCACGAGAAACTCCCGGCCGTTGATGCTGAAGCGATTCAGGGAGGCACCGACGCTCGTGAGCTCTGCACGTGCGTCACCGTTTGCGAGGGTAATGATCGTGCCCCTGAAAGGGGAATTGGTGATGCTCATGAGTGTCCTTTCATCGAGGTGGTTGCGTGAGGCCAAGAATGCGGCTCGTGCGGTCGAGATTGTCACGCGGGCTCTCGCCGTCGGGGAACATCACCCTCAGCCGCGGTGCCCACGCGCTGCTGTGCTCGGGGAAAGCGCGTGTAAGCAGGCCGAGCATGATGGAGGTAGCGGTCGAGGCACCGGGGGAGGCGCCAAGAAGTCCGCTCATGGTGCCATCGGCCGACGTGATGAGCTCGGTGCCGAATTGCAGCGTTCCACGCGTGCGCGATGTGGGCGCGATCACCTGCACGCGCTGACCTGCGGTGAGCAGCTCCCAATCCTGAGCTTCGGCGCGCGGCAAGTATTCCTTCAGAGCTGAAAGGCGATCCTCGAAGCTCTGCGTGAGCTGGCTCATGAGGTACGCCAAGAGGTCAAGGTTTCCTGGGGCCACGGATGCCATGGGAAGAGCGTTCGAGGGGCGAACGGAACGGAATAGATCCGTGACGGATCCAGACTTGAGGAACTTGGGACTCCAGCCGGCGTAGGGGCCGAACATGAGCTCGCGAGTCCCATTGATGATGCGCGTATCAAGATGGGGAACGCTCATCGGGGGCGCTCCGACGGCTGCCTTCCCATACACCTTCGCCTCGTGTCGCGCGGCGAGCTCGGGATTCGTGCACCGCAGCCACTGCCCCGAGATGGGAAAACCGCCGTAGCCGCGAATCTCATCGATACCGGAGCGTTGGAGGAGGGGGAGCGCCGCGCCGCCTGCGCCCACGAAGACGAATGGGGCTCGAACGACGTGCGTGCCGCTGCTCGTGCGGGCCATGACGCCCCACTCGCGCCCCATGCGCCGCAGATCCACGACATCGGCGCCGTAGTGAACGCTGGTGTGAACGCTTTCGGCTGCGGCGAGGAGAGAACGGGTGAGCTCACCAAAGTCGACGTCGGTCCCCGCAAGGGAGCGGGTCGCCGTGAGAGTCTCGCGCGTGGATCGGCCCTCCATGACGAGCGGAGCCCACTCAGCGAGCGTAGCTGGGTCTTCGGAGTAGTCGAGCGAGGCAAAGAGCGGATGCGCGGCAAGGGCTTCGTGCCGGGCCTTGAGAAACCGTCGATTCTCCTGCCCGAGGACGAGGCTCATGTGGGGGACGGTTCGGATGAACTCGTGCGGAGCCTCGAGGTGGCCGGCGTCGACGAGATGGGCCCACCACGACCTCGAGATCTGAAATTTCTCGTTGATCGCGACCGCTTTCTCAATCGCGATACGGCCGTGCGCATCCACGGGCGTGTAGTTGAGCTCGCACAGTGCGCTGTGGCCGGTGCCCGCGTTGTTCCACGCGTGCGAGGACTCGAGCGCCGCCCCGTCAAGTCGCTCTAGCACGACAATCGTCCACGACGGTTCAAGCTCGCTTAGGAGCATTGCGAGCGTCGCCGACGCGATGCCCGCGCCGACGAGCACCGCATCGGCGCGCTCGACGGTGAGGGACGCCTGATCGCGCGAAACAGTCGCGAAGTGGCTCATAAGTGGCGTTGCTCCTTCGATGTGTGAGGCGGGCACCGTACGTACGGCTCGCCGGCCGCGTCTCAGCTGTGAATGCGGCACCGGCGATGACTCGTCATTCAATCCTAGGCGCTTGTGCGCGAGCCTTTCACGCCGCTGGCGAACAACCGCCCCTCGAAAGTAGGCAGGCAGTAGGCTCGTAGGCAACGCCGAAACACCAAGGGAGATTCATGTTCGAGAGGTTTACCGATCGCGCCCGCCGAGTCATTGTGCTCGCGCAGGATGAGGCGCGTCTTCTCAACCACAACTACATCGGCACCGAGCACATCCTCCTGGGCCTCATCCACGAGGGTGAGGGCGTGGGAGCCAAGGCCCTCGAATCACTCGGAATCACACTCGAGGGCGTGCGCGAACAGGTGCGTGAAATCATCACTGAGGGCACCCAGGCCCCCACGGGGCACATCCCGTTCACGCCCCGCGCCAAGAAGGTCCTCGAGCTGAGCCTTCGCGAGGCGCTTCAGCTCGGCCACGGCTACATCGGCACCGAGCACATCCTCCTCGGCCTTCTGCGCGAGGGCGATGGCGTGGCCGTCAAGGTCCTCACGCGCATGGACGCCCAGCCCGCTGCCGTGCGCCAGGAGGTCATCGAGCGCCTCTCCGGCTACCAGGGCAAGGAAACCGTGAACGCCGGTGGCGGCAACCAAGAGGGGACACCGTCGGGCTCCCTCGTGCTCGACCAGTTCGGGCGCAACCTCACGCAGGCAGCTCGCGACCAGGAGCTCGACCCCGTCATCGGCCGCGAGCGCGAAGCCGAACGCGTCATGCAGGTGCTCAGCCGCCGCACAAAGAACAACCCCGTTCTGATCGGCGAGCCGGGCGTTGGTAAGAGCGCCGTCGTCGAGGGGCTCGCCCAATCGATCGTCGCGGGTGACGTCCCCGAAACGCTCAAGGACAAGCAGCTGTACACGCTGGATCTCGGCTCGCTCGTGGCTGGCTCGCGCTACAGGGGCGATTTCGAGGAACGCCTGAAGAAGGTGCTCAAGGAAATTAAGACTCGCGGCGACATCGTGCTGTTCATCGACGAGATCCACACGCTCGTCGGCGCCGGTGCCGCAGAAGGCGCAATCGACGCGGCGAACATCCTCAAGCCGATGCTCGCGCGCGGCGAGCTGCAAACCATCGGTGCCACGACACTCGAGGAGTACCGCAAGCACATCGAGAAGGATGCAGCGCTTGAACGCCGCTTCCAGCCGATCCAGGTCGAGGAGCCGAGCGTCGAGGAGACCATCGACATCCTCCGCGGGCTGCGCGATCGCTACGAGTCCTTCCACAAGGTCACGATTACGGATGACGCCCTCGAAGCGGCGGCGCAGCTCGCTGCCCGCTACGTGAACGATCGCTTCCTCCCGGATAAGGCGATCGACCTGATCGACGAGGCCGGTGCGCGCCTGCGCATCCGCCGCCTCTCGGCGCCGCCCGAGCTCAAGGAATACGACCAGAAGATCGAAGAGGCCAAGCGGGCGAAGGAATCCGCAATTGATGCGCAGGACTTCGAAAAGGCCGCGAGCCTCCGTGACGACGAGCAGAAGCTCACGGCCGAGCGCAAGGCCAAGGAAGACGCGTGGCGCAACGGCGAATCCGATTCGATCAGCGTCGTGAACGATGACGTCATCGCCGAGGTGCTCGCTGCTGCGACTGGCATCCCGATCGTCAAGCTCAACGAGGCCGAGTCCACGCGCCTGCTCAATATGGAAAACGAGCTGCACAAGCGCGTCGTTGGCCAGAACGAAGCGATCAAGGCGCTGTCGCAGTCGATTCGTAGGACCCGCGCGGGCCTCAAGGACCCGAAGCGTCCTGGCGGATCGTTCATCTTCGCTGGCCCCACCGGCGTTGGCAAGACCGAGCTCGCGAAGGCTCTCGCCGAGTTCCTCTTCGGTGACGAGGATGCTCTCATCACCCTCGATATGTCGGAGTTCGGTGAGAAGCACACGGCTTCGCGCCTGTTCGGTTCGCCTCCCGGCTACGTCGGCTACGACGAGGGTGGCCAGCTCACCGAAAAGGTGCGCCGCAAGCCGTTCTCGGTGGTGCTCTTCGACGAGATTGAGAAGGCGCACGTTGACATCTTCAACTCGCTCCTGCAGATCCTCGAGGATGGCCGCCTCACCGATTCGCAGGGCCGCGTCGTGGACTTCAAGAACACGGTCATCATCATGACGACCAACCTCGGCACGCGCGACATCGCGAAGGGCGTTTCGATTGGTTTCCAGGCCGGCGGCGACCTCTCGACGAGCTATGAGCGCATGAAGGCGAAGGTGAATGAGGAGCTCAAGCAGCACTTCCGCCCCGAGTTCCTCAACCGCGTCGACGACATCGTGGTGTTCCCGCAGCTGTCTCGCGAGGAGATCGCACAGATCGTCGACCTTATGGTGGGACGCCTCGATACGCGCCTTGCGGAGCGCGGTATGTCGGTGACGCTGACGCCGCAGGCCCGCACGCTTCTCGCAGAAAAGGGCTACGACCCGGTTCTCGGCGCCCGTCCTCTTCGCCGCGCCATTCAGCGCGACATCGAGGATGCGCTCAGCGAAAAGATCCTGTTCGGCCAGGTGAAGGACGGCGACGAGATCGTTATCGATGCCGAAGGCGAGGGCCCGCTCGGGGTCTTCACCTTCGCAACGAAAAACGCCGAAGGCGAGCTCGAACCGATTTCCGAGGACATTTCTGTTGAGGACATCGCTGGCTAGCCTTTGTGCGTGAGTCCTAGACATGCACGTCGTCGAAGAGATTGTCGTCCACGCGGGAGAAGCGTGGTGGGTCCACCTCGTGGTCGCCGCCTTCTCCCTCGTGGACGCTTTCTTTCCCACGGTTCCCAGCGAATCGTTGCTCGTCGCGCTCGGATCCCTGTGGGCGACCTCCGGTAAGCCGTCGCTTATTCTGCTCATCCTGGCGGGCTGGGCAGGGGCCGCGGTCGGCGACCACGTGACCTACCAGATTGGCCGTATGCTTCCGTGGCAGAAGCTTTCGTTCTTTAACGAAGGCCGTCGCGGGCATCGAGCGGTCGAGGCCGCGGAGCGTGGCCTCGAACGGCACGCCTTCACCTACCTCATGACGGCGCGGTTCATTCCCCTTGGGCGCACGGCGGTGAACCTCGTCGCCGGTGGTCTTGAGTATCCGCGTGCTCTTTTTACGCCGCGCATTATTCTCGCGACCTTCATGTGGGCCGTCTATTCAAGCCTTATCGGGGCACTTGCCGGCCAGTGGTTCGAGGCGCATCCGCTGCTTGGAATCGTCGCGGCGCTCGTATTGGCGTTCGCCTTCTCGCTTCTCGTTGAGCGCATCGTCCGAAGGTTTCACGCATTGAAGGCGAAGCAGGCGTCGGAACAGGCCTGACCCGCGCGCAACCGCTAGTTCCGCGGTGAGAATCGCGCAGGCGAACCGAGAGCGATTTTTCCCTCCGGCGTGCGCGAAATGAACCCTTCGTCAAGGAGGTCGGCCAGAAGCCGTGCGAAGCGGTCTCGGTCCGTCCCGCTTTCACCCTCGAGAGTTCCGACGGTGGCCTCACCACCCTCGCGTAGGGTCTTGAGGATTTTTCCGCGGATCTGTCGATCTGTTCCTTCATACCCCTGCGGGCGTGTCGTGCGCTCGCCGAGACCGGGGCGCCCAGCATCAAGCCACGCGCAGTGAGGCGCAAGTGGGCATGCCTCGCAAAGGGGCGTGCGGGCACGGCACACGAGCGCACCGAGCTCCATGATGCCCTCATTCCAAATGCGCGCGCGCTCGGGGTCGTCCGGAACCAGCGCGTCGAAGCGATCGCGGTCGCGCTTCGTCACGTGTGCTTTAACCGAGGGTTTGGCGTCGAGCACTCGCGTCAGTACGCGCCTGATGTTGGTATCGAGCACGCACGCGCGCTGCCCCTGCGCGAAACATGCCACTGCCGCGGCGGTATAGGAGCCGATTCCCGGTAGCGCAGTGAGCGCGTCCACGCCAACCGGGAGTTCTCCGCCGTAGTCCCGCTCGACGATGCGCGCGCAATCGAGAAGCCTAAGAGCGCGCCGGGGGTAGCCGAGAGATCCCCACGCGAGCAGGACTTCGGCAGCGTCGGCATGGGCGAGCGCGTGCGCGGTTGGCCAACGCTTCATCCACGCGCGCCAGGGCTCTGCAACGCGGGACACGGGGGTTTGTTGGCTCATGATTTCGCTGACGAGAACGCCCCATGGGCTCGTGTGCGAATCACGCCAGGGTAGGGGCCGACGGTGGGTCGCAAACCACGTGGCGACTGGCTCGTAGAGGTCGGGGCATGAAGGCATAGCGCTCCATGCTACCGAGGTTCGGCAGGCGCTCGCGAGGACTGCCTATGGGGGCGCGCCGTTGAGGGGACGCAGGTGGGCGCGGTTGCTCTTAAGGTCCGAGATTGGGCATTGCTGTAGTAAGAAACAACCGATCATGAGAAAGCCCCGGCGGCGCAGGCGAACCTCACGGTTTCGCCTGCGCCGCCGGGGCGTGAGATCAACTCGCACATGCGAGTTAAGGCTTACTTGGTGTTCTGCGCCTTGAGAAGGTCGCGGATGTCGGTGAGAAGGTCGATGTCGGTGAGTTCCGTGACCTCCTCCGTGATGCCGCGGCGCTTCTTGTCGAGTTCACGCGCCTTGTTGACGGGCAGCACGAAGACGAAGTACACGACTGCCGCGGTGATGAGGAAGGAGATGACCGCGGAGATAATTGCGCCAAAGTCGAGGGTGGTCGCCTTGTTGTCCGCGATGATGCGGTAGGCGAAGCCATCAACGTTTGCGCCACCGAAAACGGCGACGACGGGCTGAATGAGGTGATCGACGAAAGCCTTGATGAGGGCGGTGAATGCACCGCCGATGACAACGCCGACCGCGAGGTCGAGAACGTTGCCCTTCATGATGAATTCCTTGAATCCGTTCACGGCCGTTCCTTTCGATAAGGGTATTCGGAGCAGATCCGGCGATAGCCGGCTTAAGTCTTCGAAAGACAAACTAGCGGACAACGGCGACAAACGGGGGAGTAGCGGATGTGCAATGCGCAATAGTTGAAATGTGCGCACGATCGATTTCGACCGTGGCCGTGGGGGAGCCGGAGGCCGCGAACATCGTCCCAGAGCTATCCGCGGAGCCATGAGATTCGCGCAAAACGGCGCGGACCTCGCTGAGAGTAGCGGGACGGTCTGCATCTATCGACGAAGAGAGGCGTTCGCACACGAGCCTCAGCTGAGTTCCCGCCTCGGCCCCCTCAATGACACTTCCTGGCGCGATCGGGATCGACACGAGAGCGTGCTCGGGGTCGAGTGAGGGAGCGGCCTCGCGTAGATTCTCGCGAAGAACCAGGTCGCCTTGGTTGATGGCGCCTGCCGTGCTTTCGCCTACGAGCTCGTGTGGCTGCCGTGACGCACCGGCGGGGATGAGATCGGGCCTCACCATCACCGTCGTGAGGTCGCTGTCGTCGAGAGTCTCACCAGCGGCGATCGCGTGGGCAGCGACAACGACCGGGGTCCCCGGAAGCACGTGCGCAGCGAGTGGCGGGGCGCTGAGACTCACGAATCCGGCGATGGCGACGAGGGCCAGCAGCGCCCTGTTCTTCCGTATTGCGCGCCTCACGTGTGGGGCCGCGGTGGCGAGCGCGCGCCGAGCCCGCTCGAGCGATGAATGTTCTCCCATGTGCCCCACGCTAAAGCCGGATCTCGGCGCGTGGGGCGCCTAGAGCCGAGGTGGGGAAGGCAGGGCGATGTGGAGCGCGTACCGCTGTGAGGGCGGCGCTAGACAGGAGGGCTAAGGATCTCGAGTCCGGCCTCGGTGAGAACCTCGGGGATCGGAACATCGTGTTCTTCGCGGGGCAGCGAGCCGGCATCAAGAAGCTCGGTTTCGTGGATCAAGGTGAGTACGCGGGTTTCTGGACGGGCATACGCGAGGGCCCGGTCATAGTAGCCCTTGCCGTGTCCGAGGCGTGTGCCGGATCGGTCAACCGCGACCGCGGGCGTAATGATGAGGTCGGCGTCGGCCAGGCCCGCGGTTCCGAAGGACGTGCCCGTCGGCTCAGAACCAAACTTCGCGCCGTCGGAGGGGACGAGCGATTCCTCCCCGTCCCACGCGCGCCAGCCCAGGAGCTCTCCCTCGAACGTGGGCAGGATGACCGTGTGGCCCTCGCGCGCTTTGCGGCGAAGCCAGGCGAGGGCGCTCGCTTCGGCTGGCACGGGGCTGTAGCCGGCGATGACGAGGCAGCGGCCGCGGGCGCTGATCCACGGGTCAATGTGCTCCTCTAGTTGCGCTCGGATGCGTGCGGAGCTCTCTCGGGCTACCGCGGCTACGTAGGTTTCGCGGCGAGCGCGGAGGATCTCACGGCGGAGCTCGCGCTTCGTTGCGGGCATAAGGGATTCGTTCATGGGCCCATCGTGTCACGAGGACCGTCGTTTTAGCTGCGCGGCGATCCGCCGGTACGGCCGAACAAGCTCTTGGGCGCTAGGCTTCGCTTCATGAGACTCCGTGATGCCCCGCTCACGCTCCGGCCTTTCGTCCGCCGTGATCGCAAAGCGTACGTGCGCGCGCGTGAGCGCAGCGCTCAATGGCTCGAGCGGTGGGAAGCGCGCGATCCTTCGTGGGGCGATGGGGGCGATGGCGAGCCCTATCCTTCCTACGGGGCACAGTTCACCGCTCTGAGGCGTCAGGGCCGCGAGATTCCGTGGTCATCGCTTGGGGTTTTTCACGAGCGAACCTTCGTGGGGCACATCGGATTTTCGCCGATCGTGTTCGGGTCAATATCGACCGCACACGCGGGGTATTGGGTGAGTCCCGAGTGGGCGGGGCGCGGGATTGCGCCGCGTGCCCTCGCTCTCGCGCTCGAAGAAGTCCTCATTGGGGAGGGGCTTCACCGCGTCGAAGTCCTTGTGCGACCCGCGAACTCTGCTTCCCTCCGAGTCGTCGACAAACTGGGGTTGCGGGAAGAGGGCATTCGCGAGCGCAGTATCTACGTCGCGGGGGCGTGGCGTGATCATCGCGTATTTGCGATCACCAGCGAGGAGATCCCCGCCAGGGGCCTTTTGCTCGATCGGGTCCCACCCGTGCGGTGAGGTGCGCCCTACGGGCGCGACACGCGGGCGAATGTGCGAGGTGGGGGCGGGAGGAGTCCTTACGATCGAGGGGTGGACAGCTTTAATCTCGGTGCGGTGCTGATCGCCCTCCTCGTAGGCGTGTGGCTCCTGTATGCCGTCCCCAAAACCGCTGACCGTCGGTACACCCTGGGGGAGGCGGAAAAAGTCGCTCAGCAGCGCCACTCCGAGAGCGCCAGGGACGTCACCGACGCCTGCCGCACCTACTCTTCTTTTTCACATGAGGTGACCGAAATGCCCGAGAACCGCAGCCTTCTCCGCCCCGCGGATCCAACATCCCGCCCGCGTTTTGGTGTAGAGGAACGCACGGATCTCGTGCACGACCGAGCGCCGCGTTCGGCCCTCAATACCGCGCTCACCGCGCTTCTCGTTCTCCTCGTCGCCGCAACTCTCGTCAGCATCGTCACGACGTCGCTTTCGCTCACCAGCATTTGGCTTCCGCTAGGGGCGGTGGCCGCGCTCGGCCTGTACCTCGTCGCGTTGCGCACCACGCGCTCACTGCGCTCGAATCACGCTCGGGCCGAGGCTAACGAGACCGAAGAAGCATCCTTTGAGGAGAGCGACGCCGAGGGCGAAAAGTGCGCCACCCCCGACGCCGGCCACGACGACATCGCGCAAACGTCGGCCGTTGAGACCGCGCGCCCGAGCGAGATGAGCCCGGCCGAGCGCCACGAAGCCTTCTTGCGTCAGGTGCTCGAGGCCCGTGAAGCCGGGGCAGGCAAGGCTCTCGCCGATGAACGCTTCGCTTCGCGCGTGAGCTTCCGCTACGGCGCGCTTTCGACCGGAAGCGCCCTCGAGGCCGCCGATGTCGAAGAGCGTGAAGCCGAGGCCGAACAGGGTGCCTACCACGCCTCTCACGCCCAGGTAATCGGATCTGGGCTCACCGTCGACGACGTCATGCGCCGCCGCCGCGCCTAAGGCTTGCGGGCCCGAGGATCGTGGGAGGGGATTCGGCGCGACCGAGCATGAGCGACATCGCCCGTTATGAGCGTGCCCTGGCGGCAGCCGGCATAGCTCGGCGCCCAGTGGCTGTCCTGGACCTCGAGCGTTTCGACGCCAACACCAGGGCGCTTGCAAAACGCGCAGGATCCACCCCCATTCGCGTCGCAACCAAGTCTTTGCGTGTGCCTTTCTTGATTGAGCGGGCCGAACGCGCGTTCGCAGGCGGGCTCCTCGCCTTTAGTCTTGCAGAGGCCCTCGATCTCGTCGACCAGGGATTCAGCGACGTTCTTGTCGCCTATCCCACCGCGGATCGCGAGGCGCTCGAGCGTCTCGTTGCGAGCGAGCACGCTCTTGCAGCGGTCACACTCATGGTTGACTCGCTCGCCCACGCCGACCTGATCGAGGCTTCGCGCCGGTCCGCACGCGGGCCCTCTACTCCCGTGCGCGTATGCCTCGAGCTCGATTGTGCCTACGCCCCGCTGCGTGGGGTCCATCTCGGGGCGCTACGCTCACCGTTGTTCACGCCCGAGCAGATCGGCGAGTGTGCGCGCGCCCTCACCTCCTATCCGGGTATCACGCTCGTCGGGGTGATGGGGTACGAGTCGCAAATCGCGGGAACACCCAACCGGGGGATCTCCCCGATGCGGCTGCTCACGCGCGGGATGCAGGCGCTTAGCGCGCGAGAGGTGGCGGCGCGGCGAGGCGAGGCCGTCAAGCGTGTACGTGAGGTGAGCGATCTCGAATTCGTGAATGGTGGAGGCACCGGAAGTATCGAGTCGACATGTGCCGATCCAAGCGTGACGGAGGTTGCTGCGGGCTCGGGCCTGATCGGGCCGGCCAGCTTCGATCACTTCGTAGGGTTTCGCCCCGAACCGGCGCTTGTCGTCGGGTTCCCGGTCGTGCGGCGCCCGGCGCGTAACGTCGCGACGATCCTTGGTGGCGGCTGGGTCGCGAGCGGTCCTCCCGGAATCGATAGATTGCCACGCGTCGTCCATCCTCGCTCACTTGGCTATGTAGGGCTCGAAGGCGCGGGCGAGGTCCAGACCCCGCTGCGGGGGCGTGCGGCCGAGCGTTTGCAGGTGGGAGACACCGTCTGGGTGCGGCATGCGAAGGCCGGCGAAGTTGCGGAGCATGTCGACACCTATGCCGTCGTGAGCGAGGATAGCGTCGTGGATATCGTCCCCACTTATCGTGGAAGCGGACGCGCGTATATTTAGGCTTCTGATCGTGAGGGGAAGGCTGGGGCATGGCAAAGGTCGCTTTGGGCTCGGCGCGCGAGATTCGCGCGAACTGGTCGAAGAACGTTGAGTTTGCGCCTACTCAGGTTGTGCATCCGCGTAGTGAGCGGGAGATCGTGCACCACATCGCGCGCGCAACCGCCCACGGAATCGGCATTCGAGCGATAGGGGCAGGGCACTCGTTTTCTGCAATCGCGAAGCCTGAGGGAGCTCTGCTCACCCTTGATCACTATCGCGGTCTCGTGCACCTCGACAGCGACACCGGGGAGGTGACGCTCCGCGCCGGTACGCGGCTGTGGGAGATTGGGCCCATGCTCGCCCGGCACGACCGTGCGCTCGAGGTGATGGGGGATGTCGACCGCCAGTCGATTGCAGGCGCGATCAGCACTGGTACCCACGGGACGGGTGGGCGCTTTACGGGGGTCTCAGGGCTCGTGACGGGCCTCAAGATCATGCTCGCCAATGGCGATTGCGTGTGGGCAGATCGCGAACACAATGTGAAGCTCTTTGAGGCCGCTCGACTCGGCCTCGGCGCGCTCGGCATCATCGTCGAGGTCAAGCTCCGCACCATCCCGCTGTACAAGCTCCATCGCCGCGAGTATTCGGCGCCGCTTGACGAGACCGTGGCAACGTTCCTCGAGACGAGCATGGTGCATGACCATCAGGAGTTTTTCTTCGTTCCCGGGGGAGAGCGCGCAATTGTGCGCGAACTGAATCACGTTCCTGCCCAGTCGGCGAATCGAGGAATGGGCCGCGTACGCACGTACCTTGACAGTGAAATTGTGGGCAACGGTGCGTTCGCTCTTGCCAACCGCCTCGTTCAGGCTGTGCCTTCGACAAAAGGTCCGCTCTCACGCGCGGTCTCGTCTCTCATGCCCGCTGCGGAAGCTGTCGGTCTTCCTCACCAGCTCTATGTGGCCTCTCGCCGCACCCGGTTTCGCGAGTGCGAGTTAGCGGTTCCAGCGAGCCGCTTCGAGGAGGCCTTTGAAGCGCTGACGCGGGCACTCGAAGGGAAAACGCGCTCGCTCATTTTCCCGCTCGAGGTTCGCCGCGCCGCCGCCGACGATGTGTGGCTTTCGACAGCTCATGGCCGCGATACCGTGTACATCGCGGCCCATAACCCCTTGCACGCTGCGAGCGACGACTACCTGCATCTCGTGCACGATACGCTCGTCGAGTTCGAGGGGCGCCCGCACTGGGGAAAAATGCATTGGCTTCGGGAGACTGAACTGCGCGAGCTGTACCCGAACTTTGAACACTTCGTTTCCGTGAGGAACGAACTGGACCCCGATAGACTTTTCTCCACCCCCTATCTCGATTCCCTTCTTGGAGGATGACGCGATGAAGCGCATGGCAAGCGCTCTGGCCGCAGCAACGCTCGTTGTCGTGTCACTCGTAGGGTGCGGTGGCAGTGACGAAAGGACGGGCTCACACGCTTCGCCAGCTCGCACGAAACTCACGGTTTTCGCGGCACCCTCGCTTGAGGACGCTTTCGGGAACCTCGAAAAGGATTTTGAAGCGGCAAACCCGGGTATTGATGTTGTCTTCACCTATGCCGAGTCGAAGGATCTCGTCACGCAGATGAGTGAAGGTGCCCAAGCGGATGTATTCGCGCCAGCTTCGACCACGTGGATGAACCAGGCGGAGGACAAGGGGCTCGTGCCGAAGTATTCGTCCGAGGTTTTTGCGCTTGACACACTTGAGCTCGCCGTCGCGAAAGGGAATCCGAAGAACATCGAAGACCTCGAGGATCTCGCGGCGCGCCCCGAACTTGTCGCTGTGCGGTGCGCGAGCGCGGTTCCGTGCGGTGAGGCCACGGATAAGCTCGTGAGGAACGCTTTTCTCGACGACCTCCGTTTTGATACAGAGGAGCAATCCTCCAGGGATGCTCTCGGGCTTCTGAAGGCGGGGGAGGCCGATGCCGCCATCGTTTATGAAAGCGACGTCGCTTCCGCTGAAGACACGGTTGACGGAGTTGACCTCGCGGGTGCGCAGCTTCATTCGAACACGTATGAAATTGCGGTGACGAAGGACGCGAAGGAAAGCACTCGAAGCGAGGCCGCGCAGAAGTACGTTGACCTTGTCCTCAGCCACGAGGGGCAAATGACGATCGTTGATGCTGGCTTTCGACCCGTGAAGTGAGTGCTGTGTACCTCGCCTACCGCTCCTTAGAAGATTGTGCAGTCGAGAGTAATGAGCTCGACTCAGATAGCCTGTTCCCTACTCCTATTTTCGATTTCCTTCATGGAGGATGGATTCGATGAAACGAATGGCAGGTGCTGGAGCTGCAGCGATGCTCGCTGCGGCGTCGCTCGCAGGTTGTGGAAGTACCAACGAAGGTGCGACATCCGACGCTTCACCAGGTCGCACGAAGGTCACGGTTTTTGCCGCTGCCTCGCTCAAGAACACCTTCGAGAGCTTCGAGAAGGAGTTCGAGGCTAAGAACCCGGATATCGATGTTGTCTTTACGTTTGCCGGATCGCAGGATCTGGTTACTCAAATGGATGGTGGCGCTCCCGCAGATGTTTTTGCCTCTGCTTCAAAGAAGTGGATGGATACGGCGGAGTCAAAGAATCTAGTGTCCTCGTCTCCTCGCATCTTTGCCCGTAATTCCCTCGAAATCGCTGTCGCGGAGGGTAACCCGAAGAAGGTTACAGGGCTCGATGACCTTGCATCTCGGCCCGAGCTCGTGGTCGTGAGGTGTGCGAGTGAGGTGCCGTGTGGTGCCCTCACGGATAAGGTGCTCATGGCTGCTGGGGACCCCAAGATCGATTTTGATACCGAGCAGAATTCGGTGACCGACACTCTGGGACTCGTGAAGGCTGGCGAAGCCGATGTTGCGTTTGTGTACGAGACAGATGTTGCGTCCGCGCCTGAAAAAGTAGACGGACTTGAAATCCCCGAGGCCGAATCGCTCGCAAATGAATACCCCATCGCTGTGACGGTTGAAGCCCAAAAAGCGAAGCGAAGCGAGGCTGCGCAGAAATTTGTGGACTACGTCCTTGGTGACGATGGCCAAAAGGCACTAGCGGAAGCTGGTTTCCAAAAGGGAGAGTGAGCCCGGTGCGTCGTGAGAGTGCGAGAACCCCGATGCTCGTTGGGCTTCTTGCCGTGATGGCGGGTCTGAGCATTGTTTTTCCGATCGTGGCGCTTGCCCTGGGGACGCCTTGGGGCAGCCTTGCCGATCTCGCTGCAGGTCCCGAAAATCGCTCGGCGGCAGTCCTCTCGCTTGTGACGGCGACGCTCGCGTGCCTCATATCGACAACTTTTGGGCTCGCGCTTGCGCTCAAGCTTGCTCGTTCTTCCGGTCCGCTCACAGTGCTCTTGCGTGCACTTGTGCTCGTGCCTCTTGTTCTGCCTCCCGTGGTATCAGGAATTGCCCTTTTGCTCGCTTACGGGCGCCAGAGTCTTCTCGCTCCGCTTTTAGAGAGTGCCGGCATCCGAGTTGTCTTCACGACGAGCGCCGTCGTCATAGCGCAGGTGTTTGTTTCGCTCCCGTTTGTAGTACTCACCCTCGAAAGTGCGTTTCGCGCTAGTGGGTTTGCTGAGGAGCGTGCAGCGGCGAGCCTAGGTGCTCGGCCGATGCGCGTGTTTCGTACCGTTACCGTTCCGCGCTTCGCACCGTCGATTCTTATCGCTGCGACTTTGGCCCTCGCGCGCTCGCTCGGTGAATTTGGGGCGACGCTAACGTTTGCGGGGTCGCTCGCCGGCTTGACGCGCACGCTCCCGCTGCAGATCTATCTTGCCCGTGAGGGAGACATTGCCGATGCCGTGGGCCTTTCGATAATCCTCGTCATTTTTTCACTCGTGGTCGTTTCAATTGCCTATGCCCGTGGACCGCTTCAACGTGAGGCGGATGCTCGATGAGTCTAGATCTCGCGGTTCGTATTCCCGGCCGCGCTGTTGATGCTTGCATCCGTATCGATGCCGGTGAGCACGTTGCTCTCGTGGGTCCGAATGGGGCGGGAAAGTCCACGATGCTTGAGGCGCTCGCTGGGCATCTTGCCGCTCCGCGCGATGGAGAAATTCGCTTAGCGATTGATGGTGAGGATTTCAGCCGAACACCGCTTCACAAGAGAGGTTTTGCCTATCTCTCTCAAACAGCGCATCTCTTCAATCACATGAGCGTTCTTGACAATATCGCTTACGGTCTTGTGAGTGCAGGGATGAAACGGCGCGAGGCCCGCGAAGTAGCCGGTGAACTTGCGGTGAAGGTGGGTCTTGAGGGGTTTGAGGATCGGCGACCTCGCACGCTTTCGGGAGGTCAAGCGCAAAAATGTGCGCTCGCGCGGGCTCTTGCGGTTGAACCACGTGTGCTGCTCCTGGATGAGCCGCTCGCGGCTCTCGACGTTCGCGCCGCAAGGGAAATGAGAGGTCTCGTGGCTGACCTCGCGCAAACGCGGACTCTTGTGTGCGTGACCCATGATGTTCTTGATCTTCTCGCGTGGGCGGATCGAGTGTGTGTGCTCGAGGATGGCCACGTAACCGAAGAGTGCAGTGCCGACGATGCCCTTTCATTTCCGAGATCCGAGTTTCTCGCGGAACTCGCGGGACTCAAATGGGTTGACGGCGAGATGCGAGAGCGCGGAGTTTTCGTAACGAGCGGCGGAGTTCCGCTTGCAACGATGGGGGAGTGTGGGCTGGGCCCCGGGCGTGCCTTGATCGACCCTCGCGCGCTGCGCTTACGTGTGGGAGACCACGCCGACGGTATCGGAGCAGGACGCATTCGCGGTATTTCTCGAATCGGCCCCTGCCCCGTGGCGTATTTCGAAGATGTCCCCGTCGAGCTGAGTATGTTGAGCAGCGCGCGCGGCACAGTCGCGGAGGGGCGTGTCGCAACGATTGAACAAACGGGGCTCGTCAAGGTTGAGCGTCGACGCTGAGATCGTTGGTAGGGCCTGGTCATTGATGCCCGCTTCCAGGTTGACGATTGTCTTCGTGATGGAATGGAGGCGTGATCACGAATTCTTTCGCCACTGCAAGGAATGTAACTGAGCTCGCGGGGCTTATTGCATTTGCGCGTGAGGCTGCCGCAGCAGCCGCGAGCTACCTCGCTGAGGTTGGCGGAGGTCCCGTGGAGCGCGAATACAAGGCGAATGCTCACGATATTGTGACCGCTCACGATCGCGCGTGCGAGGACCGCATTCGCGAGGTACTCCTCGCGAACTGCCCGGATGCCCGAATCGTGGGTGAAGAGGGCGGAACCCGCGAGGGCACGAGTGCCGTGACGTTTTACGTTGACCCTATTGACGGCACCTCGAACTTTGCGACCGGCAATCCGCTATACGCGATCTCGATTGGCGTGGCGGTTGAGGATGTGCTCGTGGGCGGTGTCGTGAATGCTCCTGCCCTCGGCATGGAGTTTTGGGCCGATGACACTGCCGCCTATCTGGGAACGAAGAGACTTGGTCCCAATCCCGAACGAGCACTCGCGGATGCACTTGTTCTCACGGGATTCCCGGGACTTCGCGATCTTTGCGAGGATCGATCGTTCGCCGAACGCGAGAGGCTCGCCTTGCTCGAAAGCGCGGGGGCAGTGCGAAACCTTGGCTCGGCGGCGCTCGAACTGTGCTTCGTGGCCGCGGGGTGGGCGGATGCCACGACCCTCACGAGCATTAATCCGTGGGATATCGCTGCTGGCTTCCATATCATTGAGAAAGCTGGCGGGAGTATTCGCACGTGGACGTGCAGCCCGAGTGACGTCGACGGAGCGGAGGCGATCCCACCTCAGGAATGCCCGGCGTATGTCGCCTGTACGAGTGCGAAGCGCTACGAGGAGCTCGATTCCCTGCTTGAGCGCGTCCACGCTTCTCGATGTGAACGATCCCTACGTAATGAAGGAGCCCACCATGAGTGACCAACCATCGAATCCATACGGCTTTAGCAATCCCACGTCCGGCAGCCAGGGCACCGGTGCACCCGGCTTTAGCGGCCCTGCCGGCCCCGGTGGCGTGACAAGCGATGAACGCACCTGGGCCATCCTCGCTCACCTCAGCACGCTCGTTGCGACCCTGGTCTCGGCCGGCTGGCTCGGGTGGGTCGGGCCGCTCGTTATCTACCTGATCTATCGTGACAAGAGCCCCTTCGTCCGCAACGCTTCCGCGGGTGCGCTGAACTTCGCGATCAACCTTTTCGTTTACAGCCTCATCGCGTGGTTCTTCTTCTTTCTGGGGACCTTCCTCTCGTTCCTTCTCGTCCCGCTCGTCTTCATCCTGATCGCTGCGATCATTGGCCTGGCGATTCTGGTAGCGACGATCGTGATACCGATTATTGCCGCGTTGAAGGCGAACAACGGCGAGGCATACACGTATCCCTTTACGGTTGCGATCATCAAGTGAAGCTCGCTGAAAGCGCGCCGCGTGCTGCGGGCGGCGCGCTTCGCGTGGGGTTTATTCCCGGGGTCGAGCCCGACGTCTTCGCGCGGCGCTGGCACAGCGATCCCAAGCGACCAGAATTGCAGCTGGTCCCGCTCGATGACCGCGCCCCAGAGGAAGCGCTCGCATGCGGGGCTGTCGACATGGTATTCGCGCGGCTTCCGTGGAACAGCGCCCCGCGCTCGGAAGGGCCCGTGCTCAAGCGCGAGGAAATTCATGCAGTGCCGCTCTGGGAAGAACGGCCCGTCGCGGTAGTCGCGAAAGACAATCCGCTGAGCCTCAGCGAGGAACTCACCGAGAGCGACCTTGAGGGGGAGCATCAGTTCAGCCTCGAAGAATGCGGGGGGCCAAAAGGTGCGGTCGCGACCGTCGCCGCAGGTAATGGCTATGCCATCATGCCCATGTCCCTTGCTCGGTTGCATGCCCGCAAGGACGTCACCCACAGGCCTCTCGCCGAGCGTGAGGGAACCCGAATCGTGCTCGCGTGGCCAAAAAGTGCCGACGATAACGTGCGCCAGGAGTTTCAGGGCGTGGTACGGGGTCGCACCGCCCGCAGTTCTCGTCGTTAGGATGACACGGAAGACTTCGACCTCCGAAAGGAAAACGCGATGAACGAGCGTATGAACGTTGAAAGCTTTAATCTTGACCACCGCACCGTCGCGGCACCGTATATCCGCGTCGCAGATCGCAAAGATCTCGGCGGGGTCACGCTCACGAAGTTCGATATTCGTTTCACCCAGCCGAACGTTGACGCCCTCGAAACTGAGACTGTCCATTCGCTCGAGCACATGATGGCGGAGTTCTCTCGCAACCACAGCGACGACATCCTCGATATTTCGCCCATGGGGTGCCGCACCGGCTTCTACTTGCTCATGCGCGGCGACCACACGCCCGAAAAGGTGGCACCACTCGTCGAGGCCACGCTGAACGACCTGCTAGAGGCACAAGCTGTTCCCGCGGCGAACGAGATTCAGTGCGGGTGGGGCGCCCACCATAGCCTCGAGGGCGCGAAGAGCGCGGCACAGAGCTTCCTCGAGAAGAAGAGCGAGTGGCTCCAGGTCGAAGCGGCAGCCTAAAGAGCCAGGGCTAGATCCAGGAATCAAACCACATGTGGGCGCGCCACAGGTCGTAAGGAATGACCTGGGCCGTCCACAGTGGCCACCAGAACGCCGAGGCGAGCGTCATCGTCACCACGAGTGAGGCGATCGCGAAGATTGCGATGCGGCGCCTCGTATGCGAAGCCGTGCGCGTCCCGAGCATGAGAGCGAACACGAAAACGATCGCCATGATGAGCCACGGCTCGAACACGACCGAATAGAACTGGAAGATCGTGCGGTCGAGGTACAGGAACCAGGGGAGGTAGCCTGCGATAATCCCCGAGAGGATCGCCCCGGCCGTACCGCTTCGCCGTACGATCGCGACCACGAGCGTAACGAGAAGCGCCAGTGCCCCGAACCACCAAATGAACGGGTTGCCGAGATTCGTAATGGCTGCCGAGCATTTTTCGACCTCGCAGCCCGCCTCGCCGTACGTGTAGGACTCGTAGTAGAAGCTCGTCGGGCGGAGTTGGAGGAGCCAGAGCCAAGGTTTGGCGGCATACGTGTGCGTAGAGTCGAGCCCAACGTGGAACGAGTAAGCCTCCTGGTGGTAGTGCCACAGTGACGCAAGGGCCTCGGTCACCGGGTTCGACGCGTGCCCGTTCTCCGCCGCCCAATTGCGGAAGTACCCGTCCTTCGAGGCAAACCAGCCGCTCCACGAGAGCACGTATGTCACGAGTGCGCTGCCAACGATCGCAAAGAACGCCGGAATCGCGTCGAGAGCGAAGCCTCGAAGTTTCCAGCGAGGATCGCCGAAGCGTCGACGCGCCGCCCAGTCCCACAGCACCGTCATGATGCCGAACACCGCGACGAAATAGAGCCCCGACCACTTCACGCCGCATGCGAGGCCGAGCGAAATTCCCGCGGCGATACGCCACCAGCGCACCCCTGTGACGTGCCCGAAGCCCTCCGCAGCCCCCTCGATCCTCCCGAGCGCAACGCGAAATTGATCGCGATCCCGCAGGAGAAAGTAAAACGCGAGGAGGCAGAAGAACCCAAGAATCAGGTCGAGCAAACTCGTCCGGGAGTGAGTGAGGTGGACTCCGTCAATGGAGAGCAGGTAGGCCGCGAGAAACGCGAGCGCAGTGTTGCCGAGCAGGCGTCGGACCGTCAAAAACAGCATGAGGACGCCCAGCGTTCCCACGAGTGCCACGGAGATGCGCCAGCCCCACGGGTTGTCCGCGCCGAGGGCCCACTCTCCGAGCGCGATCACCCATTTGCCGACGGGCGGGTGCACCACGTACTGGGGATCGGGCAGGTAGGAGTCGATGTCGCCGCGCTCGAACGCAGCCTTCGAGACTTCCTTCGCCCACGCACGCTCGTTGCCCTCGCGAAGGAGCGTATAGGCATCGCGCACATAGTAGATCTCGTCAAAGATGAGGGTCTTGACGTGGCCGAGCTTATAGAGGCGCAGGGCCCCAGACCATACGACGAGGACGAGCGCGAGGATCCACGTCGTAGTGCGCTCGGTAAGTCCGAATGGCCCGCGGACCTTTCCGGTTGATGGGCGCGCCGCTCGCTTGCCCGTCCTGGGAGCCACCGAAGACCCGCCGCTTCCACTCGCACGTGTATCACTCACGAGCCCATCCTAAAGGGCCGCGCGGTAGGATCGCACGGTGGAAACCGAGAACAAAACCGTGCTCACACCGGGAACTATCGCCCTTGCCGCAACCCCCATCGGAAATCCCCTCGATGCGTCGTTCAGACTCGTCGGTGCGTTGCGAGAAGCTGATCTGATCGCTGCCGAGGATACGCGCCGCGTAAAGCGGCTGGCGAGCGAACTCGGCATCAGGCTAACGGCGCGCACACTCGCGTATCACGAACACAACGAAGTCGAGCGCACCGAGACCCTTCTTGAGGCGGCGAGAAGCGGGCAAAAGGTTTTGCTCGTCACCGATGCGGGGATGCCGGTGGTCTCCGATCCAGGTTTTCGCGCGGTCGAATCCGCTACCCGCGAAGGCATCGCCGTCGACGTGTTCCCGGGTCCTTCCGCGCCTCTCACCGCGCTTGTGCACTCGGGGATTGCTCCCGATCGCTTTGCCTTTGAAGGTTTCCTTCCGCGCACGTCGAGCAAGCGTCTGTCTGCGCTCGAGAGCCTTTCACGCGAGGCACGCACACTAATCTTCTTCGAATCTCCGCGACGCACGCGCGAATGCCTCGAGGCAATGGTCGACGTTTTCGGAGCCGAACGAGAGGCGTGCGTTGCACGCGAGCTCACGAAGACCCACGAAGAGATTATGCGGGGACCCCTTGCCGAGCTCGCCGCGTGGGCCCGTGAAACAGAGGTGCTTGGCGAGATCGCGATCGTGGTGGCGCCGGCCCCGCCTCGCGAGGAGGACCCGGCTGATCTGGCGGCACTTGTGCTCGCGCGCGCCGAGGCGGGGGAGCGGCTCAAGGACGCCGCGAAGGCCGTTGCGCGGGAACACGAGCGGGTATCTGCTCGAGAGCTCTATGACGCAGCTCTCGCGCACAAGAACAGGGCATAACCCTCTTATAGCTGAAAGGGCGCCCCACCGTGAGGTGGGGCGCCCTTTCGCGAAGTGCTGAAATCAGCCGTCGATCTCGATGAGGCCGCGCTGGTACGCCTTTGCGAGGCGGCGCGGAACCGACGCGGTACGACCGCGAACGGTAACCTTGACGAGATCGGTGGTCTCGGCCTTCCAGTTCGCGCGGCGCGAACGGGTGCGGGCCCGGGACATCTTAAACTTAGGCACTGCCATGATGCGCTCCTTGCTCGAACTGCGTGAAAAATCTGGGTGGCGCACGGGCTAGATTCCCCGGCTGGGTCCTACGGGATCGCCAAAGGGGAGTGCTCGCGCACAACAGGAATCAATCTAAGCATATTTTTGGCTTTTCCGCGCGCGCGGAGGCTTCGCGTGTGTTGGGCTTCACGGACGCGGGGTCCGACGCTTGCCCCGCACTAGGATGGCCCCATGAGCAACGCAGTGAACTCTCGTTCCGCAACCGCCGAAAGCGGCCACACTCGCGATCTGACGTGGCCGGAGGCCCCCGAGCCTCTCCCCGGCCCCGTGATTGATAACCACGCACACCTCGACTTTTCCGACGGTGAGGGTTCACACGGCATCGAAGAACACGTCGCGTGGGCAGAGCGTGCCGGGGTGCGCGGCATCATCACGATTGGCTGCGACCTCGTCTCAGCCCGGTGGACGGCCGACGTTCTGCGCGGCGAGCACATTCCCCCCGAGCACCGAGCGTTCGTCGCAGAGCGCTTGCGAGGGGGCGTGTCGATCCACCCGAATGATGCGGTCAACCACGTCGTAACCGGCAAGGGACGCAACGGCGAGGAACTCTGCTCTCTTGACGAGGCAATCGCGGAGATTTCCGATCTCCTCGACACTCCCGGCATGGTGACGATTGGCGAGACCGGGCTCGACTGGTTCCGTACCTCCCGCAAGAAGCCCGAACGGCGTGATGCGCAGATCCAAAGCTTCCGCATGCATATCGCGCTCGCGAAAGAAAAGGGCCTTCCCATGCAAATCCACGATCGCGACGCGCATCGCGACGTTCTCGACGTTCTCGATGCCGAAGGCACCCCGGAGCGCACGGTGTTTCATTGCTTTAGCGGCGACGCGCAGTTTGCGCGCGAGGCCCTCGATCGTGGCGCGTACCTGTCCTTCTCTGGCACCTCGACCTTCAAAAACGCCGCCTATCTTCGCGAGGCGCTTGCCATTACGCCTCTCAACCGCATCATGGTGGAAACGGATGCCCCGTTCCTCACGCCTGAGCCTTTCCGCGGTCGCCCCAACTCGAGCTACCTCATTCCGCACACGATGCGCGTGATCGCTGAGGCGAAGGGCCTGAGCCTCGAGGAGGCGTGTGCGGGAGTCCTCACGACCGAGCGAGAGGTCTACGGATTCGCGGGGGCAGAGGGGTGAGCGACACTTCGCGCGCGCTCGATAGCGGTACGCGTCTTCTAACCCCGCGCGATATTCGTGCGCTTGCCGAAGAGCGTGGGATAACCCCCACGAAGAAGCGTGGGCAAAACTTCCTGCTTGACGCCAACACCGTGCGCGCGATTGTCGAACGCGCGGGCGTGAAGCGCGACGACGTCGTGCTCGAGGTCGGGCCGGGGCTCGGTTCACTCACGCTCGGTCTTCTCGATGCGGGTGCATTTGTCGGGGCAGTCGAGCTCGATGAGGCTCTTGCCACGCTCCTACCGTCCACTGTCGCGGCGAAGCAGCTGGAGAGCTCGCGCCTTGCGCTCGTGCATGCGGATGCGCTCGCGCTCACCGTGCTTCCGGTTCCGGACGGTGCGCCCAGCGCTCCCACACGGCTCGTCGCGAACCTTCCGTACAACGTTGCCACTCCGATCCTCCTGACCATCCTTGAGCGCTTCGAGGTCATCACCGAGGCGCTCGTCATGGTCCAGCTCGAAGTCGCCGAGCGGATCGCCGCAAAGTCCGGCTCAAAAATCTATGGCGCGCCGAGCGCGAAGGCTGCGTGGTACGGCAGTAGCGAACTTGCAGGCCGTATCTCCAGGCGCGTGTTCTGGCCGGAGCCAAACGTCGACAGTGCACTCGTGCGAGTGCGCCGCGACCGCGTGCCGGCCGAGGGGGAGGCCCCGCGCGAAATGGTGTTCGACGTCATCGATCACGCTTTTCTCCAGCGTCGCAAAACCCTGCGGGCCGCGCTCAAGCCGTGGGCAGGAAGCGGCGAGCGCGCCGGAGCGATCCTCGAGCGCGCCGGCATCGATCCTCAGCGCCGCGGTGAAACACTTGCGATCGAGGAGTTCATCGCCATCGCCAATAGCGCGCGCGCCGAAGAGGGCTAGAGCATCACATCAGCGGCCCCGCCGTTTCGTCTGTCGGGCGGCAGAGACGTAGGCTCGTGGCGTGAGTCTTCTTCTTGTCGGCGCCGAACAGCTGCATCTTCAGTACCCGAATCGAGTCGTGCTCGATTCTGTCACCCTCGGCATTTTCGAGGGCGATCGCATTGGGATCGTGGGGCGTAATGGCGATGGCAAGAGTTCTCTCATTCGACTCCTGTTTGGCGAACTCGAACCGTACAGCGGGCGCGTGACGCCGAGGAACGGCGTGCGCATGGGGCTTTTGTCGCAGTCCGACAACTTGGACGAGACCTCGACTGTCGGGCAGGAAATCGTCGGGGATGCCCCCGAGCACGAGTGGGCCTCAGACCCAAAGATCCGCGACATTATCGCGGGGCTGCTGAGCGACATCCCGTTCGAGCGCAGCATTGGTGCGCTTTCCGGTGGCCAGCGCCGCCGCGTGGCGCTTGCCAAGCTGCTCGTGGGAGATTGGGACGTGATCGGTCTCGACGAGCCCACAAACCACCTCGATCTCGAGGGCATTCACTGGCTTGCACGCCACATCAAAGGGCGTTGGGGAGCCGGGCAGGGCGCTTTCATCGTCATCACCCACGATCGTTGGTTCCTCGATGAGGTCTGCACGTCGACGTGGGAGGTGCACGACGGCATCGTCGAGCCATTCGAGGGCGGCTATGCGGCCTATGTTCTTCAGCGCGTCGAACGCGACCGTATTGCCGCGGCGACCGAGCAAAAGCGCCAGAACCTGGCCCGGAAGGAGCTTGCCTGGCTTCGCCGTGGCGCTCCGGCGCGAACGTCGAAGCCCCGCTTCCGTATCGAGGCGGCGAACGCCCTGATCGCGGATGTCCCTGAGGTGCGGAACCCATTGGAGCTCAAGCGCCTCGCGACTGCCCGGCTCGGCAAGGACGTCGTTGACCTCCTTGACGTGGGCGTGAGCTACGGCGATCACGTGATCTTTTCTGACGTCACGTGGCGCATCGCTCCGGGTGAGCGTACCGGCATCCTCGGCGCCAACGGCGCCGGTAAGTCCACGCTCCTCAGTTTGATTGCGGGCACCCTTGAGCCTACGAAGGGCCGAGTTAAGCGCGGCAAGACCGTTGAGATTGCCGTCCTCGATCAGCAATTCCGCGAGCTTCAGGACATCGCTGGCGAGCGCGTGCGCGACGTGCTCGCGCGCACGAAGACGACCTTCACGATCGACGGCAAAGACTTCACTCCCGCGAAATTGCTCGAGCGCCTCGGCTTTGCCAAGGATCACCTTTCTACGCGCGTCGAGGATCTCTCGGGTGGCCAGCGTCGGCGCCTCCAGCTCCTCCTCGTGCTCTTGAGCGAGCCGAATGTTCTCATTCTGGACGAACCCACGAACGACGTCGATACCGACATGCTCACGGCTCTCGAGGACATGCTCGATTCGTGGCCCGGAACTCTCATTGTCGTCTCGCACGATCGCTACCTCCTTGAGCGCGTGAGCGATCAGCAGTATGCGGTCATGGGAGGGACTCTCCGTCATCTTCCCGGCGGGGTGGACGAATACCTACAGCTGCGCGCACAGGAAGAACGCGAACGCACGGGTGGGGGCGAAGGCAGTGCAAAATCCGACGCTACCTCGGCCTCGGCCCCGGTCAGCGGTCTTTCTGGCGCGGAGCGCAGGGCCGCCGAGAAGGAAGCCAGTGCGATTGAGCGACGCATCGATAAGCTCCGCTCGCAAATCGAGAAAATCCACGCGGAACTCACCGAGCACGACCCCACGGACTTCGAAGGCTTGACCGCGCTCGGTCAAAAAGTGCGCGAGCGCGAGAGGGAGATCGCCGAGATCGAGGAGCGCTGGCTCGAGATCCTCGAGCAGATCGAAGAAGGCTGAAACGCGGCGCTAGAGGGAGATGCGGCGCACCCGCTCACGGGGATTGCCATTATTGCGCCCTGCCATGACCGTGCTTTTGACGCCGTTTCGGCGCCTGCCAGGAGTATCGAAGGCCTGGACGTTCGACACGCCGATACGGGTCTCGCTTTCGAATCGATATTTCTTATCGGTGTTGCGGTAGCGCAGGAAGAAGAACGAGTAGATCGACGTGAAGACGATGAACGCGAGAACGAAGGGCGCGGCGATGACCGCAACGCTCACATCGTCGCCGCTACTCGAGCTAGATTCCGCGAGGATCTGGCCGGCGACGAGGATCGAACCGCTGGCCGTGAGAATGGGGCTCATAGGACGACCGCTCCAATCGCGAGGGGGAATGTGATGGCGAAGGTGGCGATCGCGGCGAGCGCGGCACAGCCGAACAGCTTGATCTTGTCGACCGGAACCGAGCCCATCGTGCGGCCGTTTCGGCCGTTCACCGCGATGTAGTGGATCATGCCGGTGCGATCGTCCTGGTAGCTGTACAGCCAGATCGGAAGGTAGAGCGCAACCCAGCGCGTGCCGTGGATCTCGAGCCCTTCGCTTTCCCAGCGAACGCCGCGGTCGTAGTCGCGGATCATGAGGTCTGCACGTGAGCGAGCGATCGAAAGGAAGTTGCTTTCGACCGTGTCGTCGATGTCGTCGATATCGAGGTCGCGGCGCTCCGACGTGAAGCCCGCAAGGTAGTTCGAGTTGTAGGCGACGGCGTTTTTCGTATCGAACGGGAGGATCGCGTTGAGCACATTATTGGTGTTGATGCTCGTGTTCATGTTCGCGCGCGAACTGTTCGTTTCCGCAATGAGGTCGTCGACCGTGAAATCGAACTTGCGCCCGAGCGTGTATTCGCGAATATCCGAGACTCGTTCGTCCTGGTCGTTGCCGATGTGGCGCGTGTAGCGGCGGAGCGTGACCTCGCCTCGCCCCTCGATGGTTGCGGTGAGGTTGCCGTCGACTGTCATGTACGGCACATACACGCCTACGACGTTCTCGGGCGTGAAGTTTGCCTTGAACTGGCTCGTGGCGAAGAATCGACGATCCCCTGCGAATTCGCGTACCTTTTCGACACCTTGTTCATGCGTGAGGGCGAAGGGCAACACGGCATCGGGAACGGCGCCATTCGGGATCTGCTGGTTAATCGATAGCACCTGGCGGCACCAGTGGCAGCGCGCCTGGAGCGATTCGTTCGCTTTGATAACGACCTCGGCACCGCAGCCCTGGCACTTGAGGGTAACGACAGTGGTGTCGACGGCGATGTCATGCGTACCCGAGCCGCGAACAACGCCCCGTAGCTGTTCGATGGGGGAGTCGAGACCGAAGGCCGTTTCCACGACCTTTTCGTTGAATTCGAAACGGCAATACCGGCACACGAGCGCCTGGTGCTGGAGCGAGTAGCCGATGTCGGTCGAGCCGCACCTGGGGCATTTATCGAAGCCGTCAGCCTTCCCACTTGCCGTGTTGACGACGTGCTCGGGGGTGGGGTCAACGAGCGCATCAACAACGTCTTGCGACGCGGTCCGGCCCCTGACGACATTCGCATCACTCATGTCGGGGCCACTCACGTTCGGCGCTCCCTCGGGCGTGGGGCGCATCGAACCGGCCCCCGGGCCTTCGGAAGGCATGGGGGCCGGTTGCGGGCCGGGTGCGTAGGTCAAAGGCCGAGCGCCTTCTTCTTTGCCGCCTCGTAGTCAGCCTCGGTGATGAGACCCTGGTCGAGCATTTGCTTGAACTGGGCGAGTTTCTCCGCGGGGTTCGGCTCGGCGCCGCCTTGGTTGGACTGCGCCTGCTGGCTCTGCTGGCCCTGCGGGCTCTGGCCCTGGCCGGCGAACGGACCCGACGCTTGCGCAGGCTGCACGAGGCCACCAACGGCACCGGCTCCCATGCCCATCATCGCGAGGCCCGTGCCGCCCCCGTTCTCGCCGGCGGACTGCACGCCGCGCGCGACAGCCTGGTTGACGAAGCTCTGGTTGCGGTTGCCCGAAAGCGCATCGGCAGCCTGAACATCCTTGAGGAGCTTTCGCGTGTTCTCGTCGTACTCGATCGACGCGATCGCGACTTTTTCGATGACGAGTCCGCGGTCGGTCGTCCAGCGGTAGTTTTCTTCGACCACGCTCGAGAGGGAGGCCGCGAGCCCGAGCGAATCCGACTGGATTTTTGTGATGCGGTTGTTCTTATCCGGGTCATTCGTGTAGCGCGAGAACGCCGGGGCGAGCGAGGAGACGACTTCCTGGAAGAGCTGGTTCGCGGCGTCATTCTCGGTATCGGTGAAGTCGAAGATTGGCGCATTCGCAGAGATGTAAACGGCGGGAACCCAGTTGTGGATGAACAGGAGCGGATCCACAATGCGGATCGTGTAGGTGCCGCGGGCGACGGCTCCCACCTGGGCGTTCATGTACTGATCGTCCCAGTAGATTTCCGACTGAGTGCCGAAACGGTTGTTCGGGAGCTCCTTGAGGCTCACAAAGAACGCGAGCTGCTGCGATCCTGGTTGGCCGCCAAACTTGAAACGCTCCCACGACGTCTCGAGCGTTGACGCAAGAATGCCGTCGTTCGCGAACACGGTGCGAGAATTCGGGTCGCCCGAATGCCACTCGTAGCCGCCCGCCTCGGTAATGAGGCCGGTGACGCGGCCGTCCTGGAGCGTGACGAGAGCGTAGCCTGCCGGCACGACAATCCGTGAACCGTTGCTAATGATGTTTTCGCTGCCGCGAGTGTTCAAGCCGCGCCCTGCGTTCGTTCCCCGCGGAACCGCGGGGAAAAGGGCCGCGGTGGGCGGGAGGTTGGAGGGGACGGTCAGAAAGTCCTTCCACTGATCGGCAAAAGTACCGCCCAGCGCGTCTTTGAAAGCCTGGATGAAACCCACGAAATCTCCTCTGTTAGAGCCGACGGACCGAGTATAGAGGATCTAGGTCACAGGCAAACGGCGTTATCTGTGGGGTTATTTCTTCTTCGAGTGCCGGTCGGTCGTGAGGAGCCTCGGTTCAGATTCGAGGCCGCGAAGCCCGTTCCACGCGAGGTTCACAATGTGGCTCGCGACAACCTCTTTCGATGGGCGACTCGTCTCAAGCCACCACTGACCGGTGTAAGAAACGATTCCGACGAGCATCTGCGCGTACATCGCCGCGTGCAGCGACGTGTACTTCTGTGCACGCATGTGCCTCACGAGCAGGTCTTCGACCTGGCTCGCGACGTCCACGAGAAGCGCCGAATACGTGCCCGACGTTTGCGAAGCCGGGGAGTCGCGCACGAGAATTTGGAAACCGTCCTCGTTTTCCTCGATATAGGTCAAGAACGCGAGCGCAGCCTTCTCCACGAGTACGCGGGGGTGCTGGTGAACATCGTGGAGCGCATCTTCAAGGACGCGCAGGAGGTGATCCGTTTCGCGATCGACGATCACGGCATAAAGACCCTCCTTGCCTCCAAAATGCTCATAGACGATCGGCTTTGACACTCCTGCCTTCGCTGCAACTTCCTCGACACTCGTCGCGTTGTAGCCCTTCTGCGCAAAAAGTGAGCGGCCGACGACGACAAGCTGCTCGCGTCGCTGACGGCCCGTCATCCGGGGAGAGCGAGCGCGAGGGGGGCGTGAATCAGACATGTGCAACATTTTCGCACGCCTAGGCGCGTACCGTTTTCGCTCTCGCGGCTTGAGGGGCTAGGCTTGTCCCCGGCGCCCTTGGGCCCATCCGCGATGGTGTAATCGGCAACACCCCAGTTTTTGGTTCTGGTATTCCAGGTTCGAGTCCTGGTCGCGGAACGATCCAGCACCGGATTCATCGCACCGGACACAAGGAGCACCTTTCCGTGGCACATTATTCGCCCGCAGCTGTCGTCGTCCTCGCAGCCGGCGCAGGCACTCGCATGAAATCCGCTCTTCCCAAGGTTCTCCACCCTGTCTGTGGCACCTCGATGCTCATGCACGCGATCAACGCGGCGCGCGGAACGGGCGCCGGCGAGATCGTCGCGGTCGTCCGCCACGAACGTGAACAGGTTCTCTCTCACCTCGCGCAGAACGCTCCCGAGGTCGTCACCGCCGATCAGGATGACATCCCCGGCACTGGACGCGCTGTTCAATGCGGTCTCGACAAGGTTGAGGCGACCGTCGGAACCGTACTCGTGACCTACGGCGACGTGCCCTTGCTCCAGTCAGAAACGCTCCGCGCCTTCGTTCAGGCCCACGAGGAGTCCGAATCGTGCGTGTCGATCCTCACCGCTCGCCTCGACGACCCGACCGGATACGGCCGCATCGTGCGCAGCGCCGACGGCTCCCAGGTCGAAGCGATCGTCGAGCATAAGGACGCGAACGACGAGCAGCGTTCGATCACCGAAATCAACTCGGGAATCTGCGCATTCGACCTCGCATTCTTGCGCGAAGCCCTCACGAAAGTCGGCACCGATAACGCCCAAGGCGAGATGTACCTCACCGACGTTCCCGGCATCGCCCGTGCCGAGGGGCAAAAAGTCACCGCGTACGTCATTGATGACGCAATCCAGGTGGAAGGCGCCAACGATCGGGTCCAACTCAGCGAGCTCGGTGCCGAAATGAACCGTCGGACCCTCGTGCGCCACATGCGCGCCGGCGTGAGCATCATCGATCCCTCCTCGACGTTCATCGACCCCGAAGTCGAGATTGGGCAGGACACGACAATCCTCCCCGGCGTGCAGTTGCACGGGCACTGTGTCATTGGCGGCGACGTAACCGTCGGGCCGGACACGACCCTGACCGACGTCACCATTCACGACCGAGCCGAGGTTGTGCGCACTCACGGCTTCGGCGCGGTCATCGGGGAAGGGGCGACCGTGGGGCCCTTCACCTACCTGCGGCCGGGGACCGTTCTCGGCGCCCGCGGCAAGATCGGTGGCTTCTGCGAAACCAAGAATGCGGAGATCGGCGATGGTGCAAAGGTTCCCCACCTTTCCTACGTGGGTGACGCCGAGATCGGCGAGGGGACGAACATTGGTGCGGCAACGATCTTTGCGAACTACGATGGGGTGAACAAGCACAGGAGTGTCGTCGGCAAACACGTGCGCGTTGGAAGCGACAGCGTCCTCGTCGCGCCTGTGACAATCGGCGACGGTGCGGCCACGGGAGCTGGAACGATCGTCCTTAAAGACGTCCCGCCCGGCGCCCTTGCCGTCAATGCTACGAAGCCTCGCATTACCGAGGGGTGGACGCTCACCAAGCGCACGGGCACCGCCGCGGCCGAAGCCGCCGAAAAAGCGCTTGACCACGACTCTCGAACCGCAACCACCGAGGAGAAGTAAAACGATGAGCGGCATCATCACCAGCGGAGAAAAGCACCTCGTTCTCGTTTCGGGGCGCGCCCACCCCGTGCTCGCCGAGGAAGTCGCCAAGGAACTCGGTGTTGACCTTCTCCCGACGGACGCGTGGGATTTCGCCAACGGCGAGATCTACGTGCGCTACGGCGAGAGTGTGCGCGGGGCGGACGTCTTCGTTCTCCAGTCGCACCCGGCTCCCATCAATAACTGGCTCATGGAGCACCTCATCATGGTGGACGCCCTCAAGCGCGCGTCCGCGAAGCGCATCACGGCGATCGCCCCGAGCTACCCGTACGCCCGCCAGGACAAAAAACACCGTGGCCGCGAGCCGATCTCGGCCCGCCTGGTCGCCGATCTGTATAAGACCGCCGGAATCGACCGCCTCATCTCGGTTGACCTGCATGCGCCGCAGGTTCAGGGCTACTTCGACGGTCCCGTCGACCACCTCATGGCCATGCCCATCCTTGCGAAGTACGTCGAGTCGACCTACGGCGACGAGGATCTGTGCGTTGTCTCGCCAGACGCCGGCCGTATCGGCGTAGCCGAGAAGTGGGCGAAGCGCCTTGGCGGCGTGAACCTTGCCTTCGTGCACAAATCGCGCGACCCGCGTCGCCCCAACCAGGCCGTTGCGAAGCGCATCATCGGCGACGTGCAAGGAAAAACCTGCATCCTCGTCGACGACATGATCGATACCGCAGGAACGATCGTCCAGGCCGTCGAAGCCCTCACGAAGAACGGCGCGAGCTCCGTGGTGGTAGCCACGACGCACCCGATCTTCTCGGATCCGGCCGTTGAGCGCCTCAAGAATTCGGCGGTGCGCGAGGTCATCGCGACCAACACGCTGCCCATCCCCGAGGAAAAGAATTTCGAGAAGCTCACGATCCTCTCGATCGCGCCGCTTCTCGCACGTGCGATCCGTGCCGTCTTCGATGACGGCTCTGTGACCTCGCTGTTCGACGGCGACGCCTAATCTCCTCGTCTGTCACCGGTCGCGCAGTCTGCTCGGCGTGACGTGCCTCGCTTCACGTCGCACTTTGTCGAGTGACTGCGCGGCCGTGCCGTATGATTGGACGGTACTTCGGCGAGGGAGAGGCTTCGGCCTACTCCGTTATCGACGCGGTTGAATCCTTGGGCTCGTGCTCCCACGTGCTCGGGGCGCGCCGTCTCGCCCCGCTTCACACCCAAGGAGTTTCACATGGCCGAGAACATCAAGGTCGACATCCGTTCCGACTTCGGCAAGGGCTTTGCGCGCCGCATGCGCGCCGAAAGCAAGATCCCCGCGGTCCTGTACGGCCACGGCACCGAGCCGGTTCACCTCGCGCTTCCGTATCACGCGACGGCTCTTGCCGCGCGTCACTCGAACGCTCTTCTCGAGCTTGAGATCCCGAACGCTGAAAACGAGCTCGCGATCATCAAGGACATTCAGCGCCACCCGCTCTCGCGCGACATTCTCCACATCGACCTCCTCATCGTGAAGCGCGGCGAGAAGGTTGAGGTTGACATCCCCGTGACCGTCGAAGGCGAGCCCCAGTCGCCCGCCGTTGCCGTGGTTGACATTCAGGAGATCACCCTCCTCGCCGATGCACTCAGCCTTCCCGAACACATCGTCGTCAACGTTGAGGGCAAGGTCGAAGGCGATGCGATCTACGCCGGGGACCTCGACCTTGGAGACGCCGAGCTCGTTACCGATCCCGAGTTCCTCGTGGTGTCGATCCAGGTCCCGCAGGTCGACGAGGCCGACCTCGAGACGCCTGGCTCCGAGGACGACGAGGAAGCGGCAGAGGATGCTGCCGAGGAGTCGTCGGAGGGCGACGACGAGTGAGTTCTGATCCGCGACTTCGCGGATCGTGAAATCTAATGCAGGGGCGTCGCACACAGGTGCGGCGCCCCTGTAGCCTTTTCGGGGGGGGGCGACGGTCGCCGGCCAGCCGGCGGTGACCAGGTTTTCCCCTGGATTAGTGCGGAAAGTAGAGTTGTGAGCGAGACGATGCTGATTGTGGGCCTCGGGAACCCTGGTCCCAAGTATGAAGCGACGAGACACAATGTCGGGCACATGGTGCTCGATCGACTTGCCGAGTGGGCCGGCGCCTCGTTCAAACGGCACAAGAAGGCCAATGCTTCAGTTATTGAGGGGCACATGGGGGCGCCGGGTACCGGCCGCCGAGTGATTCTGGCGAAACTTGGGTGCTACATGAACACTTCGGGTGGGCCCGTGTCTGCGCTCGCGCAGTACTACGGGATCGAGCCTGAGAATCTCATCGTCGTGCACGATGAGATCGATGCGCAGTTCGGTGCGATTAAAGCGAAGATCGGCGGGGGAGAAGGCGGTCACAACGGCCTTCGTGATATTTCGCGTGCACTCGGCACCAAAGACTATTTGCGCGTGCGCGTCGGCGTGGGGCGTCCCCCGCAGGGGCGCGATACCGCGGATTTCGTCCTCGCTCCTTTTTCCTCGTCGGAGCGCAAGGTACTTGATGACCTCGTGACCTCGGCGGGACAGTGCGTGGAGATGCTCGTGGAGCAGGGCCTCGTGGCGACGCAGCAAGAGTTTCATTCGCGCGAGGCGATCCGCCCGTGAGCATCGCCCCCGTTCTCGCCGCCGCGGCGCACTCTGCTGATCTCGCACGCTTCGTCGAAGCGCGTTCCACCGCCGAGGGCGTATCGATCATCGCCCCGAGCGGCATGCACCCGCTTTATCTTGCCGAGGCCGCTTCGCGCAGGGGGCCGTCGGACCCGCTCGTCGTGGTGACCGCAACGACGCGCGAAGCAGAAGATCTTGCGGCCCAGATCGAAGCTCTCGTTCCGGCCGCGAAGGTTGCGCTGTTCCCCGCCTGGGAGACCCTTCCGCACGAGAGGCTTTCGCCCCGTAGCGACACGGTCGCGCGCAGGCTTTCCACGCTCTATTCACTGGCGCATCCGGACGAAACGGGTGGGGTCGAGGTGCTCATGGTTCCTGTGCGTGCACTCGTGCAGCCGATGGCACGCGGACTTGAGAATCTAGCGCCGGTTCATCTCGAGCGCGGCGACTTCATTGCGATCGACGAGCTTGTGGAGAAGCTCGTCGGTGCGGCGTATTCGCGCGTGGACATGGTCTCCTCGCGCGGTGAGTTTGCGGTGCGTGGCGGCATTGTGGACGTGTTCCCGCCGACGCTCTCGCATCCCGTCCGCCTCGATTTTTTCGGCGACGAGCTTGAAGAGATCCGTTTCTTTTCCGTCGCGGATCAGCGCTCGATGGAGGATACTCTCGAAGCGTTCGATGCACCCGCGTGCCGTGAGATTCTTCTGACGGAGGACGTGCGCGCGAGAGCACGCGCCGCGATCGCGCAGCTGCCCGGCGCCGCTGACATCCTCTCGCGGCTTGCGGAGGGCATTGCCGTCGAGGGCATGGAGTCGCTGACCCCGCTTCTGGTGGGGGAGATGGTGAGCCTCGCGGATCTACTTCCCGAGCATTCGAGCCTCGTGTTCGTCGAACCCGAACGCATTCGCACGCGTGTCGATGAGCTCGTGCGCACAACGGAAGAGTTCCTTGAGGCGGCGTGGTCGAGTGCAGCGCAGGGCGGCGCCGTGCCGATCGATGTGTCGCAGGCAAGCTTCTCGTCGCTCGAGGACACACTCGGCGAGCTTGAGGCCCGACGCCTCCCGGTCTCCACGCTTGCCCCGTTCGGGCTCGATGCCGACCTCACGTCTCAAGCGAAGCCGCACCCGGGATACGGCGGCTCGATCGCGAATGCGGCGCGGGACCTCGCGCAGCACGTTAGTGACGGATGGCGAATCGTCCTCACGACCGCGGGAGCGGGTACCGGGCGCCACATCGCCGAGTCGCTCACTGAGGCGGGTGTCGCGGCGCGGTTCAGCGCTGATCTCGACGAGGAGCTTTCCCGCTCGCACGTGAGCATCACGACGGGGCCGATCACCGAGGGGATCCTCCTCGAGGACATCAAACTCATGCTCTTGTGTGAGCGAGACATGACGGGGAAATCGGCCGCTCGCCGATCTGGTGGCAAGAAACTTGCCGCACGTCGCCGCGCGATGGTCGATCCGCTCCAGCTGTCGCCCGGGGACTATGTCGTTCACAACCACCACGGAGTCGGGCGGTTCGTGGAGATGACGAGCCGCACCGTAGGCACGGGCGATAAGCGCGCGACCCGCGAATACCTCGTCATCGAGTACGCGAGCTCGAAGAAGGGCCAGCCTGGTGATCGCCTCTACGTCCCGAGCGACCAGCTCGACCAGGTGACGAAGTACGTCGGAGGCGAGGCCCCGAGCGTGAACAAGATGGGCGGAAGTGACTGGTCGAAGACCAAGTCGCGTGCGCGCAAGGCCATCCGGGAGATCGCCGATGAACTCGTGAGGCTCTATAGCGAGCGCCAGCGCAGTTCGGGCTTTGCCTTCTCGCCCGATACCCCGTGGCAGCACGAGCTCGAGGACGCCTTCGAGTACACGGAAACTCCCGATCAGCTTTCGACGATCGACGACATCAAGCGGGATATGGAAAAGCCGCTTCCCATGGATCGCCTCGTGTGCGGTGACGTCGGCTACGGCAAGACCGAAGTTGCGGTACGCGCGGCCTTCAAGGCTGTGCAGGATGGCAAACAGGTGGCGGTCCTATGCCCGACGACTCTTCTCGCTCAGCAGCACGTCGACACCTTCACAGAGCGATACGCGGGCTTTCCCGTCAACGTTCGCGGGCTCTCGCGCTTCCAAACCAAGGCTGAGTCGGATGCGGTGATCGAGGGGCTCAAGGACGGTTCGGTCGACGTAGTGATCGGGACGCATCGCTTGCTCACGGGGCAGGTGCGTTTCAAGGACCTGGGGCTCATCATCGTGGACGAGGAGCAACGCTTTGGTGTTGAGCACAAGGAGACTCTCAAAGCACTGCGCACCAACGTCGATGTGCTGTCGATGTCGGCGACCCCGATTCCCAGGACCCTCGAGATGGCCGTCACGGGCATCCGCGAGCTTTCCACGCTCGCGACTGCGCCAGAGGAGCGCCATCCCGTGCTCACCTACGTTGGCGCGCACGAGGATGCTCAGGTCAAGGCCGCGATCCGCCGCGAACTCTTGCGTGAGGGGCAGGTGTTCTACATCCACAACCGCGTCGAGGATATTGAACGCACCGCCGCGCACTTGCGTGAGCTCGTGCCCGATGCACGAGTGGAGGTCGCCCACGGCAAGCTTAACGAGGCCCAACTCGAGCGAGTCATCCTCGATTTTTGGGAGAAGCGCTTCGACGTACTCGTGTGCACGACGATTGTGGAAACGGGCCTCGACATTTCGAACGCAAATACCCTGATCGTGGAGAATGCGGACAGATTTGGTCTCTCGCAGCTTCACCAGCTTCGCGGAAGGGTGGGGCGCTCGCGCGATCGCGCCTACGCGTACTTCCTGTATCCAGCGACGAAACCGCTCACGGAAACAGCGCACGACCGCCTCACGACGCTTGCGACGCACTCGGAGCTCGGTGCAGGCATGCAGGTCGCGATGAAGGACCTCGAGATCCGCGGCGCAGGGAACTTGCTCGGCGGCGAGCAGTCCGGGCACATTGCCGGTGTGGGCTTTGACTTGTACGTACGCATGGTCGGCGAGGCTGTCGCAGCGTTCAAGGGCGAATTCGACCATACGGGGAAGGACACGAAGGTCGAATTGCCCCTTAACGCGCACATTCCCGTCGAGTACATCGATTCCGAGCGCCTACGCCTCGAGGCATACTCGAAGATTTCGGCGTCGAAGAGTGCCGACGAGCTCGAGAGCGTGCACTCCGAGCTCGAGGACCGTTACGGCGCGCCTCCCGCGGAGGTCGAGCGTCTCTTTCACGTCGCGCGCTTCCGCCTGGATGCCTCCGAAGCTGGGATCGACGAGGTGCAGGTACAGGGCAAGATGATCCGCTTCGCGCACGTGGACGTCACGGACAGCGTGCAGCTCAAACTCCGCAGGTTGTATCCGGGAACGGTGCTCAAGCCTGCCCTTCGCCAGGTTCTCGTCCCGCATCCGCGCACTCAGCGTGTCGGTGGTATTCCCCTCACCGACGAGGCTCTGCTCGAGTTCTGCCGCGGCGTGATTGCACAGCTGAAGCCCGCATGGGCGAAAGAACGGGGCATCGAGCTTGCCGAGCAGTCGTCGGAACCCTCCCGCCCGCGTTCGTTCGGTTCGCGATCACCGCGCGCAAGTAGGCTCGAAAACTCGCGCCGTGACGCGCCGCAAGGGACGCGCCAGGCGGGTCTTGGACGAAAGGGGCATGCGTGATGAACGGGTCTTTTTCGGGAGAGCTCAAGGTCGTTCCCGTTTCGCCCCTGAATGCGCCAGGGCTTATGACGGCGCGCGGCTGGGACACTCTCAGGGGCGCCGCGAGCGTTGCCCTGTCGTGCGCGCACCCGGCGTGGGAGGCACACGTGCGCGAGGCTGGGATCGAGTGCGTGCGGCTCGAAAGCGCAAGTGCACACGAGCTCGCGCGCTCGGTCGGCGCGTGGCTCGAGGATTCCGACGGCTGCCCGGGCGGGTATCTCGCCTGGCTCTGCGATTCCGAGCACCCCCACCTTCCGTCGCCGATCGAGACGATTGGCGCGCTCGAAGAGGTCTCCGGTGGGCCCATCGATGCGGATTATGTTTTCGCGTCCCCCGTCGCTCCCGGCGCTGCGGTCGTCGAGTCGGTGAGGATCATGCACGAGCTTCGAAGCCCGGGGGGCGATCCGTGGAGCGCTGCCCAGACACACGGTTCTCTTTCGCGATACTTGCTCGAGGAAACCCACGAGGTTCTTGCCGAACTTGAGCGCGAGCCGATTCATACATCGGAGCTCGTTGACGAGTTCGGGGACCTGCTGTTTCAGCTCGTGTTTCATGCGCGAATCGGCATGGAGGAAGCTGAGCCGTGGACGCTGGATTCGGTTGCCCGGTCTCTCAACGCGAAGATGTATCGCCGAAACCCTCATGTGTTTGGACCCGAGCGCGAGGATTTGAGCATTGAGGAGATTACGGCGCGGTGGGACCGCATCAAGTCGCAGGAGAAGCCGCGCAGTGCACTCGCCGAGGGGATTCCACTCGCCCTTCCCGCACTCCAGCGGGCGTTCAAGATCGCCGCGCGTGCGCAAGCTGCGGGGCGGGAGGAAGAGCTTAGGGCTGGCGTTGAGAACAGCGCGTCGAATGGGAGTATCGCCTCTCGAATCATGGCGATCGTGCTCGAGGCGGCAGCGCGTGATGAGGATCCCGAATCGGCTCTTCGCGCACTCGTGGCGAGGGTCGAGGCGCACTTGGCTCGCGACTGAAGTCCCACTCCGTGACCTGGGTCGCATTCGCCGCGCCGGGGGTGCGCAAAACCCTTCAGGTAGATCACACGATCCGCACTAGACTTGAGGGCGAAGGTCAAAGGCGACCCGCCACTTGAAAATCCTGACTAAGGAGGCCATCTCATGGCATTCATCTTCGACGTTCGCGGTCGCGAGATTCTTGATTCGCGCGGCAACCCCACCGTTGAGGTCGTTCTTACGACCGACGAGGGCTACCAGTTCCTCGGCCAGGTTCCTTCGGGCGCCTCGACCGGTGCATTTGAGGCCGTTGAGCGCCGTGATGGTGACAAGGGCCGTTACCTCGGCAAGGGCGTTTCGCAGGCTGCCGCCGCGGTTGCCGAAGAGCTCTCCGAAAAGATCGAGGGCATGGACGTGACCGACCAGCGCGCGATCGACCTCGCGATGATTGACGCGGACGGCACCGACAACAAGGGCAAGATCGGCGCGAACGCCATTCTCGGCGTGTCGATCGCTGTCGCGAAGGCTGCCGCTGCGGAAGCAGAGCTGCCCCTCTACCGCTACGTGGGCGGTCCGAACGCACACGTGCTTCCCGTCCCCATGATGAACATCCTCAACGGTGGGTCGCACGCGGATTCGAACGTGGACATCCAGGAGTTCATGATCGCCCCGATCGGTGCCCCGACCTTCGTCGAGGCCGTCCGTATGGGTGCCGAGGTTTACCACAACCTCAAGAAGGTTCTCCACGACCGTGGTCTCGCGACGGGTCTCGGTGACGAGGGTGGCTTCGCGCCGAACCTCGAGTCGAACCGCGCCGCTCTCGACCTCATCATCGAGGCCATCGAGAAGGCTGGCTACACCCCGGGCAAGGACGTCGCACTCGCTCTCGACGTTGCTGCGTCGGAGTTCTTCGAGGACGGCTCCTACCTCTTCGAAGGTGAAAAGAAGTCTGCCGAGGACATGATCGCCTACTACGGCGAGCTCGTTGAGTCCTACCCGCTCGTCTCGATTGAGGACCCGCTCGACGAGGAAGACTGGGACGGCTGGGTTGCCATCACCGAGAAGCTCGGCGAGAAGGTTCAGCTCGTTGGCGACGACCTCTTCGTGACGAACCCCGTGCGTCTCGGCCGCGGCATTGAGAATGGCGCTGCCAACGCTCTTCTCGTGAAGGTGAACCAGATTGGCACCCTCACCGAGACCTTTGACGCCGTGGATCTTGCCACCCGCAATGGTTTCTCGTCGATGATGTCGCACCGTTCGGGCGAGACCGAGGACACCACGATCGCCGACCTCGCTGTTGCGCTCGGTACGGGCCAGATCAAGACCGGTGCTCCTGCTCGCGGTGAGCGCGTCAATAAGTACAACCAGCTCATCCGTATCGAGGATGAGCTCGGCGACTCGGCCGTCTACGCGGGCGCTTCGGCGTTCCCGCGCTTCAAGGCCTGAGCGGTTTACGATAGGGCTCATGCCTGATTCGTTAAAGCACCGAAGGGGCGCCCCGTCGAGACCGGCGGGGCGCTCCTCGGCGTCGCGGCGGCGTACTTCCGCAGCCGCCCCCTCCACGCCTACCGGTCGCGCGAGTCGTCGCCGCACGAAGGCTGGGCACACCGCATCTGCGCGCACGGCAACTTCGATAAGTGCGGGTGCACGCAAGGTTCTGGCCCCTATCGCGGGGCTCACGGGGCGCTCGCTCGTGCTGCTGGCGATTACGCTTCTCGCGCTCGTGGCGCTCGTTCCGACCGTGAATGGGTACGTCATGCAGCAACAGCGCCTCAGCACCCTTCGTGCGCAGGTTGCCCAGCAAGAACGCGAGGTCGAAGGACTCGAGGCGCAGGTCGCGCGGTGGGAAGATCCGACGTTTGTCTCCGCGCAAGCGCGCGAACGTTTGCTCTTTGCCTACCCCGGGGAAACGCAGTATCGCCTGACAGATTCAAGTGGTGCCGAGGTTCCTCAAACGACCCGGGCCGCGCAGGCGGAGCAGCGCACGAAAACTGCGTGGTTTGGCACGATGTGGGATTCGCTCGTAGCCGCGAGTCAGGCCGCTCCTCCCGAGGACCCCGCCGATAAGCAAGGCCCGTGATGCCGATAGTCGCCCGAAAGGTTGTAGTGCTCTATGCCAACACCGCTTGATCCACTTCCGTTCGAGAGCGAGGCAACCGAGGCGGATCTCGCCCTCATGGCTCGCCAGCTTGGTCGAACGATGCGTGGCGTGCATTCGATCGCCCGTCGCTGCGCGTGCGGGGCTCCCGCCGTTGTGCGCACGGTGCCGCGTCTGAGCGATGGATCGCCGTTTCCCACGAGCCTTTACCTCACGCTTCCGTCGATGGTCGAGGCCTGCTCGCGACTTGAGGCGCGGGGGTTGCTTGCTGAGTGGACCGCCGAGCTGGAAGAGAACAGTGAGCTTCAGCAGAGCTATGCGCGCGCCCACGAGCGGTACCTGGAGCGGCGCTCCGAGCTCGGTAGTGCCGAAGAGATCGATGGCATCAGTGCAGGGGGAATGCCGCACCGCGTGAAGTGCCTCCATGCCGTTGTCGGCCAGGCCCTTGCCGAGGGGCCAGGCGTGAACCCGTTTGGTGATCGCGCCCTTGAGTTGACCTCTGATGACACGACGATCGATCGATGCCGATGCGACCTCACCCCCGCAATGCTTGAGGAGGAAGGCGCATGAGCCGCAGGGTCGCCGCGATCGACTGCGGCACGAATTCGATTCGTCTTCTCGTCGCGGAAGAAGCGCCCGACGGCTCCTTGCCGGATATCGCGCGGGAGATGAAAATTGTGCGTCTCGGTCACGGGGTGGACCGCACGGGGCGCCTCGACCCGGAAGCGATCGAGCGCACTCTTGAGGCCACTCGGCAGTATGCACGCGTGATCGAGCAGAACGCGGTCGAAGGCGTGCGCTTTGCAGCGACGAGTGCAAGCCGCGACGCTGAGAACCGAGCGGAGTTCATCGACGGTGTTCGGGAGATTCTCGGCATTGAACCAGAGGTCATCGAAGGGACCGAAGAGGCGGTGCTGAGCTATCGCGGTGCCGTGGCGACTCTTCCCGATCCCGGGCCCTCGCCTCGCCTGATCGTTGATATCGGTGGCGGTTCAACCGAACTGGTCTACGGCGAGGATGCGCCGCGAGCCGAGATCAGCCTCGACATGGGGTCTGTTCGCCTCACGGAGCGCCACTTGAGCGCCGACCGCGTGAGCGAGAGCGACATTGAGGCCGCTGTACGCGATATCGACGCACTTATGGACGAGGCTTCTCAGACGATCGATTTTTCCGCAGTTCGCGGCATCGTGGGAGTCGCGGGAACCGTCACGACTTTGACCGCCGTTGCCCTCGGCCTCGAGGAATACACGCCCGAACTGAGCCACGGCGCAAGCATTGATGCCGAGGAATTCACGGCTCTTAGCTATCGAATTCTTCGATCGAGCGCGACGGAGCTCTCAGCGCTCCCGGCGATCCACCCGGGACGGATAGACGTGATCGGCGCGGGCGCGCTTATTTGGGCGCGGATCCTCGAACGGGTTGCGAACGAAGGCACACTCGAGCGCGTCACGACGAGCGAACACGACATTCTCGATGGACTCGCGATGAGCGTGCTCGATTCACTCAGTTTGGAAGCGCCTCAACGTGGTTGAATTGCATCGTTAGCGATGTGGAAAGGCAAGTTCACACACATGAACATCAATTCAGGAAACAAGCCGCACGTTCTCGTTCTCGGCGGCGGAAGCGTTGGTATGAACGTCGCAGCTGAGCTGCGCAAGAAGGCCGGCAACAACGTTGCCATCACGGTCGTCGACACTCGTCCCTACCTCACCTATCAGCCCTTCCTCCCGGAGGTTGGCGCCGGTGCGATTGACCCGCGCAACGTGCTCGCGCCGTTGCGCAAGGTCCTGCAGGGCACCAAGGTCGTCACCGGATCGGTCGAGACCATCTCGCACGCGGATCGCGTCGTGACGGTCGCTCTCGAGGGCGATGAAACGATCGAGATCAGCTACGACTACCTCGTCGTGGGGCTCGGTTCTGTTCCGCGCACGCTCCCGATCCCGGGCCTTGCTGAAAACGCTATTGGGTTCAAGTGGGTCGAGGAAGCCGTGGCCGTGCGCGACCGCATCCTCAGCAACCTCGCCGAGGCAGCTTCGACCAAGGATCCCGAAACCCGCAAGCGTCTGTTGACCTTCACCTTCGTTGGCGGTGGCTTCGCTGGCTCGGAAGCCATTGCCGAAGCTGAAGACATGGTCTCCGCAGCTCTGCGTTACTACCCCGATCTTCATCCCTCGGATGTCCGCTTCGTCATGATCGAAGCGATGGGTCGAATTCTTCCCGAGGTTGGCGAAGAGCTCGGTAAGTATGCTCTCAAGCAGTTCCGTGAGCGCGGCATCGAGGTCAAGCTCGAGACCTTCCTCAATTCGTGCGAGGACGGCATCGTCAAGACCTCCGACGGTGACGAGTTCGCCTCGGACCTCATCGTGTGGTGTGCCGGCATCAAGCCGAACCCCGTCCTCGAGAACTCGGATCTGCCGCTCAACCAGACCGGCCGCCTTGACTGCCTCGCCGACCTCCGCGTCAAGGGCGAGGACGGCCCACTCGAGGGCGTCTTTGCGGCCGGCGACTGCACGACCGTTCCGGATCTCGCCTCGGGCGAGGGCAAGGTGTGCCCGCCGAATGCTCAGCACGCCGTGCGCCAGGCGAAGTGCCTCGCCGACAACGTTGCGCGCGCGATCGACTCGCGCCCGCTCGTGGACTACTACCACAAGAACCTCGGCACGATGGCAACCCTCGGCATGTTCAAGGGCGTCGGAACGCTGTTCATCGGCGACAAGAAGGTCGAGCTCAAGGGTATTCCCGCATGGCTCGGCGCTCGCGCCTACCACGTCTATGCCATGCCTACACTCGGCCGTAAGGCCGGTGTCGTCGCGGGTTGGGTGAGCTCGCTGCTCGGCAACCGCGAAATTCTCGGTATCGCCCAGGCGACAGAACCCCGCAAGGCCTTTGAGCTTGCGGCGGCATCGACGCCGAAGAAGAAGTAAGCCCCGTTTGGGGAAACGGCGCGGAGCTTTCGCGCCAAAAACGCAAGGCCCGGCACCTCGAGGTGCCGGGCCTTGCTGGTCTCTTCTCGAAGTACGTATGCTTGCAGGAGCATATGAGCGAGCCCACCATGGGCGTAAGCGGAGGCCGGCCAGCGTCGGCCCTCCCGCGCCCCAGAACGAAGCCGGAGATGCCATGGAAATCTACATTCGCCCCACCGCCGACGACGCGAGCGTGGTCGTTGCCGATCACATCGAGGCTGCTATTCGCGAAGCAGATGGTGGCCCCGTCACTCTCGGCCTCGCGACGGGGTCCTCGCCGATCGCGGCTTATGACGAACTCGCGCGGCGCCACCGTGACGAGGGCTTGAGCTTTGCGAATGTCACTGTCTTCATGCTCGACGAGTACGTGGGGCTTTCGCCCGAGCACCCCCAAAGCTACGCGCGTTTTATTCGCGAGCACCTTGTTGAAAAGGTCGATCTCGACCCTGCGAAGGTGTTTTGCCCTCGCGGTGACACGGGGGATCCGGTTGCCGAAGCAGCCCGGTATGACGCCGCGATCAAGGACGCAGGCGGCGTTGATCTCCAGCTCCTCGGGGTCGGTGCTACCGGTCACATCGGCTTCAACGAACCGGGCACGTCGCTCGCTTCGCGCACGCACCTGGTGACGCTCACCCCCAAGACGATCGCTGACAACTCGCGTTTCTTCGATTCGAAAGATGACGTTCCCATCCACGCCATCAGCCAGGGAGTCGGCACAATTCGCGAGGCGAGGAAACTTCTCCTCATTGCAACGGGGGAGAACAAGGCTGAAGCCGTTCGCCAGACAATCGAGGGAGGGGTGAGCGCCCGCTGGACATCGACCGCGCTCCAGCTTCACGAGGACGCCACCATCGTTGTGGATAGCTCCGCGGCCTCAAAGCTCGACTACCTCGACTACTACCGCTTTATCGACGCTAATCGCCCCGAAAAGAAGTAAAACTCGAGTTCTTTGTCTCGCTGGCCCGGCCCAAAGCGTTGCTTTGGCCGGGCCTTTTCCTACAATGGGAGCCATGTCCCAAACCCACAGTGCTCCCTCAAAGGGTGCGGCTTTCTCGCGCCTCGATTCGTTTTTCTCGATCTCTAAACGCGGCTCGACGGTCGGCCGCGAAGTGCGTGGCGGCATGGTCACGTTCTTTGCGATGTGCTACATCGTCGTACTGAACCCGCTCATTATCGGCACCGTGCCGGATTCGACCGGCATGTACCTCGGCGGTGGAACCGAGCCGAATATGCCCGCTGTTGCCGCGGGAACGGCGCTGATTGCTGCCGTGTGTTCGATCTTCATGGGAGCGTGGGCGAATTTCCCGCTCGCAATGGCGGCGGGTCTCGGGCTCAACGCGTACCTCGCCTACGGCGTCGTGTCACTGCCCGGCATGACCTGGGCCGGTGCGATGGGGCTCGTGCTCGTGGAAGGCATCATTATTCTTTTGCTCGTTCTCACGGGCTTTCGCAAGGCGGTATTCCTCGCGGTCCCGCAGTTTCTCAAGACCGCTATCGCTGTCGGCATGGGCTTGTTCATTGCGTTTATTGGGCTCATCAACGCCCGCTTCGTGACCACCGGTGGTGGCACCCCCGTGCAGCTCGGTAACTCAGGCTCGCTCATTGGCTGGCCTACAGCCGTGTTCGTCTTCGGGCTCATCCTCATGATCGTGCTGTGGGTGAGGAAGGTCCCCGGCGCGATTCTCATCGCGATTATCGCTGCGACAGTGCTCGCCATTGTCATCGAGAACACCGTCGGAATCGGTCAGTTTGCCCCCGCAACCGACACCGATGCAGGTAACCCTTACGGCTGGTCCATGAACGTGCCCGCCCTGAGCGGAAGCGCGTTCGCGCTGCCCGATTTCAGCACCCTGTTCCAGGTCGATCCGGTCGGTGGACTGCGCGCCATCGGTGTCGTCGGCGCCATCATCGTCGTGTTCTCCCTCCTCCTCGCAGACTTTTTCGACACGATGGGCACCATGGTTGCGGTTGGCACCGAGGCAGGGCTCGTCGACGACAACAGCGATGTTGAGAACAGCCAGCGGATCCTCATCGCCGACTCTGTTGGGGCGATCATGGGTGGCGTCGGTGGAGTCTCCTCCAACACGAGCTTCGTTGAAAGCGCGACCGGCGTCGGTGAAGGCGCCCGGACGGGCCTCGCGACCGTCGTCACTGGCCTGTGTTTCGTCGTCGCGATGTTCCTATCGCCGATCGTCGCTCTCGTGCCGTACGAGGCTGCGACCCCGGCCCTCGTCCTCGTCGGATTCCTCATGATGAGCCAGGTCGTGGACATCGATTTCAGCGACCTCACGAAGGCTATTCCCGCCTTCCTCACGATCATCCTCATGCCGTTCGCGTACTCGATCACCGTGGGCATGGGGGCGGGCTTCATCCTGTACGTGGTCATCCAAATTGTCGTGGGCAACGCGAAAAAGGTGCATTGGCTCATGTATGTCGTGAGCGCACTGTTCGTGATGTACTTCCTCCGTGATGCACTCACGGGGCTCATCGGGCTCTGACGCGCCCGTACCCCGCGTTGCCCGCACCGCGGCCTCGATCAGGCACAATAGACCCCATGACGCGAGCTGATCTCACCAAGAACCCCGACGATGTCTCGACTATGTTTGACGGCGTCGCGGGGCGCTACGACCTCCTCAACACCGTCCTTGCCTTTGGCCAGGATCGAGGGTGGCGAACGGCGATGGTGGAAGCGCTCGATCTGCCGCAGGGGAGCGGGGCTCGCGTACTTGATGTCGCGGCCGGCACCGGTACCTCGAGCGCGGCGATCGCGCGTGCGGGGCACCTGGTGCTCGCTTCTGACTTTTCGGCTGGCATGATGGCGGAGGGGCGCAAGAGGCAACCGCACATCCCCTTTGTGGGGGCCGACGCTACCAACCTCCCGTTCACGTCAGATTCATTCGATGCAGCCGTCATTAGCTTCGGTCTGCGCAATGTCGTTGAACCACGAAAAGCTCTCTCCGAAATGGCGCGCGTAGTGAAGCCGGGCGGGACCGTCGTCGTGTGCGAGTTTTCGACCCCGAACAATCGCGCCTTCCGCCACGTCTACTCGCGCTACATCATGGGGATGCTGCCGCACGTGGCATCGCAGGTATCGGCGAATGGTGCTGCCTACAGCTACCTCGCCGAGTCAATTCTTGCCTGGCCCGATCAGGAGGGCCTACGCGAGTGGTTCCTTGAGCTCGGGCTCGAACGAGCGCAGTATCGCAACCTCAGCGGCGGCATCGTCGCGCTACACAGGGGCTACGTCCCGCACGCCTAGGTCGGCCCGCGATGTCGCGGTGACTTCGCGTCTTTGAATCGTCTCTGTCTGCAGTACGCAGCCAGGAGCCCCTTACCGACGTCTCGCGCAGCTAGCCCGTCTCTTTTCGTGCAGGAGCGGGAAGAGCAAGGCAACTTTTGAAGCGCCCTGGGTTTCGTTCCGAGTCTCAGCTAGGAGAATCGGAGTATGCCCAAGAAGTTCAGCCCCGAGCTGCGTGAGCGTGCTGTGCGTATGGTCTAGGACCGTCGGGCCCGCGAGGGCGGGCCTCGTGCAGCATCGATCCGTGCGATCGCCCCGCAGCTCGGTGTCGGCGAGGAGACGCTGCGGATCTGGTGCAGCCGCTACGTCCCCACCGAACCACCCGGCCCGGGAGAGCCGCTCGAGGAGGAGAACTGTCGGCTCCGGAGAGAGGTGGGGAGGCGCGGCGCGCTCACAAGTTCCTGAAAGCCGCCTCGGCGTTTTTCGCAGCGGAACTCGACCGCCCCACGACGAAATGATCACGTTCATCGACATTCATCGCGTGAAGTCCGGGGCCTGGGCCTTCTGCCGCGCCCTGCGTGCGTCAGAATGTGGGTTCATCACTTCCCGCGGATATCGCGCCTCCAAGAACAGGAAGGCTTCCGCGCGCAGCGTTCGGGACGAGATCCTCGTAGAGGAGCTGCAGCGGGTCCACCAGGAAAATTACAGCGTCTACGGGGTGCGGAAGATGTGGCACGCCATGCGGCACGTGGGATGGACGTGGGCCGAGACCAGGTCGCGAGGCTGATGAAGATCGCAGGCCTTCAGGGCGTTCGCTGAGGCCGCTGGCCCGTCACCACGCGTCCCGCGGCCGGAGAGGATCAGCGTTTCGACCTGGTGGACCGGAGGTTCGTTGCGGACCGGCCGCAGCAGCTCTGGGTTGCCGATATTCCCCCGCAAGCGGGAGGTGCCCCCACCTATGTCCGAATACTCGCCGGGTTCTGCTACGTCGCGTTCATCACCGATGTCTTCAGTCGGAGAATCGTCGGTTGGGCGGTCGCGCCCACCCTCCACACGCAGCAGCTGCCATTGCTCGCACTGGAGCACGCGCTCCTCGCCACCGGGGCGAGGAGGAATGGAAGCGGATTGATTCACCACTCCGACCGGGGGGTAGTCAATACGTCTCTCTCGCCTACTCAGACGCTCTTCTCGCCGCAGGTGTGAAAGCGTCTGTCGGCACCGTCGGCGATAGCTACGATAACGCGCTGGCAGAGACGGTGAACGGCCTCTACAAGGCGGAGCTGATCTACTCCAAGCGGACCTGGGAGTCCGTCAGCGAGGTCGAACTTGCCACGATGGGCTGGGTCCACTGGTGGAACACGCCCCGGCTCCACGAAGCTCTCGACTACCGCACCCCAGCAAGCGTCGAAGCGTCCCACACCCACTCCGCCACGACCGCGCCCACGACCGTCTCACCACGGAACAAAACCCAGGGCGCTTCAAGCAGTCCCGTCACAAGCTGGTGGAGGTGTGGTGGTCTCGTGCTTCACGTTGAGCGGCGTCGCGGTCGGTGTTCCAGTCTCCGGTCCAAGCGCAGTCGCCGCATGAGGGCTGCCATTGGCCGTAGCCGGCGCTGAGATCGATGGCGAGAACGACGCGGTGGCCTGCGGGTGCGGGGCAGGTGCGGATGTCGTGTCCCGCTTCTCCGCAGCGGGAGCAGTTGCGGGTGCCGGCGGGGCTCATTGTGACTCCTACTCGAGAAGCTGATTTGGGCGCGTGATGCGTCAGGAGATGGATACATACTTAGACGTCTTAGTTTACCTGCCGATCTCGGCTCTGTGTAGTCGTTCGGCGCGAGGGGATGGAGTGTGTCGATGGGGAATCCCATTTGGGGGGGGGGGCGGGGCGCCACGCTGGCCTGATCGAAGGTCGACAGCAGGGAGTTAAAGTAGGGCTAGCTCTTGGTGTTGCCGTAGGTGGCGCCGCTTGGTGGGGCTTTGGCAAGGTCAAGGAGCGTTGGGGGCGCAGAGCTGCTGCGGATGCTCCTCCTGATGGGGCGGAGCAGGATCTCGCCGAGACCTCTGCATTGAGCGCTACCGCGGGAGTGGTCAACGGCTCAGCGCCAACTCTGGATCCTGGCGAGGGAGAGTCTGTCGTGTGATGCTGGGCTGACCCCGTTTCGTAGGTCCGGTGGTTCTGAGAGTCGTCCTGTTGCCCGTGGTTGCGGGCAGGGAGACTGGTCAGATCATGTCGAACAGCAGGAAGCGTCACACCCCGGAGCAGGTCGTTCGCAAGCTCGGGCAGGCCGACAGGATGCTCGCCGACGGCAGCGACATCGCCGCGGTGTGTCGGGAGCTTGGAATATCCGAGCAGACGTATTACCGGTGGTGAGTCTGTCGCGCGTCAGGCTTTGTGGCAGGGCCGTTGTGTAGGTCTTGAAGGAGAGTCTGAACATGGGTAGACCCCCTGTGATCCCGGCCGAGCGGAAGACTCGGATCGTGCTGAGTGTGCTTGCTGGTGAGATGTCGATCGCTGAGGCTGCTCGGCGGGAGAAGGTCAGCGAGCAGTCGATCGGGCGGTGGAAGGCTGACCTCCTCGAAGCGGGGAAGACCGCGTTGGCGGCGGGCCGGTCCGGCCCGCCGACGCGGGAGGAGCAGCTGGAGGCGCAGGTCGAGGAACTGACGCAGGCCCTGGGTGAGGCTGCGGTCGAGCTCCGGGTGTGGAAGAAGTCCGCGGAGGGCCGGTTGGGCCCTTCGAGGACCTCGAGGTGATCCGCGTCGAGGCGGGCATGTCGACCGCGAGGTTCTGCCGGCTGATCGACATGCCCGAGCGGACGTGGCGACGTTGGCAGGCCAAGACCAGGGCTGGCGTGCAGGCGAAGGGTCCGTGGCCACAGCCGGCGCGGGAGTCGGTGCGCGACCGGGTGCTCTCTCACGCCACCGCCCATCCTGCGTGGGGCCATCGCAAGATCTGGGCGATGGTCCGCCATGACGGCCACGTCGTCAGTGAGGCGACGGTGCTGCGGCTGCTGCGGGATGAGGGGCTGATCCTGCCCGCGCACTACCAGCGCGAACGCCGCAAGCTCGCCGAGCGGCGCAAGGCCGTGTTCGCCAAGGAGCCGACCGGACCGAACCAGGTATGGCAGCTCGACTTCAGCGAGTTCGAGACCGCGACGGGCGGGACGTGGCGGATCGCGAGGTGCCGGGACCACTGGTCCAAGTAAGAGTACCCGTTCCATGTGTCGCCGACGGCGAACCAGCACGATGCGATCGATGCGGTCGAGCTCGCGCTGGCTGACTACGAGGAGCTCTTCGGGCGTTCGATGGTCGATGACTGCCCAGTCGATGAGCAGACCGGGGAGGTGCTGCCGGTGGTCACGATCGTCACCGACAACGGGGCCCGTTCCGCTCGTTCCGGTTCGAGGCGTTCATCGAGCTCCACCCCGAGCTAGCGCACGTCCGCACCCGCGTGAAGTCGCCGGGGCAGAACGGATCACGCGAGCGAGGGTTCGGGACGCTGAAGTACGAACGCCTGTTCATCGACGAGATCGACGACGCCGTCATGCTGGCCGAACGGGCCGAGGACTACCGCATCGAGTACAACCAGGTCCGCCCACACGAGGCCATCGCCTGGAACCGGCCCAAGGAGATGCACCTGGGCCAGGCCGACCCGAACATCCCCAACTTTCAGAACAAGGAAATCCTGCCAACTCCTTGACGCGGGACAGTTTCGCGTCGTCGGCTTTCAGCCCGCCGTACTGGTGCCGCCACCGGTAGTACGTCTGCTCGGACACGCCGAGCTCGCGACATACCGCCGCGACATCAACGCCATCAGCGGGCAGCCTGTCAGCCTGCCCGAGCTTACGAACCACCTGCTCCGGCGTGTGACGCTTCCTTCTGTTTGTCATGATTCGACCAGTCTCCCTGCCCGAAGCCTCGAGCAACAGGACAACTCCCACAATGACTGGACCTACAAACGGGGGTCAGGCCAAGGACTCAGCGCCCGTTGCGTCCTGACCACGGAACAAAACCCAGGGCGCTTCATTTTGGGTTGTTTTATGGTGTGGGCCACGA
>NZ_KV788571.1:0-14686 GCF_001807345.1 Dermabacter sp. HMSC06F07
AGGACACCGCCGAACTATTCTTTGAGGGTGGAGCCCCGGCCGCTAGGGTCGGGGCTCCCCACATTTAACGCCCGAATTTTTGGAGCCAATACCCCTGAGCTAAGGTTCGGGGTTTTCTTTTGCCTTCATGCGAATGCTTGCATCATCCGTGTGTTTACCGATCGCGCTGCCCGCATGGTGAAGAGAGTCAGCTAGCTGAGCGCTCTCGCTCGCTTAGTCACTGAACTTATCCGTCGATCGAGGGCATCGAGGAGAAAGGCTGATTGCCCCACCTTTTCGCCGGTGTTAGATGCTTTGTAGGTGAGGCGATAGTCAGGAGCCGGTGCCCGAAGCTTCGCCGGCATCTTGTCCTGGAGCGGCCCCTGCCTGTCTGGCCACCGAGTCTGTGCTCAAGTGTTGCTACGCTCCGACGGAATCATGCCATTGGACTCGTGCGGCTCCGCGAGGTTTTCGCCTTTATCGAGATCATCGCCGCTTTCGGGCGGGATGGCATGGGCTAAATGCGCTGGCGGAGCCGCTGAGTAGTTTGCAATTACCTTACGAAGGGTTCTTGCACTTTTGTTGTCGTTTTTGAGGAGTGGGAAGTCCAGGCGAGAATGTCTATCCCATCTTCGAAATGAACTCGTCGCCCCAGGCGGTAACGTCTTCGGGACTCAGCGCTCCGGCGTTTGCACCGATGATATAGACGAGTGCGCCGGAAGAGTTCTGTTTGTAGCACGTATGACTATTCGTGGTTTTGGATTCGCATGTCCAGCTGCCTACGGTCTTCTTTTCTCCACTTCCGTACTTTGTGAACATGTCTTGGGTGTCTTTGTCATTGATGATCGAAGCGATATAGACAAGAGTCATATCCTGAGAGACGTAGGTTCCGCCAACGTCGCCGATTCCGGCATCGCCGAACGAGGGGTCGAGGCTTGTCGAGCCAACCTGTTGAGGAAGGTTCCCCGATGCCACTCCGCCTCCACCGCCGGGCTGCGGAGCGTCTCCACCGCCTTGTCCCGGCTGAGGGCTATTGCCGCCGTCCCCGGGTTGCGGGTCGTTGCCCCCGGTGCCAGGTTGGGGCATCGGCTGGGGGATATTCTTGACGTCGTCAGGTTGAGGGCTGTCGCTGCTGTTTCCACCGGGCGCGGGGTTCGGAGCAGGAGCTGAACCCCCGTTGTTATTCGTGTTCCCCTTGTCGTCCTTGCCCTTGAGGTCCTTTTCCGCGGAGCTCACTTCTGAGGCGGGAACCTCTTTTTTGTCGTCGCCATTGAGGAGCGTGAACGCGAGGACGCCTCCACCGACCAGGAGAGCGAGCAGGAGGAGAACACCGCAGCCGATTCCAACCCACAGTCCAGTCTTGCTCCTCTTCTGTGGAGGCATACCGCCGCCGGGGTATCCCGCGGGCTGGTTGTATTGCCCTTGAAAATTGCCCTGATCGTATGAGGGCTGCTGGTCGTAGCCTTGGTTGCCGTTCGGATTTGCACTCGAAGCAGCTCCTGGCTGCCACTCGGGGTTGCTCATGTTCGATGTCTTCCTGCTGTGCTGGGTCGCGAAGGTGCGAGAAGCGGACGGGACGTGTCGCAGACGCCAATGTAGGCGCAGGCGCCAGTCAGTATTACACATCACATCGATGGAAACCTAGAGTTGCCTATCTCAAAATTGCGGTGAGAGCACCAGGGGTTGAAAAACGCAGGCGGGAGGATCCTGACGAGCTTTTGCTTACGGAATGCACCTCGGCGTCTTTGCCTTGGCTCGCACATCTCACCCCCACGCTGTGTGTGCTCCCGTTCGGGTGCTTTAGTGTGGCGCGGTCGCAAGCTGATCGCCGAACTGGGCGATCTCGTTGAGGTCTTTCACATTGGAGGCCATAATGAGCACGATCGCGCCGCCAGGGCCCTGGGCGTAACAGTCGCCGCCGTTCTCTACGAAGGCGTCTTCTTGGCATTTCCAGTTGCCGATCTGTTTTCCGGTCGCGTCAAGATCTTGGACAAAGAGTCGACCGCTCTCGGTATCGTGGAATACCTCGACCCAGAAGATCGCAGAGCTGTTTGGTGAGGAGTACACCTTCTCAACATCACCGAAATCTAGTTTCGGTTGGCTTTCGTCGACTTTGAAATCTCCCACTTGATCCGGGGGAGTATAGCCGCCGCTGGGATTCGAGCCCGGGGCGGGATCCGGCCCGTTCGGTCCCGGCGCCGGCTGGGGGCCAGGGTCAGGACCGTTGGGCCCTGGGGCCGGTGCAGGTTGAGGTCCGGGATTCGGGTCTGGATTCGGAGCCGGGTTGGGGTTCGGCTGCGGCGCTGGGTTCGGACCAGGTGCTGGAGCCGGGTTGGGGTTAGGTACAGGGTTATCCCCACCGCCATCACTCACGGGAGCCTTGGGGTTCGGGGCGGGCGCGGGTGCGCTCGTGGTCGTGTCGTCTTTAGAGTCCGACGCTTCCTTGTCTTTGTTGTTCATGAGCATGAAGGCGAGAACTCCACCGGCGATGAGAAGGAGCACGAATGCGACGCCCATCCCGATCGCGACCCACAGAACCATCCTGTTTTTCTTTTCCGGGGGTACCGGGCCCGGTTGGGTCATTGGAGTGCCGCCCTGTGGTGCTTGGTAAGGGCTGCCAGCCTGGTACTCGGTTGGTTCTGCGTGGGGATCGGGGGTCTGCTGCCAATTATTGTTGTTCATTCAACGCTCCAAGGAGTTCGTCGCCCCATGCTGCGAGTTCGTTGGGGGCGAGCGTCTTGGCTCCAATCGCCACGTAGCCGTGAGTGGCGTCTTGCGTGATGCAGCCGGTAAGTGAGCTGGACTCTTCCACGGCGCATGTCCATTTGCCGATTTTTTGGGGGTTAGGGAGGGTCTTCGCAACGCTCTCAGCGTTACGGTCGGTGTTCTTGCCGACTCCAACTTCGATCTGGGTGCCGTCGGGCATTTGGTACACGGAATGGAAGTCAAAGTTTTGAGGGGCTTGGTGGGGCTCCCCGGAGTTGACGAGAACGGCGTCTCCGATCTTTTGGGGTTCGCCGCCCCGAGCTTCGACTGGCCCGGAGCCGTCGTCGGGCTCGGGTTCCGGTGTCGGTGCGGGCTGCGAGGTCCGTTCGTCCCCGCCCTCATCGCTTGGTGGTGCCGACGCTGGATCGCTTTGGCCGTCGTCTTGTGGGCTCGGGTCGGGAGCTGTAGACGACGTGGTCGTGTCGTCGCCGCCCGATTCCTTCGAATCATTCCCGCTCATGAGCGCGAACGCGAGGATGATGCCGCCGACGATGAGGGCGAGCAGCACGATGCAGCCGCAGCCGAGGCCAACCCACAGGCCGGTCCTGCTCTTCTTTGCGGTCGGTATTCCGGGAAGGTGGCCGCCGTGTGGCGTGAATTGGGTCATGAGCTCGCTCCTCCGGCTGCGATGAACTGATCACCGAAGTTGGCGAGAGTTTGGGCATCTGGCGTGCCGATCACCTTCACGACGTCGGTGCCGTTGGAAGATTTCACGCAAATGTTTTGGCTCGGGTCTCCTTGGAAGGTCCCGCACGTCCAGCCGTTGATTTCTTGTCCGTCAGTGATGGTTTTCTTTTCATCCTCGGGGCTGAGCGTGGGATTTGCCGCGCCCGACACTTCGATCATGTCCATTGCGCTGTTGCTGTAGGCAGCGACGTAATCCGCACCGACAGTATTGCCTGTTCCAACGCCGGCGAGTGTGTAATCACCGACTTGTTGCGGTTTATTTGAACTGCTGCCGCCCGAGGGCTGTTGTGGCATGGGAGCAGACCCTGGGTCGTTGCCAGGATTGTTGGGAGCCGGAGCGGGATTTGGTGCCGGGCTGTCGCCGCCGTTGGGGGCGGGCGCTGGATTTGGTGCCGGTGCTGCAGCCGATGTCGTCGTGCGTTCGTTTCCCGATTCTCTTGAATCATCCCCGCCCATGAGCATCACTGCGAGCACGATGACGCCGATCAGGAGAGCGAGGAGCAAGAGGCAGCCGCAGCCGAAGCCGACCCATAGGCCGGTATTGCTCTTTTTTTGCTGTGGCATAGCGCCCGGGTATCCCATAGCGGGCTGCCCCTGCACCGCACCGTGATTGATTGGAGCCTGATTCCACTGGTTGTTCGACATGTGCGGGGTCCTCATCGGGTGGGGCGGTGTGCGCACGCGCACAAGGGATAGCGTAGCTGACTGTAACGCTGTGCCGTTCGTCAGTATTACACATCACACCGAAGGGATACTAGGGTTTCCGTTAATCTACGGCGTGGTGTGCGGGGCGAGACCTACTTCGGCTATTTGAGTTGCTCCATAAACTCTTCACCCCAGGCCGCAATGGTGCTGAGGGCGGCGTCGGTATCAAGCGGAACGAGGAGAATTCTTCCACGTTCGTCGTCGGCCATGCAGACGTTCATCTCGTACTGCGTCCCGCACACCCAAGGCCCGATGTCTTGCCGGTTCATGAGGCCGGCGGTGTCCTCTTCAAACGTGCGGCCCGTATCATTCTCGATCCCGATCTCGAACCCGCCGCCGCTCTCATCTTCGTAGCGGGCGCGCACGACGTAATCGTGATCCGGGTCTTCCCCGCGGGCTTCGGAATAAGCAAGGTGGGTATCGCCCACCGTTTCGGGTTCTCCGGATTTGGGGGACACAGCCTGGGAGCTTGAGGTATCGGGGGAGGGGTCCGACGCTTGCTCTTCCCTATCGCCCAGGAACATGAAGGCAAGAAGCCCGGCAACAGTGAGTGCTGCGAGCGCAAACAATGCGCCGCCACATCCGAGCAGCGTCCATAGAAACGTGTTGTTCGCGCGCGTTGACGCAGTGGGTTGAGGATTCGGCTGCTTCATCGGTGATCGCAAGGCACAAGGTTAGAGGAACGCGTCTTTGATTTCGTCACCGAGGCGCACGAGCGGCTCAAAGCCATCGGCGTTCGAGGACACCTCGAGGTAAAGATTGTATTTCGGGACGATTTGCGCGCACGTGGGGGAGTCGTTAGTGGCGAGGTGAGACTCGGCCTCGACACAGTGCCACTCGCCGCTCGTGAAAACGTACTCCTCGTCCGTAAAGTCCTTGAGGTAGGTGAAAAGTGTCGACGAACTGGTCTGCATCTCGAACCGGACGATGCGCGTCTCGTCGTCTCCATTCGGCGCGGAGTAGAGCGCTTCGTAACGGTAGGACCCCTCGTCGAAGGGTGAGAGTTCCGAGCGCTCGAGTTTCATGCCATTGAGATCCTCGGGAGGTGTTTTTCCTTCGGGATCGAAGTATTCGGGTTCGCCGCTAAAGGGCTCGTCTTCCGTCGACTCGCCGTTAGTGTCGCGTGCTTTGGTTGGGGTGCTCTCGGTAGTTGGGGCGGACTCTGCGGCGTGGGCCGATCCGTCGGCGACGTTCTCGCCGCCACCTTTGCACGCGGTCAGGCTCGCGACGGCGAGGAGGATCGCGGCGGTTGCGCCGAGAACGCCGGTGGGACGGGTGGGAAGGCAGTAAGGCATCGGGGAACCTCCTCGTGTGGCAGCGTCGGAAGTGCCGCCTCCACAATTGTGGCAGGGCAACGGCGCCGCGGTGACGCCATTGCCGCGCATCGTTATGGAATGTTCACCGAAGCATGGAGATCGGAAACCGTGGAACGGCGTTCCCCAGCGCGCCTCCTATTTATGGAAGAGGGTCTTCTTGCCAAATGCCGGTTCGCTCGTCACAAGCACGCCGAGGGCGCGGAACACTGATTCGTCGACGGAGCCGAGGATCGTCGTGGTGTGCACGTCGCAGCCGCGCAGGTTCTTAATCTGCGCGAGCGCGGCGGCTGCATTCTTGTCGCTTCCCGCGGAGACCGATAGGGCGATGAGCACTTCGTCGGTGTGCAGGCGCGGATTGCGTGAGCCCAGGTGATCGACTTTGAGAGTCTGGATCGGCTTGATCGACTCGGGCGACAGCAAAAGGGCATCCTCGGGAATCCCCGCGAGATGCTTGAGCGCGTTGAGGAGCATGGCAGCGGAAGCACCGAGCAGGTCTGAGGTCTTGCCTGTAATGAGGGTGCCGTCGGAAAGCTCGAGGCACGAAGCAGGCCCGCCGGTTTTTTCGGCGAGGGCGAGAGCAGGCTTCACTGTGGGGCGAATCGTTTCGTCCACGCCGAGCTTGGCCATCACGAGCTTGATGCGCTGCGACTCGAGCGGGGGAAGTTCGAGCTTTTTTTCGGAAACACGGGCCTTGAAGTAGCGGCGCACAACCTCTTGCGTCGCGGCCTCGCGGCAGGCGTCGTCGTCGGTGATCGCGTACCCGGCCATGTTCACGCCCATGTCGGTCGGAGAAGCGTAAGGGCACTGCCCGAGGATGCGTTCGAGGAGGATCCTGAGCAGGGGGAACGCTTCGATATCGCGGTTGTAGTTGACGGCCTTTTCACCGTACGTTTCGAGATGGAACGGGTCGATGAGGTTGACGTCGTCGAGATCCGCCGTTGCCGCCTCGTAGGCGAGGTTCACGGGGTGTTCAAGCGGAAGGTTCCAGATCGGGAACGTCTCAAATTTCGCGTAGCTCGAGGCGATTCCACGCTTGTGGTCGTGATAAATCTGCGACAGGCACGTCGCGAGTTTGCCCGATCCCGGCCCCGGCGCCGTCACGATAATGAGGTCGCGCTCGGTTTTCGCGCACTCGTTTTGACCAAGCCCCTCCTCGGACACGACGAGGGTCGGGTCCGGGTAGCCCTTGATCGTGCGGTGGCGCACGACCGTCAAACCGAGCCGCTCCATGCGAGTTTTAAACTGCGACGCCGCCTCGTTACGATCGTCCATTTGCGTGAGCACGATCGTGTTGACGAGGAAACCGCGCTCGCGGAACACATCCACGAGGCGCAGAACGTCCTCCTCATACGTGATACCAAGGTCGGCGCGCATCTTGTCGTGTTCAATATCGTGGGCGTTGATGGCGATAAGGATCTCGAGCTCATCCTTCAGCTCATACAGCATCGCGATCTTGTTATCCGGTGTGAACCCGGGAAGAACCCTCGAAGCGTGCAGGTCGTCGAAAAGCTTGCCGCCCATCTCGAGGTAGAGCTTCCCGCCGATCTGAGCGCGCCTTTCGGCGATGTGCTTCGACTGCAGCTCGATGTATTTTTCTGGATCAAAACCTTGCGTGCGTGCCATGCGAGCCTCCTGCGATGAGATGAGAAAACGAGGGGCCGGTGGCATACGACCTGCATGTGCAGCCCTCGACATCTTAGGGCACGAGCGGGGGAGTTTCCAGGACCATTGCGGTCCGACGGTCCCCGCGCGTGCCCGCGATGCCTACTCTTTCGCGGTGGCTTGAGCTCTCAGCCCTTGACGGAGCCGCTCATCATGCCCGAAATGAAGTACTTCGACAGCAGGATGTACACGACGAGGGTGGGAGCCGAAGCAAGAAGTGCGCCCGCCATCGACACCCCGTAGTTGGTCAGCAGCGCGCCGTTGGCGAGGTTGTTGAGCGCGAGGGTCACCGGGCCGTTCATCGGGGTCGCGAAGAACACCGCGAACAGGAAGTCGTTCCACGCGTTCGTGAACTGCCAGATCATGACCACCACGAAACCGGGAATCGAGATGGGCAGCGCAACGGACCAGAACGTGCGGAGCATCCCCGCGCCATCAACCTTGGCGGCTTCGATGAGCGATTCGGGAACCGTCTCGAAGTAGTTGCGGAAGATGAGCGTGCAGATCGGGATACCGAACACGACGTGCACGAGAATAAGCGAGGGAACGCCCGAGTCGATGGGCAGAGCAAGCACGAGCGAGAGCAGGGGGATCATCACGGCCTGATAGGGCAGGAACATGCCAAACAGGAGGAACGTGAATACGACATCCGCCCCGGGGAAACGCCAGCGAGACAGCACAAAGCCGTTCATGCACCCGAGAGCCGAGGAGATGATCGTCGAGGGAATGACCATCGCAAACGAACGTCCCATCGCAGGCGAGAGCGTTTCCCAGGCTTCCGCCCAGTTCTCAAGCGTCCACTCGCTTGGAAGCGCCCACGCGCGGGCGGCCGAGGCATCGCCGCTCGTTTTGAAGCTCGTGACGATGAGGACATAGACGGGAATCAGGACGAGGACGACGCCGATGAGGAGAAGGGTGAGGCGGGCGAACCGCCACGGAGAAATCGAGGAGGTGTTCACGACCGACGCTCCCTGTGTTGCTGAATGAGATAAGGAACGATGAGGACACCTACGATGATGAGAAGAATCGTGCCGACGGCAGCCGCGTTCGCGTAATCGAAGCTCGACTTAAACACGAACATGTCCACGGCGGGGATCTTGGTTTGGTAGTTCGAGGGTTTCGAGATCGACATGATGAGGTCGAAGCTCTTGAGGCTCATGTGCGCGATAATCACGAGAGCGCTCATGATGATGGGGGTGAGCTGCGGGAAGATCACGTGGCGGTAGATTTGCCACTCGCTCGCACCGTCCATGCGACCCGCTTCGCGAAGCTCATCGGGAACGCCGCGGAAGCCGGCGAGAAAGAGCGCCATGACGTAGCCGCTCAGCTGCCAAATCGCTGGAAGGGCAATCGCGGCGATGCCCCACGTGATGTTGTTCCACCAAGGGTTTTGGAGAAAGCCGAGTCCCACCATCTGAAAGAGGCGGTTAAGCCCACTTGCACTCTCGCCCTGGTTGGAGTTGAGGAGCCAGCGCCACACCACGCCCGAGGCCACGAAGGACACAGCCATTGGGAAAAGGTAGATGGTTTGGAACACTCGACCACCTTTGATGGGGCGATCGAGAAGCCACGCCCACACGAACCCGGTGATCATCGCGCCACCCAAGAACACCACCGTGAAAATCACGAGGTTCATGAGTGAGTGGCGAAAATCGGGGCTCGAGAGAAGAGCGATGTAGTTATCGAGGCCAACGAACTTACTGGGTTGCACGCCGTTCGCTTGCGCTGCCGTGTGGTTGTCAGTGAGAGAGGTCCACACGTTTTGTGCCATAAGCACGTAGACGAAGATCCCCACGAGAATGAGCGAAGGCGAGATGAGCAGCAGGGGCGCCGCATACTTTTTCATGCCTGGTCCTAGGGTGGAAGTGGCATCGGTGGGGGCCGGGCGTGCGTCGGAAATGAGAGTCCCGGCCCCGAAACCGATGTGAAAGCGGAGCTTACTTCTTCATGTTCGATTCGGCGGCGGAAACGAGCTCGGCCTGGAACGCCTTGGCGTCGGTCGCGCCGGAGGTGAACTTGCTCGTTGCGTCGGAAATGGCGTTGAGCCACGCGACCGACGTTGCCGCACCGTGGGCGATCGAGGCGCAGATCTTGTCGTGCGCGAAGGACTCGAGCGCGGACTGCTGATACGCCGGGAACTTCGAGACATCAGCGTCGGTGCGCGCAGGGATCGAGCCCTTGGCGAGATTGAAGGCTTCCTGGCCTTCGACTGACGAGATGGTCTTGAGCCACGCCTTCGCATTGTCGGTGTGCGGTGCGCCCACGGGCAGGGTGAAGGAGTCCGCGAGGAAGCCGAAGATCTTGTCGCCAGAGGCGGCCGAGGGCACCTCGAAGTAGACGTAGTCCTTCATGTCTTCCTTGCCGGCTTCCTGGAATGCCGCAACGGCCCAGTCACCCATGACGTTGTAGGCGGCCTTCTCGTCGATCACGAGGGCTGTCGCTTCGGGCCAATCGAGCGAATCTCGGTCGGAGTTGGTGTAGCTGACGAGCTTCTCGAACGCCGCGATTGCCGTGGCGACCTCCGCACCTGCCCAGTCAGTCGAGCCGTCGAACAGGCCGTTGTAGGCGTCCGCGCCGAGGTGGGACATGAGCACTGCTTCAAGCAGGTTGACCTGCGTCCACGGTGCCGCGAGAGAAAGCGCGGTGACACCCGCAGCCTTGGCCTTTTCGAGATCGGCGAGCCAGGCATCGAACGTCTCGGGGACAGCCTTCGGGTCAATACCGGCCTTTTCGAGCACGGCTGCCGATGCCCACACGACGTTCGAACGGTGAATGTTGGACGGCACCGAGTAGATCTTGCCATCCACCGTGAGGAGCTCGACGAGGCTGTCAGGGAAGGCCTTGCGCAGGTCGAACTCGTCGTAGAGTCCAGAGACGTCTTCGATCTGGCCAGCATTGATGTAATCGGTCAGCTCGCCACCCGCGTGCGCCTGGAAAGTGTCGGGCGGATTCTTGGTCTGCAAGCGCGACTGGAGCATGTCCTTTGCGGCACTGCCCGCACCACCCGCGACGGAGCCATTGACGAACTTAATCTTGGGGTTTTGCTCGTTGAATACCTTGACGAGAGCGTCGAGGCCTGCTTTCTCCGAGCCCTGGGCCCACCACGTGAAAACCTCGACAGAGTCGTCCCCGCCAGCGGAACCGCCACCGGAGGAGTTGGAACATGCTGCGAGCGCGCCAAGCGCAATACCAGCGGACGTGAGAGTGAGGAAAGTCCTCCGTGCGATCATTGCTGTTCTCCTTTAAACAACAGGGGCGTCGTTGCCGAGTGCCGCGATGCGGCGGCCCTATTGTAGTCGCACTGCGACCTTCGATCCAATCCGAGTGGTTGGAATGTTGCCATTTGAGTGACACGAAGCGAACGAAACGTAGCGCCGCACTAGGCTTTGCAAAATCCCCCGCCGCGAAACTCATGCAGTTCACTGCCACCGCATTCGAAGAGACCAAAGCATGAAGTCTGTGTGTGATTCGAGGCGCTTTTGAGGGCAGCGTTCCAGCATTTCTCGCAGCCTGTTGCGATACCGTGAGGGAGCTCATAAGGGGCGGCGCGTGGGCGCCCGAGACCGCTGCGGCGCGAGCATTCGCCCTGGAAGTCCCGAATGTGCCGCGCGCCGCGCCCATATCGCCCGCAATGCACACCGCAGGAGCGCGCTCGCTCGTGAGACTGAGCGGCGTTGCGCGAAGATCGGAGAACAATGACTGACTACAAAGGCGTCGCAGTAAGCCCCGGACGCGTGATCGACCCCGTCAAGGTCATGGCGCCGCCGGTTGCCGAGCCTCCCCTTAACGACTCCCTCCCCGAGGGCGAACCGCGCGAGACCGAGGCCGCCCGAATCGCCGAGTCCGCTGCCGCGGTCAAGGCCGACCTCGAGAAGCGCGCTGAGGCGGCACACGGCGACGGCAAAGCCGTTCTCGAGGCGACAGCGCAAATGGCGGCGGATCCAACGCTCACAACGAGCGCGGAGCAGCTTGTACGCACCGCCGGTATGAGCGCCGAACGCGCCGTGTGGGAAGCCGGTGATCAGGTTGCCACGATGCTTGAGGGCCTCGGCGGCTACATGGCCGAGCGCGTTGCCGACGTGAAGGACGTGCGCGCACGCATCGTCGCCCATCTCCGCGGCGAACAGGCGCCCGGCATCCCGTTCTCGACCGAGCGCTTCGTACTCGCCGCGATCGACCTCGCCCCCGCCGACACAGCAACCCTCGACCCGACCATCGTTTCGGCGCTTATCACCTCCGACGGTGGCCCGCAGTCGCACACCGCGATCCTCGCGCGCCAGCTTGGGATTCCTGCCGTTGTCGCCGCGAAAGGCGTCGAGAGCATCGAGCCGGGAACGGTCGTGTACGTGGATGGCGCCGCCGGCACCGTGACCAGTGAGTTCGGCGACCGAGAGCGGGAACTCTCCGCCACCTGGTACGAGCTCGTGAAAAACCCCCTTACGTACTCAGGTGGGGGAGCGGAACTTTCCGACGGTACCCGCGTTCCACTGCTCGCCAATGTGGGCGGTGAAAAGGACGCAGCACTTGCCGCCGAGGCCAATGCTGACGGCGTGGGCCTTTTCCGAACCGAGTTCTGCTTCCTCGACCGCGACGAGGAGCCGAGTATCGAGGAGCAGGCCGCGGCGTATGCGGGGGTGCTTCGGCACTTCCCGGGTAGGAAGGTCGTGATCCGCACACTCGACGCGGGTGCCGACAAGCCGCTTCCGTTTTTGACCGATGCCGACGAGCCGAACCCCGCGCTTGGCGTCCGGGCCTATCGCACTTCGTGGGAGAAGCGCTCGGTGCTCGAGAACCAGCTGAAGGCAATCGCAAAAGCGAGCCACGAGACGAGCGCTGAGCCGTGGGTCATGGCACCGATGATCTCGACACTCGAGGACACCGAAGATTTCGTATCGATGGCACGCTCCGCTGGCGTGGAGCGCGCAGGTATCATGGTCGAAACTCCGAGCGCGGCCCTCACAAGCGATCACCTCATGGGCGTAGCCGACTTTGCCTCGATCGGTACGAACGACCTCACGCAATACACGATGGCTGCCGACCGCATGCTCGGCTCCCTCGCGCAGCTCAACGATCCGTGGCAGCCTGCCGTCCTCGCGCTCGTGGGCGCTACGGCGACGGGTGCGCGGGTCGCGGGTGGCGACCCGGAAGCCTTCGGCGATGGCGCGAACAAGCCCGTGGGCGTATGCGGTGAGGCAGCGGGCGACCCCGCGCTCGCGGTCGTCCTCGTGGGGCTCGGTGTGAACTCCCTGTCGATGACGCCTCGATCGCTGCCAGCAGTCGCGAAAGTCCTGTCGACCGTGTCGCTGGCAGATGCGCGCGAACTCGCTCGTCTCGCGGTGTGCGCACCGACCGCCGCCGAAGGCAAGCGGACCGTGCGTGCGAAGCTCCCCATCATTGAGGAACTCGGACTCTAACGGGCTGAATGTAAGCGAAGGGGGCATGCCGCTCGGCATGCCCCCTTCATCATCCAACAGAGGTGTAGTTGGTGCTTAGGCCTGCGCGTCGAGATCCGTCTCGAGAAGCTCCGCGAGCTTGTTGACCGACTCTTCGGCTCCGTCGCCCTCGGCACGGAGGGTGACTTCGTCGCCAGCGCCGGCGCCAAGGGTCATGAGCATGAGGATCGACGAGGCGTCGATCGGCGCGCCGCCAACTTTTTCGATCGTGACCTTCGCGGGCTGCTCACCGGCGGCCTTCGAGAAAATGGCGGCGGGGCGGGCGTGGAGGCCCGAAGCCGAAGCGACTTTGACGGTACGTTCAACCATGATGTGCCTTTCGACGAGCCGGTATGCCACATGGACAAACACCAGCGGGAAAATTTTAGTGAGGCCACCCTACCGAATGACGCTGCAGGTGACCTTGTTGGAACCCTCTCGTGCGGGCCATCCTCACAGCCCGCGAATCTCCTCGAAGTCAGGGTCAAACACCGCGAGAACCTCGAGCGGCGCCTCCGCCTCCGCTAGGGCCCGGCGGCGATCCTCCTCCGCAAACACCTGCGAGATCGCCTGAAGCAGCATCAGATGCTCATCGCCAATGCCCGCAATGGCGACAACGAACGACACCTTCTCCTCGCCGCTTTCACCCCAAGCAATCGGCTCGTCATACTTCACGACACTCATCGCCGTGCGGTGAATATTGCTCTTTGCTTCGCTCGTTGCATGGGGAACCGCAACGCCATACCCCATAAACGTCGACACCGCGGCCTCACGCTCGTGCATCGCTTCAACATACGCCGGATCGATCGCCTCGAGCTCAACGAGGAGATCGCCCGCCTCCTCAATCGCCTCGCTCTGATTTCGAGCAAGTCCCGGGACGCGAATCGCGTGCGGCGAAAGAATGACCGATTCGCCTGATGCCGACGGCGACCCTTTCCCATGATCGCGCGTCACATCGCATGCCCACCGCGGAGCAGCGTGCTCAGATCCGTCACGACTCTGTGAAATGTTCATGATTCACGCCTTTCAGAAGATGCTTCACCTCGAGTCTAGGTGGCGTCGGACCCCTCCGCCTCAGGAAAAACGAACTTCCCGTACGTGAAGTACCGGAACGTCGTGGAGACCACCTGGCCAATGAATGTGCCGCTCACGTTATCCGCGAAGGCAGAATCCAGCCCGAGAACATAGCGGGAAAACCCCAGGCAGCCGAGCTGCAGCGCGCTCGCGATCACGTTCACGACGACGAACGCGAAAATCGAGCGTGCCGTGTGCGGCTTGGCGCGATCCCCATACGTCCAAAAGCGATTCCCGAGATACGTGAGGCAGCTAGCCGCAGCAATCGCGAGGATCTTCGCAAGGATCGGCTGGCTGTGCATGAGCCCCTCGCCCCAGCCATGCGTCGGGCTCCAAAACACGAGGACGTTATACATCGCCGCATCAAAAAAGAACACAAGGCCGCCCACGATCAGGAACTTCGAGCCGCGCAACGCATGGGCGAGGGCAGCAGTTCTCGACGAGGATTCCTTCACGGTCACGAAGCAAGGGTACAGGCCGTGCCGCAGCGGACGAATGGAGTTAGGGTGAGAGTCTATGGGACGAGTGACAGCATCGACGCGCCTGACGCGCATACGAATCCGGGACGGCAAGCTCTACCATTCTGAGCGACCCGACACCGTGGCCGTTGAAGAACCCCTCGACATTCGTCTCAACGGCCAGCAACTCTCCATGACAATGCGCACCCCTGGCCACGACGTTGAACTCATCCACGGCTTCCTTCATGCCGAGGGTTACATCACGAACCGCGATGATATTCGCGAAGCTCGCTACTGCGACGGTGCCGTCGTCGAAGACGACTCCGGCTTCGAACGCAACACCTACAACGTCATGGATTTCACCACCCGCACCATCACCACAGCCCCGGTGATCACGAAGCCGTTCCTTACCTCGAGCGCGTGCGGTGTGTGCGGCTCGGCTTCAATCGACCAGGTGACGCAGCGGGTACGTCACGATTTCGTTCCGACGTTTGCCATGCACCCCTCGACCCTTCTTCGAGCGCAACGCGAGCTAGGTGACGGTCAGGCGGCGTTCTCTAAAACCGGTGGTGTTCATGCCGCGGCTCTCTTGACCCCGGAGGGGGAG
>NZ_KV788572.1:0-16355 GCF_001807345.1 Dermabacter sp. HMSC06F07
CCCGGAGGGATTCGAACCCCCAACCTTCTGTTTGGGTCCCGCGGGCCGCGCTATCAGGGGTAACGCTCAGGTTCGCCGCTTGCATCGAGCTGCCTAGCGGTGAACAGTTACGCCCATGACTGATAAATGGCTCACAGTAATCACCGCATGGACTACCTACCTCGAGGCCGCGGGCACCTCACCGAACACGATAAGGACGCGCCGCGAGCATATGCAGCGCTTTGCGCGTACTGCGAGGGCGGCATCCCCGGGCGCGGTCACGGGCGATGCGCTCGTGCGATGGTTCGCTAAGCAAAATTGGGCGAGCGAGACTAGGCGATCGCATCGCAATACTCACCGCGCGTTTTGGGCATGGGCGCTCGAGGCGGGGCACTGCGACGTGAATCCGGCCGAGGCACTCCCCACGGTGAAGGCGGTCGAGGGGATCCCGCGGCCTATACCCGAGCACCTTTACCGCGAGGCGCTTCGCGAGGCCCCCGAGCGGGTGCGGCTCATTCTGCGACTCGCGGCCGAGGTAGGTCTCAGGCGCGCCGAGATAGCTCAAGTGCACGAGCGGGACCTTGTACGCGATTTGCAAGGGGTGAGTCTCATCGTTCACGGCAAGGGGAATCGCTCGCGGCTCATCCCGCTACCCCCGCGCCTAGGGGTCGAGGTCGAGGCCGCGTGCAGTGCGCGAGGCTACCTATTGCCAGGGGAATATCGAGGCCACCTATCGCCTAGATATGTTGGTAAGCTCGCGGCGCGCGCGTTGCCGAGGCCGTGGACACTGCACACTTTGCGCCACCGCTTTGCGACTCGCGCCTATTCGCTCGATCGGGACGTGTTCACGGTGCAGCAACTCCTAGGCCATGCTTCGCCCGCCACTACTCGCCGTTATGTCGCGCTCGACACGTCGAGGTTACGCGCGACGGTAGAAAAGATCGCGGCCTAGCCCTCGGGATTCTCGGGGGCCTCGGGATCCTCGGGGGCCTCGGCGCGGTGAGGGACGTTCACGCGGGCGAGGCCGAGAGCGGGGATCGCGAGCACGGCAACCGCGAGAGCGTCGAGTCGATCCGCGATGCCCTGCTCGATTAGTCCGAGCGCGGTGAGCAACGCGATAAGCGCCGCTACGACGGGGTAGGCCCATTTACGGAACTCGGGCGAGGTCAGTTCGCGGCCGTACCTGGTCACTGTGTTTTTGCGGTGTGTGTTCATTAGTCGATCTCTCTGTTTGCGCTTTCGAGCGCGTAAATTCGACGGAATATCTCTGAGAGGTTCCGGTCCGCGTAGTCGCGATGGTTCTCGATCTCGCGGCGAACTTGCCGGTTATCCTCACGGAGCTCGAGCGCGATCGTTTCAATGCGGTCCACGGCATCGCGGGTGGAGCCTCCTGAATTGTTCGTCAGCTCGTGCGCGGCGCTGCGGGCTGCCTCGCGTGTCTCGGTTAGTAGGGGCTTGAGTTTCTTCGTCCAAGCGGCATACGCGATCGCGAGCGCGCCGAAAAGGCCTACCGCGAACGTAGCGAGTAGGCCGAGTAGCGAGCCGAGCATCGCCGCTACCTCCTCGGGAGTATCGAGCGCCGGGGGCATCACTTAACCGGGAGCGTCCACGCCGCGGCCCATGTCTCGGCATCAACATAACCGGTGACCTTTAGGCCCTTGTTTTTCTGAAATTGACGGACTACTCGCTCAGTTTCGCGGCCGTAACGGCCGTCTGCACCGTCCTCACCGATCCCCCATCCACGAGCCTGCATTCGGGCTTGGTACACCGCGAGGCCCTTTGACCGCCACCGGCCCTTAACTTGGATCACATCGCCGGGGACGCGCGAGTTACGAGTCCTGCCACTAACAGACTGAATAGGCCCGCTAGGCGGCCCATAGTAATAACCGGCCGGTAGTGGAAACGCGGGGGCCTTTACACACACGGGTTTAGCCGCCGGTTTAGCGGCCGGTTTCGCCGTGCCCTTCGCGGCCGCCGGGGCCTTAGTCCCGCGCGCGAGCCGGTCGAGGCGCTCGAGATCCCACGGGCCCGGGCAATCGGTCGATGTCCAACGCTTATGCGGGATCAGTGGGAGATCGCCATATACCGCGCGAAGATTACGAATCAACTCGGCTACAGTCCGGTAGTCGCCGTCGGTGGCCTCGGGACGGCATTCAATCCCGATAGACACATGGTTACCGTGGCTCGATCCAGCGTGCCATGCCCGCCGATCGGGATCAACGATGCAGTACACCGTTCCAGCCTCCACGACATAGTGCGCGCTCACGCCCGAGCGGCGAGAGCATAGCCAATCCACAACGTTCGCAATTTTTTGGCCGCGCGATCCCCAATAATGGATAGTAATACTCTCGATCTTATGATCGCGTGCGTTTTGGTTAGGGCTTGTCCTGTCCGTAATGTATTTGTATGTCATTGTCGCTATGTCCTAGTCGGTCGCTACTATTGCGTGAATGAATACCGGGGTATTTACGGCAGTGTCGCTAGAAATGGATAGCGTTGCCTGGCCGTTTACGCCTTTATTAGGGGATACTTGCAAGTATGCATCAGGTGAGCCGCTAACCACTTGAACTAGATGGCCGTACTTAACTTTGAGCTGCGTTGGTAGTTGTGCCATTACCGATTTAGGCGCGCCTCCTTTAACTGTCCCCTCGATCTGAATGCCTGAAGGCAGTTTTCTGACTCTGATTCCGGCGTAAGTGTTCATCCCGAAGGGTGAAAATTCCTCCCACCCTCCTTCGAGCTTGAGCGGGATCCAAGCGCCTACGAGCTCGCGCGATTTATCGACTGCCTCGGCGATCTGTTTAGAAACTGTTGGAAACGTGGCGATGGTATCCCCTGGAAGCACGTAGGGGATTCCGTTAGGTGTCTTTCCTGGCATTTTTTATCCTTGGGTTGAAGTTGTAACAATTTGCGCCATATCCGCGAAAGTTACGGAATTGAGCTCATAGAACATGAGCGAGGGGATACCGGCTCTAAGCTGTGCCCATACCATGCCCCCGGCTGCCATGAGCGCGAGCGGGGCAGCATTGAGCGTGAGAGTAGACTCGCGCGGGTTAGCCGATAACTCGTATCTAATGCCCATCACGGCCTGATACCGATTTTTGATGTAAGGCGCGGGGCCAGTAATCTCGATGGCGCTATCCCATTCACTATCTCGGCCCCCGGCTACCCCCATAACTTCGGCGATGTAATCGAACCTTTCGGGATTGAGTGAGCGGCGTAGGCGAAGCGCATCGAGGGCGGGCTCAGGCTTTCCAGACGCGCGCGCACTATCTACGAGTTGCCGAATACGAACGGGGACGGGTAGATCTTCGACTCGTTTCGCGTCGAGCTTTTCAGCGGTCACGGGTAGCGATACTGCTGCGTGCGCGTCAATTGTGAGGCGCTGACCAACGTCGTTAATGTCGCCCCAATTGCGTGTAACCTCACGTGTGGAAGTCCATGCCACAACGGTCCATGATGCCGAGATAGCTGCGATCCGGCTGGAGTAGCTAACTTCCTGGCCTATGTCCTCGATCATGTTTGAGGGGACTTGAGGGGAGTTCTCGAGCTTCCTATATACGCTGTTTCCGCGTTTGTAGAGCACGACGCGGGGCACCGGTTTCTTTTTAATCCACAGTTTCCATTCGCCTGCTGAAACTTGGTCACCGGTAGCCGCGGCCGATTTCTCAAAAAGTTCTAGCGCTGAAGTTGAATCAATATCGAGCTGCGGCGCTCCTTCTGGTACTACGGTCCCGGTTGTGTTGTCGAAGTGGTAGGCGTCGCTCACGAGAGCGTTGCAGCCTTTTTCCATCGATATGCGCGGGTATAGAGTGCTGAAACGTTCGAGTCGATCCGAGTAAGGTTCATAGTTCCAGGGCGGTGCGCCTACGTAGGTTCGCGCGGCGATGCCCTTCTCGTCAATCGCGGTGAACGTGGTACGCCGATACTTTTCACCTTTACCCTTCGCGGGCGTGTAAATGCGGTCGATGTAGCCGTGAAAGATCTTGTGTCGATCGCCGCTACCCTCGGGCGTGATCTCAACCGCGACGCGATCGCCGAGCTTGAAAATGGTTTCAGGGTCATCGAGATTATGCGCGATCGTAAACGTTGCAGTAGCCGGGTCATAGGCATCAATCGGCGAAGGGCGTGAGCGCTCGATCGTCACGTGGTCGAGCACCGTCGGTTTACCGGCCTTTAGCTCATCGATGGTACGGGCGACGGCATCGCCGTTGCCGCGCACGATAGAAACTGCGTACCTGCTCATGCGAAGATCAACCGTCCATTAATATCGGCGCGGCCCGTACGCTGTGCCTGCTCGCGGAGCATCGCCTCGATGTCCCGCGCGACTCCAGCGCGATCCATAGCGCCATTGATAGTGATCGTGTAGTTGTATTGAGCGCCGCCGTTACCGCCGCGGCGCGCGGCCGATACCGGGAACGTGGGAGCGGTCGGAACATCGATCAAAGACTCAACCGCGCGATTAGCCTTGCCACTCATCCCGGTAATTCCGTCTATGAATCCCTGGCCCGTAAACGCGCCGATCTGAGCGAACACTCGAGAGGGCGAGTGAATCCCTAGAAAATTCTTGATCCCATCGACGGCGCGGCCCGCGATGCGTTTCGCGGCGCTCACGAGAGCGCCCCCCATCGAGCCGATGCCGTTTATCATTCCTTGGATCATGTTGCGGCCTACGCCTCGGAGTAGGCCAGAGAGGTTGCCGAGAGCGGCGCGGATCCGGCCGGGGATCTGCCTCACGTTTGAGAGTAGGCGGCCGATGAACCCCACTACGCCGCTTACTAGAGCGCTGAATCCGTTTCGGGCGAGGCTCGAGGCGGTGCGGGCGGCGTTGCCGATCGTTCGGGCGATGTTGTTAAAGATCGAGGAGGCTGAGCGCCATAGGCCCGAGAACAGATGACCGACGGCTGCAGTCATGCCCGATATGAGTCGTTTCGCCGTTGCACCGCCGCGGGCGAAGCTGGCCGTTACCGTGTTCCATAGGCCGGTAGTGAGCGACTTGATGCGATTCCATCCCATCGAGATCCAGCGCGCTGCTGTCTCGGCGAGTGCTTTCACTATTCCCGTGATCGTGTTGCCTACGCCGGTCAGTAGCGACACGATGGCGTTCCAGACGCCTGCGAAAATGTTTTGCGCGCCCTGCCATACTGAGGCCCAATCGCCGGAGATCACTCCGGCAATGACCGTGATTACCCCTCCGACGGCCTGCAGCAAGCCGTCGAGGATCCCCACAACGGCCCCGATCACCGTTTGCACAACGGGGAGAATTGCCTGAATAGCGGGGGTGAGGAACTTGATAATTGTTTGCGCGATCATCGCGAGGGGCTGCACGATAGCGATAATGCGCGGCATGAGCGTGGTGAAGGCCGCGGTTACCGCGGGGATAATCGTGGCACCGATCTGCGTGAAGATCGGGATAGCTGCAGAGAATATCCCGAGCACAGCGGGGAGCACGGTGCCCGCTGCCTGAATGAGGATCGGCATAATAGCGTTTACGGCATTCAGAATGAGCGGCAAGATAGTTTGCCCCGCTGCGAGTAGAGTCTCGCCGAGCATCAGCGCTGAATAATAGAGCGACTCAGCAACCGGCGCGATAGCGGCGAGGATCCCCGCGAAGGGTGAGGCCGCGGCCCCGGTCGCATTGAATCCGCTCGCTAGGTCAGTAATGACCGGGCCGAGACCGCTAATAGTCTCCGTGAGAACGGGGCCCACAACGTCCGCGAATTGCTGCAATGCGGGCATAACGGATCCCGTCACGAGTCCTAGCAACGACGTTAGCGCCGGTAGCAACATCATGCCCACTTGGGCAACGAAGTTACCCCACTGGGCGGTAAGTATCTGCACCTGTCCCGCGAACGTGCCGGTTTCACGCCCAAAGTTGCCTTGAGCGGCCGTTGATTGATCCATGATGAGTGCGAGCGTCGCGGCTTGTGATGCGTTCGTGTCGAGCGCGCCCCCCACTTTCTTAAACCCGAGCTCGGCCGCTTTCGCGTCGATCGATGCCTGCGTGAGGCTAATTCCGTAACGCTCGATTGGGTCACGTTCGCCCTTGAGTGCACTGGAGAGTGCGTTCACTGCGTCTGTGGTGGATCCGCCATACATTGATGCGAGATCTGCGCCGAGGCCAATGAGATTGTTTGTTTTTGCGCCTAGCTCCTCCATGCTCGTGCCGCCGTTTTTGAGCTGTGTCGCGATCACGGCTGCTAGTTCGTTGTAGCTGTTTTCGGTGAGGCCGAGGGATGTTGCCGCGCCCTGTGCGTATCCGTGGATCACGCCCGCTTGATCCTTGAAAATAGTGTCGATCGCGCCGCGGGATTGCTCGAGATCGCCCGCTGCTTTCACACCTGCAACGCCGAGCGCACCGAGCGCGCCCGCGCCTGCGAGGGCAACGCCGCCGATAACCTTACCCATACCGCCGAGAACGCCGGAAAGTTTGCTCGCGCCTCCCTCAGCCTCGGACATGGCAGAGCGCGCGCCCTTAGCATCACCGAGGATGCGCACGGATAGAATCGCTGTTTTCCCTGCCATGCCCTAATGCCTTTCTAGTTTTTGTCGTTCAATTCACTTAGCTCGAGTAGTGCGAACTCGAGGTGAATAGGATCGCCGTTTAGCCACTGCTCGCACGGTATCCCCGTCGCGATCGCGAGCTGCACTAATAGCCGGGTATTCCCGGCGTTTATTCCCCCGCGAGGCCCTCGCTCGTTTCGTTCGCGTCAGCGGTGAAACTAATATCGGCAACCCGCTCGAGGAAAGCCTCATAGGTGTCGGAGATTTCGCCCTCGCGATTCAGTGCAGCCCACGCTAGAAAAGCTTGGACGGTGAACTCGTCGCGCGTAATGTTCCAGTCGTTGTTACGGGCTGCTTTTTCGAGCCGGATTTTATCGGCGAAAAGTACGCGCCGATCGAGGTATCGCGTACCGTCCTGCAGTTCGACACTGATAAGTGTGCGGCGAATATCTGCCATGATTACTTTCCTTTGATCTGGTCGAGCGCGTGCTCGATTGCTTTCTCGTAAATTGGAATCCAGAGCGACTCAGTGCGCTGAGCGCCCTCGGTGAGGAAGGGCCGGGCGGGGATCCCGCGGCGAGGCCAGCCCCAATGGATTACCCCCGCGTAGGGGATCCGTTTCTTACCCGCGCGGATAACGCCCGCGGTTTTTTGTCCACTTGAACGAACCGACGCGGCGAGGGCCCCCGAGCGGCGAGGCGCGAGAGCGGCCGCGGCCTCGGCCGCGATCTTCGCGGCTGCAGCGTGAGCGGCCTTGAGGTCCTCGAGATCGTCACCTGCCTCGCGAAGTGTGCGCCGTAGCCGTTTCGCTCCCTCAACCTCGATCAGGGGCCGCGGCTTAGACATTGCTGCCGCCGCTGCTGCCGCCGCTCGCGGCCTTCATTTGAGGCATACCCCCCGAGATCTTCCACTCGAAACTAGCGGTATTAGCCGTCTTTACATCGCCACCAACGGACACGGCTCGCACAATAACCTTGCCGGTAATCGTCATGTCGTTATCGTTTCGGGGCCGGAACGTGAACGGCAATTCCTTGCCAGTGTTTTCCCACGTCCAAGCAACGAGCGACTTCATGGAGTATTCCTGCATGAACTCACCCGAGAGCGTGCCCTCGAAGCGTCCTTCGTCGTAGAATTCGGAACCGTCGAGAACGGGCGTAGGGTCCTCATCTTTCCACGAGGGTTCAATCGTGCATTTAGTGACCTCCGAGGCCATTTCGCGGGGTGAGCCTGTTTCGCCGAGCTTGAGCGAGCCAGGACCAAGTTTGCGGGTAGCGAGAGCGGGCATGATATTTCCCTTCCTATGGGGTGTTATTCGTGTGTCGTGAACTCGATTTCGTAGCCGGGGAAGGTCCCGGCCGCGAGCTCGAGCGTGTAGGGGCGTGCAGTCGTGATCCAGAGAGCTTGGTCAGCGATCTCGAGCAATTCCTCGAGGGCCTCGAGGGCGGGCACGGGGTCGCGGCCGCTGCCAGTTAGTGCCCACGCGGTCCACGTGTATTCGCGCTGTGTGATCGTGGTGAACTCGATTGACGGGCCCGCGGTCACGAGGATCGCGTGGGCCCCGGCCGCGAGGGCCGCGGCCGCTGCGTGCGGGTCAGCGGTCGCGGTCACGTCGAGGCCTTGGTCGCGGATCGCGGCCTCGAGCTCTTCGAGGATCGTCGATAACTGTTCGGTTAGCGTGCTCATGCGATTCCCGGGCCTAGGTAAGGTCGAAGGATCGCATAAGCGGGCGTGAGCGGGTCGAGGGCTGGCCGCGCCGGGTTGCCGAGTAGCTCGGGGTCCCCATACGAGGGGGTACCGATCGCGCTCATTCGACGGCCGTAGAGATTAGCCCCCACCTCGAGGGCCGCGGCCTGCTCGATCGCCTCGGGCACCTCGCGGCCCGCGATCCTGTCGCGCACGAGCTGCAGCGCCTGCACCGCGCACGAGCTCACGAAACTGTGGTCCCGTGAATCCGCGCGCGTGTAGGCGATCAGTAGCGGCGCGAGGGCCTCAGCGGTGAGCATTACGCCGCCGCCGCGCCGAGCTTGATCGGCAAAATAGCCTGCGGGAACGGATCAATAACCGCCATGTACCCGTAGAGGCTGAACTGCTTGGAAAGGTTCACGATGTTGTCGTCCTGCAGCTGCGTCGGAGAATTGCTATTCTCGAGAGTCTTGATCGCCGCCGAGTCGTAGAACGTTGCAGTTTTTTCGGGTACCTCACCGAATAGGCAATGAACGGGGACTGTCGCGAGGTCGCCGTCTGCCTTTGGCAGGTTCAGCGTGCCGGTGAACTCGTCCGCGCTATTGACTTTCATCGCGGGTACGCTCGCGTACTCGAGTCGCTGCAGCTCCTTGAAAACGTCCTTGGACACGAGCAACCCTTCGAGGTTGAACCCGTTTTCCGTGTAGTGCTCGCTCGCGTCGATAATCGCATCGCGCCAGCCGTATACCTTCGTATCGGCGAGGGTGAGGGCCGAGCTAGCTCGATCCGCGATAACCTTGAGGATCTTCTCGCGAAGCGCGTCATTAGTTGCCTTCGCGTAGGCGAGGCCGAGGGCCTTTAGAACGGTATCGAGGTATGGGAGGTTAGAGCGCTCGATCACCTGTCGAGAGAGCTCAGTCCATCCACCGAACGTTTCGATCGGTGCGCTCTTCGTGGTGAGTGCCACTTTGCCGGGGCCGGGGAGGTTCGCGCCCTCGGCGCTTTGCTTACCGGCCTTAAGGGTGTTGTCGGTGAGCTGTGCATAATCAACACTCATGCCGGTCGCGGGGAGCGCGCCACGGTCGAAAAGGTTCACGAGGTCGCGGCGCTCCTGCACCCACTGAATAAACTCACCGAGGTAAGTCTCATTCTTGATAGCACCGCTCGACGTTTGACCGGTAAACGCGCGATGGAACTCGAGAGCATCCTCCTCGCCCGCTGCAACGGCCTTGAGGTATGCGCCCATTGACCTCCATCGAGGCTCGGAGGGGGCGGCGCTCGTGTTGAGCTCGAGGCCCTTAACAGATCGCTCGAGATCCTGCAGATGCTCCTCGAGGGGGGTGAGATCGGCGCGAGTGAGCGCGGGGGCGTTGTTCATGGTTGCTCCTTTTTCAGTGTGGGGGTTGCTGTGTCGTACGGTCGTAATCTTTGCGTTGGAATAGGCGGGGAACGGTACGAGGGAGAACTCGAGCGCCCTCACTTTTGTGTGGACGATGGTCTCGGGGTCCGTCGATTCCCCCTCGTGCTCGATCCGGTACTCTTCGGGCCTGAATCCGATACTCATGCGGGTAATCACGCCGTCCTTGAGTAGGGTCGCGGCCTCGCGGCCTCGCGGCGTGTCCGATAGGCGGCCCGTGATCTCGTAGCCCTCGGGCGTGTCCGTGCCGCTCGTGATCGTCCCGATTGGTTCATCGTGCCGCCATAGCACGAGCGTCGGAACGTCATCGCGGTTGAGGTCGATAGATCCCGGCTCGAACCGCTCACGCTGCCCCCACAGTTCGATCGTTTCGCCGTAGGGTACGCCGATGCCGGTGAACTCGCGGCCTTCGTCCCGGGCGCGGATCAGCACGTCGAGGGCGCGGTCGCTCGTGATCGTTTCGGGCGTGATGGTAGTGGTCATGCTGTGAGCTCCTCGATAGGTTTCGTGATGCCGAGCGGGGGAAGATTCTCGATCGCGCGAACTTCGTCGATCGTCATAAAGCCCGCGCGGATCGCGGTCTCGTGCGCGGCGTATCGTGAGGTGGTATCGGCTCTTAGTAGTGCCTCGAAGTTGAAGCGCACAGTTTGGCCGCGCGGTGCGAGCTCGGTGAGGGCCTCCTCGATTTTTCGCGTGTAGCTCGAGAGGGTAAAGCGAATGAAGCCGAGCCACTCTTGTTCGACGTTCGAGTAGGTCATCGAATTGCCGTCGATCGCGGTGAGCATCAGGCTCGAGGGGACGCCGAAAATGCGGGCAATGTCGAGCGTGTCGAACTGCTGAGCTTCGATCCACATCGCGTCTTTAGGGCTAATGAGGATCGGCTCATAGTGCAGCCCTTTGCCGAGAACACGGATTCGTGACGGGTTATCCGTCTGTGCGAGCGGTTTGCCGTCCTCGTCGAGCTGGTTCCAGAGATTGCGATATTGCCTCGCGTCATCCGGGGTGAGGCGGTCATCGCTCGAGAGCACTCCAGAGGGCTGCCCGGTTTCCCACCACTGCGCCGAGTAGGCGTTCATGTCGCGGGCGCTGCGCATAGTGTTTTGCGCGGCCTGTATCGGGCCGATGCCGCGAAACATCCCGGGAAGCGCGAGAAACTTGAGGTGCTTGATGCGGTCGCTAGTGTAGGTGCGCCCGTCATAGTCGAAAAGTGGTACCCCGTGCTTGTCGTGCCACACTGTGACCGCGTGAGGATTGAGCGGGGTAAGTTGTGTCGTCTCGGTCGCGGTCGGTCCACCTTCGCGCATGATGAAAGCGTTACCTGTTGCTGCGAGCGAGGTCGCTACATACCCGAGAAACTGCGAGCGAGGCATGTCCAGGCACGGGCGGCGCACGAGCGCGGGCACGTCCGCGCCGGTGAGGGTAACGCCGCCGCGCTCAACATCGATCGAGAGCTGTTCGACGGCTGCTTGAATGATCTGCAACGCGCGGAAAACTGCGGGGATTGTCGCGGCCTCGGAGATCGACACGGGGAGGGAATCGCGGGCGGGGGGAATGATGCCCGCCGCGATGTTCGCCTCATGGCGGCGTTGAATCCCGCCGGTGAGGTTATCGAGCATCCGCGTTAGCCAATTCATGCCCCTAGGCTCACGCGCGGCCCGGGGGAGGGCCTAGCGGCCGCGGCGCGGGAATACAGTGCGCTACAGGTTAGAACAGTTGTATGCGGTGCGTGTCGGTGTGTTTGTGGGTAGCGTGCCAGAGCGCGGCCGAGGCGGCGATAAGCGCGGGCACGGGGCCGAGGGATTTGTCGCGGTCAATGAGCTCGATGCCGTTTCGGGTGCGTAGCTGAGCCGATGCGATTGCAGCCTGCAGCACTTTCGAGCCGTCGTGCTTGAGGCGGCGCTCATCGCGAGCGGCTGCCAGTAGATCCAGATCAGCGGTTGAGCGCTCTTGCATCGAGAGGCGTTGCACGGTGAGCGCGGGCTCGCGATCGGTATCGCTCGTGAGCGGGTGAATATCGTCCGTGATGCGGCGAACGGGCCCGCCGTCATCAGCGGCGATCTCGTTCACGCCGTAATAGTCGCGTAGGTGCATGAGATACGGCTCGAGCCATGCCGTGCCCGGTGCTTGATGTAGGACGCGAACGACGGGCGAGCCGTCTGTGTCGATCCATGCCGCGACTACGGCCGCGCATGCGTTGCCGGGTGCTACCTCGATGCCGATGCCACACTCGGATAGCTCGGGGATGGTTTCGGGGTCGCGGGCGAGATCCTCCCATACCTCGAGCGGGATTATCGAGTCAGTGACCACGGTTATTAGGTTCATGTATGCGCGGATCCGCTCGGACTCGCTCACGCCCGCGGCGTACATTTCCGTCGCGAGGTCATCCTCGCTAATGGTGTTGCCTAGCGCCGGGTGAAACTGCCACCATGATTCGCGGTCATCCGGGTCGAGGCCTTCGGGCAACTGCCATGCAAAATAAGCGAGTGACGGGTCATCACCTTTCTCGCCTGCCTCCACGTAGCGGTTCATGAACGTTGATAGCGCCGTCCCTTTGGTTGAGATCATCCAGATTTGCGCCCGGTTGCCTAGGGTAATCATGCCCGGCGAGGCCCCGCCGAGTAGGGCATCGCCGAGTTGCTCGCTGTATTTCCATACCTCATCGAAGTCCACAAAGTGAGGGGTCTCGCCGTGCAGTGCCCCGTTTACTGGGCTGAACCGGGTGAGGCGCGATCGGTTCGCATACACTTGCAGCCCCTCTGCCCCGTTCGATCGAAGCGACTTACATAGAGGCGCAAGGGGTGAAGTTTCAACGCGCTCGATCATTTTCATGATGCGTTCACGCGCGGCCTTGCCAGTTTGCGCGGTGCTGAAAGCGTCGATGCCGGGGCGGGTCAGGATCCTATGCAGCCGAACCGGTTGCATTAGCGTTGATTTGCCAGACTGCCTAGGAACAGACACGAACACTGTTTTGTATTTGTATACTCGGTCGCCGTCCTGGTCGAGCCGGTACTCTGTCCCGATGTCCGCTACTAAGCGTTGCCAGGGCATGAGCTCGAGCCCGAGCAATCTCGCTACTCGAGCAATTTCAGCCCCCTCACTCTTATATGAGAGGTCGCGTTCGGGCGCGAACGTAGGGGCGGGCGCGTGCGTGAACCGTGCACGCGCGAGGGCGGGCGCGGTCATTCTTCCGTTTCCATGATCGCGGCGAGTACCCGGTCGAGCTCACTCGACGGGGCGGCCTTTTCGGGCTGAGGCAAGTCCATAAGCATACGGTGCACCACGTCGTGGAATTGTGCGCGGCCGCTAGGGCGGCCTACGCCGCGGGACTCGTCGAGCTCGCGAGCTGCTGCGAGCAACTGAGCGATCTGGCCAGCATAGAGGGCACCGTCGAGGATCCCGTCTGCGATCTTACGCTCGATCTCTTTTTGGACCGCGATCTCAACCGGGCCGGGGCCGCTCGAGGCCGCCGGGGCGGGGGTATCGAAAAGTGCGCTAGTGTGCTTAGTGTTCATTCCTTGCCCCTTTGTTTATAACCTTGCCGTGTTTTGTGGAAAGTGCGTTATTTAGTGTTTTTTCTAGGCGGTCCGGGGGGATTTTTCCGTTGGGGCGCGGGGTGGACCGGGGGCCCGTGGTCAGAAAAAGCGCCAGCGAGAGCGCGAGATGTTCAACGCTCTTGCTATTCCTCATGTCTTTTGAACCAATCTTCTAGCGCTGCTAATTGTGTCTTTATTGTTTGGTTAGTTTGTTTTCGTTCTTTTATTCTTTGCTTTAGTGTTTCTTTTGGTGCGATTAGTGTTTCGATTTCTGTTGCGTCGATCGTTCGCGCTGCCTGCTCGCGGGCGTTGCGGGTAGCGCCTGAGACTATGACCGCGGCCCGCGCTGTCTTGTCTCGGCCGATATGTCTTAGAGCTGCCTTGAACTCTCGCCCGTGATGCCCATTCCATTCCGCATCGTCTGCGTCATACACTTTGAGGCCGTCCTCGCGCTCGAGCTCACGGGCACGGGTACTCTTTCCAGCCCCGGGGGGCCCGGTAATGAGCACGACACGACGGGGTACCCCTGTTTTCGTAAGGGGGGTGAGTGGTCGAGTTTCGCGAGGGGGTACCCCTTTATCTGTTGGTGTATCGGGTCGCGTGAAGTAGCTAAGGCCGCTGTGCACTTCTGCTGCGATGCCCTCGGAGATTCGATCCTGTAGGGAGTAGTTGCAGCGCTTGTGCGCGGGCCTAGTGTTCTCGAGCGTGGTCACTCCTCCCTTCGATCGCGGGGTGAGGTGCTGCAGCGATTCATCACCGCGCGCGATCGCGAGGCCACAGATACAACACACATACCCGTGAATCGCGAGCGACTGATCCAGTAGCGCCCGGCGCTGTGGCCCGCTCAGCGTCATGTAGTCATCCATTGCGGCTGCCTCGCTTCCTTCCCGGTTTCACCTCGTGCGCTTCGATCCACGTCGAGAGCTTTCCCCGGTGGTACCTGATTTGATTACCGATCTTGAGATAGGCCGGGCCGCGGCCGGTCGAGCGCCATTCCTGCAGCGTGCGCGTCGAGACATCGAGGCCCCACTCGGTAAGCTGCTCAGCGGCCTCGGAGGGTGAGAGTAGCGGGCGATGCCGCTCGCTCGAACGGTAGGCGCTCATCGTTGCCCCTCGCTGCGATCCGGGTCGAGCTGGTTGCCCGCGATCGTCACGAGATCGAAGGCCTCGAAAATTAGGCGATAAGTGTCGCGGTGGATAGGTAGGCGGCTCGAGTCATCACGGATCACGGCTGCTGCAACGTAGATGACGCTCGCGAGCTCGCGAACCTTCCTAGCGTGAGCGTTCAGCTCGGCGCGAGTCTCCTCGGTAGCTCGGTCGATTGAGCTCTCTCGCTGTGTCATCGTGTCTTGCTCTCTTCTAGTTTCTTTCGGATCATCGCGCGATGTTCGCGCCACATTGCGGCCGTCGCGGGACTCATCCGCGGGTGCCTCGGACAATCGGCTGCCCTGCAAGCACCAAACTCGTTCAAGATCGAACCGCACTCGCTGCAGTACTGCACCCCGGTCCGAGCGGGATCGATGAAGCGAGAACACGAGCGGTTACGACACTTACCCTCGGAGCGGTTATGCCTGCAGCTAGGACACGGATCAGCGGCCCCGTACAGTGGTTGAGTTGCCATCGTTTCGTTTCTTTCGTTGAGCAATGGTGAGTAGTTCCAGCGGGCTTGAGCTAGGCGAAGCGTTCAAACTCTTTGGGAGGGAGAGAGGGAGCTGAGGGAGGATAGAGAGGCCCCCCATTCGAGGGGGCTCTCTTCGGTCGGTCGATCGGTCGATCGGTCGAACGTCGAGGCGCTACGGGTATTACTCGCATGCGCTCGGGGCGGTATATGCGATCGATGCGGGATTATTCCCCTCACGCTCTGCACGTGAACCCCCGGCGGCCCGGCCTTTTAGTACTCGGGGGAGCTCGATCGCTCGGCACAGGCTGTCCTAATTAGGGGCGCCTTCCCCCCTAGCCCCTTGTGCAGTCGGGCCGATGCACGCCTCAGTGTTTCGCCCTGAGTAATCGCCGCGCCTCGCACGCGGTGGTGTATTCAGTTATCGGTAGGCCGGTGGGCTAGGGCGGGAAGCGCTCAGGGAGCTCAGCGAGCAATCCGCGAAGGTCCTGGAAGATATAACCGAGGTGCTTATCGACGATGAGCAACTCACTCGCGATCGCGGTGCGCTCATCGATGGTGAGCGCGGTGAATAGCGGCCGCTTAGTCGAACTGATATCGGTGTAGATTCGCCTGAGCTCGCGGCGATTAGCGCCGAGGCGCTTCGCGATCGTGGTGAGCTCGGCGCGTTTCTCGAGTAGGTCGCGATTCACCACGGCGGGGTCTCGCTCTCTTCGCTCTTTTCGTATCCCTCGATTAGGCCGAGGCAATATGCCTCGAGCTTGTCGAGGGCGCGAAGGTACCCGCGGCACTCAGGCGTGAGCGAGCTCGTATCGCCGTGCAGCATCCCTGCAGCGGTCGCGCTTTGCAGTTCCCGAATGTAGTTCACTATCGGGAAAATGTTTTTGACCTGCGTCACTTGAGCCCACCTGCCTCGAGAGCATCGAGCTCGGCATCACTCGGTGGTTCAGCCGTGAGCACGTAAGCGATCGCGAGAACCTGCGTGGCGATAACTGCGACGGTGAACGCCGTGATAGCGAGCGCGGAGATCATCGCCCCACCTCGCTCTTCGAAGCGGCGATCTTGTCAATTTCCTCAGCGTCGAACATGAACGCGCCCCGGCCTAGTGGAAAGACTGAGGCGGGGGTCAGTTTTCCGCCTTGGACTTGTCGCGCGATCGTGCGCGGCGTTACGTGCAACCGCTCAGCGGCCTCACGTGTAGTAATAAGTCGGTCAGTAGACATATGTCTATCTGTAGCCTATGCATAGACATATGTCAAGCCATTAGGGTGAAGTGCCCCTAAGTCTCTTGTGAAGTGAAAGCGCGGTGTCTAGTGTTAGACTCATGAGCATTCAACCCACGGCCGGGGCCGTTCCAGAGATCACGCTCGCGCAACGCCTAAGAATTGCAAGGGAGTTCGCGGGTCTAGAGCAGACTGAACTATCAGAGCGTGCACAGATTAGCCGGGCGACGATATCGGCATCAGAGCGCGGGCGAAGCGTTCCTTCGCGCTCCGTGCTCACCCTTTGGGCATTCGCATGCGGTGTTGATCGCGACTGGTTGAGAACTGGGCATAAAAATACCCCCTCACCTGATGGTGAGGGGGTTGAAGCGCGCCCGGAGGGATTCGAACCCCCAACC
>NZ_KV788573.1:0-720 GCF_001807345.1 Dermabacter sp. HMSC06F07
ACCACATTGCGCTTAACCGTAAGACTGTGGCTAAACGGATGTGCATGATGGGGATTGAGGGGATTTCACCGCGGGCCTTTGTCCCGGTGACAACGATTCAAGCTAAGCGTAAGTCCACGCTTCCTGACCTGGTCAAGCGCATGTTTGATACTGGTGAGCTCAACCGGGTGTGGATGTCAGATATTACCTACTTGCGCACCGGTGAAGGCTGGTTGTACTTGTGCGCGGTCCGCGATGGCCATTCCCGCCGGGTGCTGGGCTGGGCTATGGATAGCGTTCAAGATACTTCCCTGGTCGAGCGAGCCCTGCGGATGGCGCACACGTTGCGTGGTGACGTTCCTGATGGGCTGGTGTTTCACGCTGACCGCGGAGCTCAATTCACTAGCGAGCAGCTCTGGGAGGTTTGCCGCAGCCTGAGCATTGCTCAGTCCGTGGGGCGTACTGGTGTGTGCTTCGATAACGCGATGGCTGAGTCGTTCTGGTCGACGCTTAAAACCGAGTTCTACGACCGTAAGCGCTGGACGACCCGTGATGCTGCACGCAAGGCCGTTGCCTACTGGATTGAAGTCGTCTACAACCGTCGACGCCGACATTCCGCACTCGGTATGGTCAGCCCCGTCGACTTTGAGAACCAAATTGGTCTAATCACTAGCAGAAAAGAAATAGCTGCCTAACCACTAGGTAGCTCCACTACGTGTCCACGATTTGCGGGTAACCCCA
>NZ_KV788574.1:0-32318 GCF_001807345.1 Dermabacter sp. HMSC06F07
TCGTGGCCCACACCATAAAACAACCCAAAAAGCCGCTCATTTGACTCGGTTTTAGGGCCTTAGGTCACATAAAAGACGGGGACTACGAGCCGGCCGCCCGTAGTCCCCGCGGGTTTACGAAGGGGTTCTTCGTCGCTACGCCTTCTTCTCGTTGGCCGCGCCCGGAAGGTTCACCTCGGCGATGTCACTTGCCAGGCGGCCACGGAAGTCCTCCCCCGTGGCGTAGGACGTCTGAGTGCCGTGCCGCGTCACGGAGTCGGAGGCATACAGGCGCGCCATGCGCATGGCATATTCGATGTCTCCGGTTTCAACCCAGTAGTGGGAGAAGCACCCGATGAATGCATCACCCGCACCCGTGGTGTCGACTGCACCAACCGCACGCCCGTCAACGTAGGTCGAGCCGCCCTCGTGCACCCACACGGCACCCTTTCGGCCGAGGGTCACGATCACGTTGCGAATACCGACGTTGAGGAGCACCTGAGCAGCCTTCAGCACATCGTCCATGTCGTCGACGGGCATACCTGACAGGAGCGAAAGCTCCGTTTCGTTCGGCACGACGAACTCGGCCCCACGGATCTTGTCGAGGCGCAGCTCGGGGGATGCCGGTGCGGGGTTGACGAGAACGGGGATTCCGAGTTCGTTACCGAGCTCGATCGTGGAGTACACGGTCTCCAGCTCGATCTCGAGCTGAAGCATGATGAGGCTGCACTTCGCAATTTCCTCGCGTGCATTCTCCACGTCTTGCGGGGTCAGGTGCGCGTTCGCCCCTTTGACGATGATGATCGAGTTTTTCGAATCAGGATCAACGAAGATTGGGGCCACGCCACTCGTCGCCTCGGTCGTGAGCACGTGGGTGGTGTCGATGCCGTTGTCCTGGAAATTCCGGATCGTGTTCTCGGCAAAGATGTCGTTGCCGACCCTCGTCACCATGGTGACGTTCGAGCCGAGCCGCGAGCACGCAACGGCTTGATTGGCACCTTTACCGCCGCACCCCATTGTGAAGTTCGGGGCTTCGACGGTTTCGCCCTCGGCAGGCATGCGGTCGATGTACGAGATGAGGTCAACCATGTTCGACCCCACGACAGCGATGCTCACGACAGTTCTCCTTCGTCAAGTGTTTCGTTCTCGGCAAGTAGCCCGGTCCTCACGCAGAATTCGCGCGTTTGTCCGGCTTCCAGTTGGATGAGCGTCCCCTGGGCCTGTGCCGCCTTGAAGCCTTCCGGGCGAGACGTGCCGGGGAGCACGAAGGCGGCGACCTTCTGATCAGGATTATGGAGGATCCACCGCGTGGCCGTGGAAAACTCCTCGCTCGAAAATTCCGTCGCGAACCGAGGCCCGGAGGGCAATGCCAGTTCGCAGTACACACGTTCGCCGTATTGCGCGAGGTCGTCAGCGAAGTACACGATCTCTGGATCGAAGGCTTCGGCGCCGTGCAAGGAGTCTGCGTCGACGTCCCCTCGCGTGATGCTGGCGTTAATGGCCTCCCATGCCGGGGTCGGTGTCACGTGTGCGGGAACCGTGGACCTCAGCTTGAAGGCGCCCTCGGGGAGGTTTTGCGACATCTGCCCCTCCGGCACGAAGGCGTAGTTCATGTGGCACATGTACTGGAGAGGCATCGGTTGGTACGCAGACAGGTTCGTGACAGCCATGCCGATGTCGAAGATCGCGCTGTCCTTTCGCAGTGTCACGCGAGGCTCCGCCCGGTAGTGATGCCCAAAACCTTTGACGTATTCGCCGACGGAGACGAGCGAGAGAGCGTCGTCGTCAATGTCCAGGCGGGCGCTCGCCATCGGCAGGCACGGGAATTCTCCGTGCAGCGGATGGTCGTCCTCGGGGCTCGGGCACCCGTTAGCGAGCAGGCCGGAGTGGAAAGCGAAGCACCCGTAGGTGTCCACGATCTCGCGTGCCGGCATGGGCTGCTCGAACATGTTGGTCATCGTGAGGTCGATGCCGTCGAACTCGGCTCCCCAGATGATCTGGCCCATGAACGGCAGGATCTCCAGCGAGCCTCGCGAGTTTCGAAGGGTGATGGAGGCGATGCCGTTCGGGTAGCGGAATGCTTCTACGGTGAACGACTCGTTCGCGCAGAGGGTGTGCGGACTCTGCGGAAACTGCGCCTCGCTGAGCGGGATTGTCAGGGTCATTTCGTTGCCTCCGTCGTGAGCGATTCCTTGTGGGAAGACCTGTACTGCGCAACAAAGTAGATGAAGATCGCGAGGAAGCACACGAAGTTCACGATGAAGCTGAAGCGCATCGAGCCCGTCGAATCGGAAATGAAGCCCTGGACGACGGGAATGACCGCGCCGCCGATGATCGACATGACGATGATGGCGCCGCCCGTTTCGGTGAAGCGCTTGTCTTTGATCGTGTCGAGGTTACGTGCGTAGATCGTTGCCCAGCCCGGACCGAGGAGTGCGGAGGCGACGATCGCCGCGTAGACGCTCGTGAAGTTCGGCGCGAGAACGATGTAGAGGATCGTGATCATGCCGAGGCCCGAGTAGATGAGCAGCACGACGTCCTCGTTAATCTTGGTCATGAGAACGTTGGCGATGATCTTGCCGATGAAGAAGGCGATAAACGTGGCGATCAAATAGTTCGCGGCGGTCTTCTCATTGAGCGAGTGGTCGAGATTGAGCGCGAGTCGAATCGTAAACGACCACAGAGCGGTCTGCATGCCAACGTAGAAGAACTGGGTGATGATGCCGCCGATGAACATCTTGTTCTTCACCAGGTAGGCGAGTGTTTCGCCGATGGAAGCTTCGGCCTCTTTCGCGTCGCTATTGAGCGGTTTGCAGTGCGGGTACTGCGTGATCGCAATAAGCACGACGAGGACGACGAGGATCGCGAGGATGATCTTGTAGGGGCCGAGGGTTCGACCGAGTGCGGCTTCGGTGATCTCCATACGCGCGGCTTCGGAGCCTGCGGCGGCGATGCGGTTGTGGAGAGCATCTCCGTCTTCAAAGACGAGGAACTTGCCCATGACGGCGCCCGACAGGAACCCCAGCGCGGTGAAGGTCTGGGAGATGTTCAGGCGAAGCGTCGCGTGTTTTCTATCGCCGATGAGCGAGGAATAGGTGTTGGCGGACGTCTCCAGGAAGGAAAGGCCGATGGCGATCGCGAACAGCGAGGCAAGGAACACGGTGTATGTCGCCATCGTCGACGCGGGGAAGAAGAGCATGCAACCCGCGATGTACACCGTGAGGCCGATGAGGAGGCCGGTCTTGTACGAGGTGCGTCGAATGACGCGAGAAGCGGGAATCGCGATGACGAAGTAGCCGCCGTAGAACGCCGACTGCACGAATGCCGAGGCAACGTCCGAAAGGTCGAAGACGGCTTTGAATTGCGTAATCAGGATGTCGTTCATGCTCGCCGCGGCGCCCCACATAGGGAAGCAGATCGACAGCAGAATGAATTGGAAGATTGGGGTTTTCGTCAGATACCCGTCGCGCAGCTGTCGGGTCGGATCTTTGATGAGCCCCCAGCTCGTGTTAGGAATCCCCTGGTCGACGTTCGTCGTCTGTGGTGAAGTCATCGGTGACCTCCTCTTTCGTCAATTGTGGTGTGTTAGTTGCCCTGCGCGGTCAGGAGAGCGGCGCCTGCGGAGGATCCGATGCGTGTTGCGCCCGCGGCGACCATCGCGTCGAGGTCTGCCGCTGTGCGAATGCCGCCTGAGGCCTTGACGCCCATGTCGGGTCCGACGGTCTCGCGCATGAGTTGAACCGCGTGGGTGGTTGCTCCCCCGCCCGCGAATCCCGTTGAGGTCTTGACGAAGTCGGCGCCGGCAGCGCGCGCGGCGGTGCACGCCGCGACGATCTCGTCGTCCTCGAGGACGCATGTTTCAAGGATGACTTTGACGATTCGCCCCTGAGCCGCCTCGACGACTGCGCGAATGTCGTTCTCGACCGCGGCCCAGTCGTGGGCTTTTGCGGATGCGAGGTTCATGACCATGTCGATCTCGTCAGCCCCGTCGTCGACTGCGGTGCGAGTTTCGTAGGCCTTCACGGCGCTCGTGTGAGCGCCCGAGGGGAAGCCAACGACTGTGCACACGTGCACGTCACTCCCCTCGACCAGGCTCGCTGCTTGTGCAACGTAGGTGGGGCTCACGCATACCGAGTAGAAGCGGTTATCGCGCGCATCGCGGCAGAGAGCCTCGATTTCGTCAGGCGTTGCCGTGGGGGCCAGGAGAGTGTGGTCCACAATCTGGTTCGGTGTAGTCATGCTCACTCCTTTGTGTGAAGAGAGCACTAGGTTAGGGACGCGCGCGCACCGTTCGGGAGGCTGAATTGGCACATTTGTGCCATTAAGGCTCGGCGATTGGCGAATCTGCGCGGGTTCGCTGACGGTCCTCGCTCATGCGCACAAGATCGTGTGCCGTGTCGACGTCGGTCACGAGGTGGTTCGCGTACCTGTTGGCGAGGATCGCATCCATGGCGGCAACCTTGTCAGGCCCACAGGCCACGAGGACTTTCTGCTCGACGTTGCGGAGCGTTGCTAGCGGGAGACCCGAGGTTCGCTGATTGACGATCGGCTCGCATATCCGCGCATCGGCATCGATGAAGTGGCCGCATATGTGCCCAACGGACGTACACTCGATCCGCGCACGTTCGTCTTCACTCAGCGTGTCCGGCTGGCGCGCCATGAGTGCGTGCGCGCTGCTGGTGCTAAACACGGTGATGCGGCACGCGTTCTGGGCGGCGCGCACCGCCCTCGCCTCGGGGGTGCGCTCACTCTCGAGCTTGTCACTGAGGCTCGAGTAAATGTGCGGGGTGCGCGCGGCCACGGTCTCCCACCCGAGCTCCCGTTCAATGTGCTCGCGGGCGGATTCCCACGCCGCGAGGTCGTGCGCCGAATCGTCGCTGCCGTTGAGCCCCACGATTCTCACGCCCCGGGTTGCCGTGCGCCGGAACCCGCGCGCAACTTCGCACGTCGTCTGCGACCACCACATCCCGAGAGTGTCGGAGACCTGCACGAGCCCTTCGAGGAGTTCGGCACCCGCGTCACCGAGTGCATGGCGTTTATCCATGGGACCGCGGCCCACCGGCACCACGAGGCGCAGGCTCGAGAGATCGTAGGCGGCGTTGAGCGCTCCGTACAGTTCCGTGTCCATTTCCCTTGGATCTCGAATCACCGTACGAACGAGCCCCTTGCGTCGGGCAGTCGAGAGAAGCTTCGACACGGTCGCGCGATTAACGAAAAGACGCTCGGCGACTTCGGCTTGCGAAAGTCCCGAATAGTAGAGCTTGGCCGCATCGAGGGCGAGTCGATCCCTCACGGTCAAACCGTGACGATCGGTTCTGGCCATTTCTCGCCACCTCGTTGTCGCGCACGAGCCGCCGCTCGCACTCCGGGCCGGAAGAACAAACGAGCCGCAACCCCAAAGCTTGAGGCTACGGCTCGTTTTCGTGGCGGTAGCGGCGGGATTTGAACCCGCGGTACGGGGTTGCCGTACACAACATTTCGAGTGTTGCACCTTCGGCCGCTCGGACACGCTACCGCGAAACACTTTACCGATTCGTCGCCTGGCGTCAAAGTTGAGGCTACCTGGTGGGAGGCAGGTCACGTGACAGGCGGGAGAAACGACTCGCGAAGCGGACACCGAAGGAGCACGAGCGCAAGGCCCTCGGTACGCAGCTCGGAACGCGCAGGTCCGACGGCTGAGGCCCCTATAAGGTTGTGCCTATGACTGACAACACTTTCATGAAGCCGCCGGTACCGGCGAAGAAGCCCATCGAGCGCACGCATCACGGCGACACGGTCGTCGATAACTTTGACTGGCTGCGCGACAAGGAAAACCAGGAGGTCCTCGACCATCTGAACGCCGAAAACGCCTACGCTGATCAGATCCTCGAGCCGCTTCACCCGCTCCGCGATCAGATCGTCGCGGAGATCAAGAACCACACGCAGGAGACCGATAGCTCGGTTCCGTTTCGCGATGGGGACTACTGGTACATCTCGCGCACGCGAGAGGGCGACAACTACCCGCGCTTTAGCCGCATCGCCCTCGCGGATAGCCCCGAGCGTCCCGTCATCGATGCCGAAAACGACGAACTGCTTCCCGGCGAGCACGTGTATCTCGATGCACAAGCACTCTCGGAGGGCACGGAGTTTTTCCAGCTCGGCGGCATCACCCTCAACGACGAATCGAACCGCCTCGCCTACAGCGTGGATACTTCTGGCGGCGAGGTGTATGCGCTTCGCATCGTGGACCTCGCTTCGGGCGACGTGATCGACGATTCCGTCAAGGACGTTGCCTACGGTCTCGCGTTCTCCCTCGACGGCTCGGAAATCGTCTACGCCAAGAATGATGAAGCCTGGCGTCAGTGTGAAATCTGGGTCCACGAGATTGGCAAGCCAGCGTCGGAAGACCGCCTTCTTTTCCGCGAGGACGACGAGAAATTCACCACCTACGCGGGCGCGAGCCGCAACCGCAAGGCTCTCATCATCGAGACGGCCTCACGCGTCACCGGCGAGGCCCTCGTGACCTCCCTTGAAAGCCCGATTCAGGAACCGCGCTCGGTCGCGGGTCGCGTCGAAGGCGTCGAGTACTCGGTCGAGCACGCGGACGATCACTACCTCGTCATTCACAACCGCGACCACAAGGGCTTCGCGCTTGCGCGCCAGGAGCTCGACGCGAGCGGCGCCGAGGCGCAAGAAACCTGGCGCGAGATCCTCGCCCCCGCAGAGGGCGAGCGCATCGAGGGGGCCGACGCTTTCGAGAGCCACGTGGCGATCACGATGCGCGCAGCGGGTCTCCCGACCGTCCGTGTACTGCAGCGCGATCAGGTGAGCGGCGATCAAAGTGCCGAGAGCAGCACGGGTTGGGACACTGCCTCCGCTTTTGACATTTCGCACGGCGGCGAACTCGATGCCGTCTACCTCGCGCACAATCGCAATTGGGACGAGGAGACGATCCGCTACACGCTCGACTCGATGCTCACGCCTACGACCGTCGCGCAGATTCCCGCATCGGGTGGCGAACCGGAGATCCTCAAGGAAACCCCTGTACCGAACTTCGATCGCACGAAGTACGTAGAAAAGCGCCTGTGGGCGACGGCCCACGACGGCACGAAGATCCCGATCTCGCTCATGGCACGCGCCGATATTGAGCCCGACGGCACGAACCCCGGTTTCCTTTACGGCTACGGAAGCTACGAAGTCCCCACGGATCCGATGCTTTCGGTGTATTGGCTGAGCCTCATGGACCGCGGCGTTGTTGTCGCGATCGCGCACATTCGCGGCGGAGGCGAGATGGGCCGCGAGTGGTACGAGAACGGCAAGAAGCTCGCGAAGAAGAACACGTTCAGTGACTTTGTGGAATCGGCGCAGTTCCTCGCGAGCGAAGGCTGGTTCGACAAGAACCGCATCGCAGCAAATGGCGGAAGCGCGGGCGGCCTGCTCATGGGCGCGGTCGCGAACCTCTCCCCCGAAACGTTCCGCGTGATCGTCGCAGGCGTGCCGTTCGTCGATGCGCTCACGACGATCCTCGACCCGAGCCTCCCGCTCACCGTCGGCGAGTGGGAAGAATGGGGCAACCCGCTCGAGGATCCCGAGGTGTATCAGTACATGAAGGAGTACACGCCGTACGAGAACATCCAGGGCGTGCAGTACCCGGCGATCCTCGCGACGACGAGCCTCAATGACATCCGCGTGTTTTATGTCGAGCCCGCGAAGTGGGTTGCGCGCCTTCGCGAGGAAACCCGCAACTACGAGGGCGGAGAGGCGATTCCCGCGCGCCCGATCCTCTTCAAGTGCGAGATGGTCGCCGGCCACGGCGGGCGCTCGGGGCGCTACGCCAAGTGGGAGCAGCGCGCCGAGGAATACGCCTTCGTACTCGATCAGCTCGGGGCGACCGAACTGATCTAACGCCCTCTTAGAAAGCGGGGATGACGGAGCCGTCGGTGTAGGTCTTCTCGATGAAGGCCTTCACCTCGGCCGAGTGCAGGAGCTCTTCGAGCTTCTTGAGATGCTCGTTACCGTCATCCTCGCTTCGCCATACGAGGAGGTTCGCGTAGGGGCTGTCTTCCCCTGGCTCCAGGAAAAGCGAATCCTTGTTGGGCTTCAACCCCGCCTCGAGCGCGAAGTTTCCGTTGATGACGGCCGCGGCGAAGTCACCGAGCGAACGGGGAATCTGACCGCCCTCGAGCTCGGTGAACTTGAGGTTCTTGGGGTTCTCCTTGACATCCTCGGGCTTGACGAGAGCGTCCTCGGGGGCGTCACCGAGCGAGATGAGCCCCGCCGATTCGAGAAGCCTCAGACCACGCGCGGTGTTCGCGGGATCGCTGTTGAGCGCGATCTCGCCGCCCTCGGCGATCTCTTCGACGCTCTTCGCCTTCTCCGAGTACAGGCCAAGAGGCTCGATGTGCACGCCCTTGCCGGCCGTGAACTTGTAGCCGTTTTCTTCAATCTCGTTCTTGAGGAAGTTCGGGGTCTGGTAGAAGTTCGCGTCGGTGTCGCCCGCCTCGAGGTCCTTGTTCGGCAGGATGTAGTCGGTGTATTCGACGATCTCGATGTCGAGCCCAGCGTCTTTCGCGAGCTCGTCCTTCACAAACTGAAGAATCTCGGCGTGAGGAACGGGGGAGGCTCCGACCTTGAGCACGGAGTTGGGGCCCGATTCACCCTTCTCCCCACCGGTGCCCGGGGAGTTCGACACGCATGCGCTCAGCAAGCCAATGCCCGCGAGTCCGGCGGCGGAGGTGAGGAGGGTGCGGCGGTTGAGGTTCGTCATGATGGTCTCCTTAGATGATCTCGTGTGGCACTAGCCTGCCCCGGGCGACGTACCTGGCGCGAGAAATGTGACGTTTCGTGACAACAACGTGCGTGGCGGGATCGGTTGGGCGGGTCCGACGTCGGACTGCCCCGCAGTGAACCCGCGTGCGCCTAGCCCTTAGCTCGGTGATCGACCGCCCGGGACGCCCAGTCCCCCACGACTTGAACGATCACAACGAGGATGACGAGGACGACGACGGTCGTGATCATGACCGTGTCGTTGTAGCTCAAGTACCCCTTGCGGAAGGCCAGGTCACCGAGGCCACCGGCGCCGACGGTGCCCGCCATCGCGGTGTAGCCGACCACGCCAATCGTTGTCGTGGTGATGCCGGCGATGATGCCGGGAAGCGCTTCAGCGAGCAGCACATGCCGGATCACCTGGAATCGGCTGGCTCCCATCATCTCGACTGCCTCGAGCTTGCCGGCCGGGATTTCCCTGAGCGCGGTTTCAACGAGTCGCGCGAGGAAGGGAACGGCGGCGATCGTGAGGGAGATGATGGCGGCGTTTGGCCCCGTTCCTCGCCCGACGATCGCCTTCGCGAGTGGCAGGAGGGCGATGATGAGGATGACGAAGGGGAAGCTGCGCAGCACGTTCACGATGAAGCCGAGCACCTGATAGGCGAGTCGGGCAACGCGGCCGTGGGCACGCGAGAGTTCAAAAAGGCCGATCCCCAGGGGAATGCCGATGACGATGCTCAGTGCCATGGTCCACGCGACCATGTAGATCGTGAGACCCGTGTTGATCCACAGCGAGTTATTCGTGCTCGTCGAGGTAAAGATCGGGTCGGAGAAAAACTCCTGGAACCACTGGGTCACGGCTGCACCTCCGCGGCGACGATGTTGTTGTCTGCGCAGTCCTTCACAAACTTGGCGAAGCCCGGCGCACTGATGGGACTGTTATCGGCATTGCGGAGCGCAAGCTGCACGCGACCGATCTGCTGCCCCTGGATGGTTTCGATCGACGCGGCGACGACCTCGGCGAGGGCGTCGTGCTCCTCGGTGAAGCGCACGATGTCGTTCACGTTGTTGACGACCGGCGATTTTCCGTAGTCCAGGTTGACGATCTTCGCATCGACACCCGTGGGTGCCGGCGGGAGCGGAATGAGCTCTTTGGCGAGTCGGCCGAAGGGGTCGGAGGCGACGTCGAGGAGCGTGCCAGTCTGCACGATCGCGCCGTCCTCGAGGAGAGTCACGTGGTCGCAGATTTCGCGTACCGCGCTCATCTCGTGGGTGATGAGGAGGACCGTGATGCCGAGGCGGCGGTTGAGGTTCTTGATGAGCGCAAGAATCTGCCTGGTCGTTCCTGGATCGAGTGCGCTCGTGGGTTCGTCGCACAGCAGCACCTGGGGTCGTGCCGCGAGGCCGCGTGCGATACCGACGCGCTGAATCTGCCCGCCGGAGAGCTGAGATGGGTAGTTGTTTTCGCGGCCCTCGAGTCCCACGAGAGTGACGAGCTCCGCGACGCGTTCGCGAATCTCGGCGCGCGGCCAGCCGGCGATCTCGAGGGGGTGCGCGATATTGCGTGCGGCCGTGCGCGAATCCAGCAGGTTCGCGTGCTGAAAGACCATGCCGATCTTCCGTCGGGCCGTTCGCAGCTGAGGACCGTTGAGCGCGGCGATGTCGGTGTCGCCGATCCGAACGGTCCCGCTCGTGGGCTTTTCGAGCCCCGTGAGGCAGCGAATCAGCGTCGATTTACCAGCGCCGGAGCGGCCGACGATGCCGTGGATCTCGCCTTCGGCGACATTCAGTGAGATGCCGTCGAGGGCGCGAACCTCGGCACCGCCGGTTCCGGGGAAGACTTTCGTAAGGCCGTCAAGTGTGATCACGCGCTCCAGTATCCGTGAAACGCGGCACGAAGGCAGATGTCAGTTCATGAAAGGACACACAGTTCACACGTGCCGGCCTTGGCCGGGGCGCGCAGACGCCTACTGGCCCTGGGGCGGCTGCTGCTGACCCTGCGGGTCGTGCTGCCCGTAGCCGTAGGCCTGTTCGGGCGTGAACCCGGGCGCCTGCGGAGCACTCGGCTGCTGGACATACTGCGGAGCCTGGTTCTGCTGCGAATAACCCTGATGCGGAGCACTCGGCTGACCCTGCTGGTAACCCTGCCCGCTCGGCTGCTGACCGTACTGCGGAGCCGGATTCTGCTGCGAATAGCCTTGCTGCGGAGCAGTCGACTGGCCCTGCTGGTAACCCTGCTGCGGGGTGCTGGTCTGGCCCTGCTGGGCCTGTTGCCCGAAGTTCTGCGCCTGGTTCTGCACGTTCGTCGCGAGGGCAGCGAAGTCAACCTTTTTCTGCTGTACCTCGGTTGCGGGATACTCCTCGTTCGCACCGTGCTGCTTGTGCACAAAACCGCCCACGACGGCGGGCACAAACGCTGAGTAGAACGGGGCGATAAAGCGGGAAATGACCTCGATCAGGATGCCCACGATTGCGGCGATGAACGGCGTCGCGAGGCTCACGCCCGCGTGCGCTTCGCCCTCGAAGTTCGCGAGGCCTGCGGATTCAAGCACGTCGCGTGCGCCGCTCGCGTCGTAGCTCGAGTTGAGGGTCGCGAAAATGATGCCGATGACGCTCAGCACGAAGAACATCGCGGGAAGTGCGGCCCACGAGGTCACGGTCGCGAGTGTGTTGCCCTGCACGCGGTGACGGGACTTCGCCCACACGCCAGCGAACACGAACATCAGGAGGAAAACGAACGGGATCGCGGGGACGATCATCCACCAGTGAGGGAGGGTGAACACCGAAACCATGTCGCCATCCTGGCTAATCAGGAGTCCAGCGTAGGGACCCAGACCGAAGGCGTAGTTCACTGGCGAGAAGGTCGCGAGGCCGAAGTAGGTGAAGAGCACCGTCAAGAGCGTTGCCGGGAGGGTGAGGACGAGCATCACGAGCATCTTGAGGCTGTCACCGAAGTGCCCCTCATTGATGGCGGCAATGAGCACAACGGCCACGGCGCACACGAGGCCAACGATGGCGGCTGTCGCGGCGTAGAGGAGTGCGAGCTTTGCCGCATCGAGGCATTCGCTCACGAGCGGCCACTTCTTCGGGAGGGCGCGAACGCTATAGCGACCCGCGACGAGCGCAAGGGTGAGAAGCACGAGAATTGCGAGGAACGGAAGGATGCCCGCGGCGTGCACGCTCATGTTCATCTCGTACTTCACGCCGTAGCTGTCGGCCTTCTCGCTCGCGCGCACGGCAAGCGCCCATGTGAGGAGGGTGGAAATGGTGGCCACGAGGAAGCTCGAGGCCGCCGCCTGGACCCAGATCGCAACTGCGCCTTCGTTCGGCTTGCGCTTCGCGATGAATCGACCCGCGAAGAAAGCGCCGCCGAGTACAGCCGCAAGAACGAGGAAGGGCACGAGCCCCAGACTCGAATACAGGGAGAAGGCCGCGTCTTCCTCCCCACCCAGGTTCCCCTTCACGGTGACGTGGCTCGTGTACGAGCCGAGGAATGCCATCGAAACTACCTGGAAGGGCGCGCCGAGGATATAGAGAAACTCTGGCGTGTCCGGCTTTATCTCACCGGCGACGGCCATTCCTGCGGGGCCGCCCTTCGGGTCAGGAATAATGCTCGGCGTGTCCAGCACCATCGAGCCGAGGAGAGGAAGCCCCACGACGATCGCGGCAACGATAAGCCCCGCCGCGTACGAGGCGAAAGCTGCGCCGAGCGTCGGCAACGGGTTGCCGATGAACGATGCGACCTGGCCAAACTGTTTGCCGGGATGAGGAGCCTGCTGGCTGGACTGACCTTGCCGGTTCTGCGGGGACTGCTGGAACTGCCCGTTGGGCGGGAAACTCTGCGAAGCCTGCTGGCTCTGCGGGAAGCCTTGCGGGGCACCCTGCGGGGTGTACTGAGGCTGCTGGCCCTGCCCGCCTTGCTGGAATTGGGGCGCCTGGTACTGGGGCGCTTGGCCAGAGCCCTGGTGGGCGTTCGGCGCCGGCGGGGCCGACGGTGCCGAAGGCGGAAGATCGGAGTTGGCGCTTGGACCGGAACCCTGAGACGGTCCCTGGTGCGGAGTGTTCGTCATGTCATGTCCTTGCTCGTGGGCGCACACGCACGGTCACCGCGCGTCTGTAACGTGCATCATCGTACGGGACTTTCTACCCTGCGCGCAGCCCCTTGCGCCGCTCGCGCAGGTCGCGGAAGAAGCCGCGCAGCATCTGTGCGCATTCAATCTCGCGCACGCCAGTCGTGAGCCGCACGCGATGGTTGAGCCGTTCCTCGCGAACGAGATCGTAGAGCGATCCGGCAGCCCCGGCTTTCGGATCCATTGCGCCGACGACGAGGTGCTCGATACGTGCGAGGACAATCGCTCCCGCGCACATCGTGCAAGGTTCGAGGGTGACGGCGAGCGTGCAGCCGGTCAGGTTCCAGCGGCCGCGAACGCGGGCTGCTTCGCGCAGAGCGAGGATTTCGGCGTGCGCGGTTGGGTCTTCGTCCGCTTCCCGACGGTTGCCGGCGCTCGCAATGAGCCTTCCCTCTTCGTCGTACACGGCTGCGCCGATGGGAATGTCACGGCGCGGCGGCGTTGAGGCGGCGCGCGCTTCGTCGATCGCGGGCTGCATGAGCTGGTCCAATTCGGGAACCGGGTGTGTCATGCTCGCCTCGCTTTCAGTCTCGGGCCCTGGGGCCGCGGCGGATCGGCTCTCATCGTAATAGGCTGGCCTCATGCGCGTATTGAACATTGACCACCCGCTCGTTGCCCACAAACTCACCGTCCTCCGCGACAAGAACACCCCGAGTTCCGTTTTCCGCCAGCTCGCCGACGAGCTCGTCACTCTCCTCGCTTACGAGGCGACGCGCAATGTCGCCGTCGCACCCGCTGAGGTCGAGACGCCGGTCGCGACGACGATCGGCAGTAAGCTCACGGATCCAAAGCCCATGGTCGTGCCGATTCTCCGCGCGGGCCTCGGCATGCTCGATGGCATCACTCGCCTGCTGCCGACGGCCGAGGTGGGCTTCCTCGGCATGGTGCGCAACGATGAAACTCTCGAAGTCACCACGTACGCGAACCGCCTTCCCGACGACCTTACGGGCCGCCAGTGCTTCGTCGTCGACCCGATGCTCGCGACGGGCCACACCCTGATCGCGTCCGTGAACTACCTTCTCGAAAAGGGCGCGCGCGACATCACGTGTGTCACTCTCCTCTCGGCACCCGAGGGCATTGAGACCATGGAGCGCGAGCTCGACAAGAGCGCCAACATCACGGTCGTGACAGCGGCGATCGACGAAAAGCTCAACGAGAAGAACTACATCGTTCCCGGTCTTGGGGACGCGGGCGATCGACTCTTCGGGGTCGTCGACTAGGCCTCGCATTTTCCTTCCGCACGGCGCCGGCGCGGCGCGCGTTCACATGTGCTTCCTCCACCGAAGTGTTTCAGTATGTGAACGCCCACTTGCGCCGGCGCCATTCGTGTTTCACACTGGTGGCATGAATCTCCATGCCGCATCGAGCATCAGCGAGGGGACCGCTTCGGTCTCCCGTTTCATGATGCGCGGCATGATGATGGACATGGCGATGTCCATGATGCAGGGTCAGCCGCGCCTCTAAGCGCACTGCGGAAAGCCGGCTGACAGGAGCCGGCCACTGGGCGTGGGCTCCAGGTGCCCACCGGGAGCACGCCTCGCACGCGAGTTCATCTCACTCCCCCGCGAGATCCCGGATTCCCATTCTTTTCGCGCCGCGCGGCGCCGCATCCTGGAGAATCGCCATGACAGTTGCTGTTGATCGCCCCCTAACATCCACCTCGACCCGCACGGTGAGTATCACGCTCACCGTTGACCTGCCCGCCTCGAGCGACCCTCGTGAAGCGACGCTGCTCGCAGATTCGCTCCGCTCCCACGCCCTCACGCTCGCGACTGCCAAGGGTGGAACCGCGCGCGTTCAGGTGACGTCGGAATCTTCGCCTCGCCCCACCCGCTTCACGGCCGTGCCGGGCCAGAGCGCGAGCGCCTCCATCCCGCCGCGCCCCGCCGGCAAACCTCAGGCTCTCCGCCCGCGCAAGGCCGGGGTCGTGTCGCCGAATGCTCCCGCCCGCCGCGATGCCGAGGCCGCGCGGCTGCGCCTGATCCAGTCGCGCCTCGTCAGCCCGGTGAGCGCGCCCGGGCCCGTGAGCGCACTTAGCCCGGCGAGCCCTTCGCTTCCCGGGGGCGCTGCTGGCGCTCTTCCCGCTCAGCCGTCTCTTGTGATCGACCTCTATGGCCGACGCGTCAGGATCGACGGTGAGGATGTGGACCTCACTCATCGCGAGTTCGAACTGCTCGCGCATCTTGCACGCAATGCTCGCTGCATCGTTTCGCGCGGCGAACTCATGAGCGAGGTGTGGAGCTCGGCGGGCAGCGATGCGGGCGAACGCACAGTTGACGTGCATATTCGCCGAGTGCGCAACAAGCTTGGCCGCTACCGGAAGCTCATTTCGACGGTGCGTGGTTCGGGCTATAGGCTCGAGCTTGGAAGCGATGTTGCCCTCCTCGGCACGAAATAACGGGCGAGAAGTGTGAAACAGACGAACGGACCGGAGCGCGCACAAATGGGGCTCACGGTCCGTCCGCTGGCTCCGCGGGACAAAGGGGGGAGGTCCCTGCGGAGCGGCGATCGGGTTCGGGGGAACATCCGATCGCCAGGCCGCACGCGCAAGGGGGTGAGCGCTGTGCGGCGGCTATATTCCGGCACATGTGCCGTGCTTGTGCCGCACCTGCGGCACCGGAGCACCGCGGAGCGGGCAACGCCGGTACTCCAACTCTAAAACACTTTGCGGCAAATGTGAACCTCGTTAGTCCCTCCACATTCGAGTGTTGTCCACGGACGGATTAGTGCCGGCATCGACGTGCCATCCACCGTTTAAGGTCGGGCCGTTACGATGGAGGGCCAGGGCGCTCAACCGTCCTTGTCAGCATCCCCCATTTCCAGCGAGGACCTTCATGATTGCTCACGCACGTATCGTTTCGGCGAAGGACGCCACGATTCAGTTCGCCGATCGCGCCGAACGCATCGAAGGCGAGAGCAGGAACGAGGTGCGCACTGCGATCAAGCACGCCTTCGTCGCGGAAGCGCGAAAGCAGGAATCACCGATCGACGTCGTCATTTTCGACGGCCCTGCGACCCACAATCTTCGCGTCGAGCCCAATGGCCGGATCCAGCCACGCGAGGCGGATTCTCGGCCGCTCTACGCCTCAAGCGCGGCAATGCCTGCCGCTTCGGGCCAAAAGCGCGGGCGCCATTCGGCACTGAGCGCGACGAGCCCGGCTTCCGGGAACACCCCGCGACCCACGAGCGCCTCCTCCCCCGGCTCCGCGAGCGCGGCCTCTGCTGCGGCCCTCGCCGACCTGCAAAAGCGGCTCGCGGCCGCCGAGGAGCGTCCGGCCGCCGATTCGATGTCCTCTCCCGAGGCCCTCGATGGCACGCGTCGCGCAGGTGGCGATGAGCTCACCCCCTCCTCGACGACACAGCCGCACGAGCCCGTTGTGGCACCGAAGCGCGAGCTTCCGAAGGACGATCTGCCGACGCTCGATGACCTGCGTGCGGGCAACGACGCCCACCGCAAACCGGTCGCCACGCGAGGCTTCAACAAGTTCGTCCGCCAGGCCACCTTCGGTCTCATTAAGCCCGGCCCGGGGCGCGCGGAGCGCCGCGAACTCGATCAGATCGAGCGGATCCGCAAGCGGCTCGACGCGCCGAAGAACATCGCGGTCGTGAACCTCAAGGGCGGCGCCCACAAGACCACGAGCGTGCTCATGCTCGCAGCGACCCTCGGCATGTTCCGCGGCGGCAGCGTGCTCGCATGGGATAACAACGAGACGCGCGGCACCCTGGGCTGGCGAGGCATCCCGAGCGACCACCACCTCACGGCGCTCGACCTTCTCAATAACCTCGACCACTTCGCGGGCACGGATGCGCGCGTTGCCGATCTCGACAAGTACGTGCGCCCGCAAGGCGACATGAACTTCGACATCCTCGCCTCTGATGAGGATCCTGGATCGGCGGCCTCGATCGATGGTGATGCGTTCAATCGCCTCAACGACACGCTCTCGCGCTTCTACCGCATCAAGGTCGTGGATACGGGCAACAATGTTCGCGCCTCGAACTGGCTGGCTGCCGTCGAAGGCGCCGATCAGCTCGTGATCGTCTCGACGGTTCGAGAGGACACCTTCAACGCGGCAGCGTGGATGATCGATGAACTCCGTATGACGGGCCACAAGAAGCAGGTCGAGAAGGCGGTCACGATCCTGTCGCACTCCTCGCGCGGGAAGATCGACCGCGTGCTCCGCAAACGCCTGCTGCATCATTTCGGCGCGCACACTCGTGCCGTGCTTGAGGTTCCGTTCGAGCCGCACTTCGTGGATGGCGGAAGCCTCGAGTGGGGCAAGCTCTCGAAGGAGACGCGTCAGGCGTGGATGAATGCAACCGCGACGGTAGCCGACGGGCTCTGAGCACCACTGGAGCCTCGCACGCGACCCGCGAGGCTGACCTCCACTCGTGCACGCTCCACCTCCACGCTGATGCCTCGCTCGGCGTGAGCCTGTGGGCCCACGCGACCGACTCCGAGCGCCGCGCGAGCATCCTCGACGCACTCGAGCCCGCCCTCACCGCGCTCTCCCCCGAAGGCACGCGGCCCGCTGCGCTCGCGCCACTTGGGGCGTGGCTCGCGCGACCCATGCGCCACGTCATCGAGGTCGACTTTCGCGGCCGCCGCAGGAAGGTGCGCACGCTCGCGCTCGAGAGCACGCACCTCGCCGAGCTCACCACGGCTCTGCGCGCGCGCATCGCCCACCTCGCACGCACGTCGGCCACGCCGCGCGATACGAGCGAAAACGGGATCACGCAGCTGATGAGCGAACTCGCCAAGGCAGCTCGCCCCCTCGATCTTGGTGAGGGAGTCCTTCTCGCCCCCGAGACGCTCGCTGTGCTCAATCTCGATTCGCACGCACGTCGCATCGTCGCGAGGCGCGACATCGTTCCCGGTCCTGAAAGCGCACACGACACGAGCCGCGTGCGATGGCGCCTCGCCCCCGGCCTCGCGGTGGGGACCTCCCCCGCTCACCCCGCTCTCGAACACCTCGTCGACGCCCACGCGCGCGTGGCCTTCACACGCCTGCGCACGGAACACGAACGGGCGGGAAAGCTCCCGGGCGCCGAGGAACTCGCGGGGCTCGACCCCGTGGGCGCGGCACTCCTCGATGCTCTCGACGGCAGCGACGCGCTTCTCACGCTCGACACGATCAACGATCGCCGCGTGCGAAAAGCTCTCGATGATTTCGCCCAATCGGCGCTCACCGGCGTCCTCTTGAGCGAGGCGCGGCCGCGGCTCACGGTGCGCGTGCGCGAGGCACAAAAGAAGGGGTACGACGCCGGCTCGGCAACCGTCGGACTTCGTGTGTACTCCAGTGCCGCCCGCTGGCAGGTCGAGGTGTGCCTCGCGGAAACGTCGGGCCGCGTGCACCTGCTCGGGGAGCTCGTGAACGCGGGCGACCTCACGAGCGTGGGCGCACTCGAGCACGCCTCCCACGTGCGCCGCCTTTCTCCGACGCTTGCGGCGATCCACGCCGATCCGGGCGGGCTCACGTGGAACCTCTCCACAAAGGAGCTTTCGCGCTTCCTCACCGAGGACGCGAACGTGCTCGAAACCGAGGGCATCGTGGTCATGCTTCCGCGCGAATGGACGAAGCAGCCCGTGAGCGTGGTCGCGAAGGTCGCGACGCCGCAGGAGGATCCCGAGAATCGCCCCACAAAGTCGGTGGGACTCTCGGGTGCCATGGCGTCGTTTGAGTTCTCGGTCGCCGTCGGGGAATCGATGCTGAGCCCCGACGAGCTCGAGGAACTCCTCGAAGAGCAGCGCGAACTCGTGAACATCCGCGGGCAGTGGGTGCGCCTCGATTCCTCGACGCTCCGTGCCGCGACGGCCTTCCTCGCGGGCGCCCGCCACGCCGCCGCGGTGCAACCACGCGATGACGGGCACGAGAAACTCTCCGACGTTCAGTTCCGAAGCCTGCTCGCGCACGAGGACCTGAGCGATCTGAATCTGCGCGTCGAGGCCACGAGCGCCAATGGGGACGAACTCCTTTTCGGTGCCGATAAAGTCCCCGTGCCGGCGCTGCCCGCGCCGCGCACGCTCAAGGCGACGCTCCGCCCCTATCAAAAGCGCGGCCTCGATTGGCTCACGTTCCTCGACTCCCGCGACCTCGGCGGGATCCTCGCCGACGACATGGGCCTCGGCAAAACGATGCAGGTCCTCGCGTTCCTCGCGCGCGAACGCGAGAAGCTCCCCCAGATCGGGCCCACGCTTCTCGTGTGCCCCATGTCGGTCCTCGGTAGCTGGCAGCGCGAGGCCGAGCGCTGGCTCCCCAGCCTCGACGTCCACATCCACCACGGCCCCGATCGCCTCCACGGCGAGGCCTTCCGCGAGCGCGCGAGGAAGGCGCACCTCACGCTCACGACCTACGCACTCGTCGCACGCGACTTCGATGACCTCGCCTCCGCGAAGTTCCACCGCGTGATCCTCGACGAAGCGCAACACGTCAAGAATCACGACACCGGCGTCACGCAGGCCGTCAAGGCCCTGCCCGAGGGGCGACGCCTCGCACTCACGGGCACGCCCGTCGAGAACGACCTCACGGACCTCCACTCGATCCTCTCAATCACCACACCCGGGCTTCTCCCGAGCGAAACGGCCTTCAGAGAGCGATTCGTCAAGCCCATCAACGAGGGCAACCAGGCCGTGCAGGAACGCTTGAGTCTTGTGACGCGCCCCTTCATCCTGCGGCGCGTCAAGACGGATCGAAGCATCATCTCGGATCTTCCCGACAAGCGCGAAGAGCGCGAGCTGGTCAATATCACCGAGGAACAGGCCGGGCTCTACAAGGCGCTCGTCGAGGACATGACGAAAGAGCTCGACCAGCTCGCGAAAGTTTCTGACCCCCTCGCCCGCGACCGCCGGCGCCGCACGATCGTGAGCACCACGATCATGAAAATGAAGCAGGTCCTCGGGCATCCCGCGCATTTTCTCGGCGACGGCTCGCCCCTGCTGGATGCCTCTGGCGAGCACAGAAGCGGAAAACTCGAGCGCCTCGACACGATCCTCGAATCTGTCGTCGCGAGCGGCGAGAAGGCCCTCGTTTTCACGCAGTTCACGGCGTTTGCCCCCACGATGCTCGAGCATTGGAACAACACGTTCGGGATTCGCGTGCCGTTCCTCCACGGTGGAATCTCGAAGGCCGAGCGCGACGAGATGGTGCGCGAGTTCCAGAACTCCCCCGGCACCCCGGGGGCGATGCTCCTTTCGCTCCGCGCAGGCGGCACCGGCATCACTCTCACGGCCGCGAATCACGTGATCCACCTGGATCGTTGGTGGAATCCGGCCGTCGAAAACCAGGCCACCGACCGCGCCTTCCGCATCGGCCAAACCCGGGACGTTTCCGTCCACAAGCTCATCTCGATCGGAACGATCGAGGAGAAGATCGACGATGTGCTGCGCACCAAGCTCGAGCTCGCAGAACACACCGTCCGCTCCGGCGAAGGCTGGCTCACGGAGCTCAGCAATGAGAAGCTCGCCGAGATCGTCGCTCTCGGCGACGCGCGGAAGGAAAGACGCTCATGAGCATCGAGATGACGTCGAAACGCGGCGCGATCGGCGAAAGCTTCCTCGCGACCGAGTTTCTCGCACGCGCAGAGGTCCAGCTCGGCCGTACACGGCTCGCGGCAGGTAAGCGCCTCGCGCGCGCGGGCGCCGTTCAATGGCTCGACGTGACGCCCGGGCACGTGAAGGCAGAGGTCTCCGCCGCAATCGACGGCACGCTCACCCATCCGCAACTCGACTTCGGGCCGCGCCTGCCTCGCGACATCGAGGCCCTCGCCGCGCGCGCCAAGCGCGACCCGCACGAGATCCTCGCCGTGCTCGCGGGAACGTACGACAACGCCGGCGAACGCACCCTCGAACGCGAGGGCCTCTCCCTCCTCCCGAGCGCGGAGTTGCCCCTGTCCTTCGGCTGCACGTGCCTGCGCTGGCCCGACGTGTGCGAGCACGTGTGGGCGCTCACCGTCGCCTTCACCGAGCACATCGACCGGGCACCGGCGGATTACCTTGCGCTTCTGGGGTTGGACGTGGAGAAGCTTCACCTCACGAAAGCAGCGTCCGACGCTCCCCCGGCAACCGTCGGACCAGATCCCCACGTCGAGACCCGCACCCGTTTTGATCCCGCGCGGCTCGAATCCGAGATACTGGTGAGAGCAATGGGCGAAGAGGCAGCGGCTCTCGTGGCCGCGTTCTACGCTGAAGCACAAAGAGGCGGCGACGTGCCGCACACCGAGACGAAAGGACGGGGCCAGGGCGATGGCTCACGAGCTGACACAGGAGACGATTGACGCCGTCGCGGCGATTTTTGACAAGGCTGTCGCGGAGCACCGCATGGCGGGCGTCGCGTGGGGCATTGCGTCGGGCGGTGAGGTGCTCGCCTCGGGTGGTGCGGGCTCGAGCGCGCTCGCGGGCGGCGACAGGGCCGAGGAGGCATTCACGCCTCGTGTCGATTCAATCTCGCGCATTGCGTCGATGACGAAGTCGTTCACGGCCGCGACGATCCTCGCGCTTCGAGATGAGGGCAAGCTGCGCCTCGACGACCCGATCTCTACCTACGTTTCCGCAGCCGAGGGCATCGGCGCGTTCAGCGAGGACTCCCCCGCGCTCACGCTTCGCCACGCCCTCACGATGGCCGCGGGTTTCGTCACGGATAACCCGTGGGGTGACCGGCAGGAGTCGATGAGCACCGACGAGTTCGATGAATACATCGCCGGCGGTCTCTCGCTCATCGCCGAACCCGGCTGCGGATTCGAATACTCGAACACGGGCTTCGTGCTTCTCGGACGCGTGATCGACGAGGTCACGGGCATGAGCTTCCGCGACGAAATTCGCCGCCGCTTCATCGATCCTCTCGGGATGAAGGACACGGTGTTCTCGCTCTCGGAGATGACCGATGACCAGCGCTCGCGCGTGCTCACGGGTCACCGCGTGGGCGACGGGGAGGGCGCGAAGCGGTTCGAAGACGTCGATTTTGACACTCCCGGCGCCTTCGGCGCGATGGCGGGGCTCTTCTCAACCGTCGCCGACGTCGCGAAGTGGACGGCGTTCCTCGCCGAGGTGGGCGTGCATGGCGCCGACGGCATCAGCGACGACTCGCGCGCGATGCTCTCGCCGGCTTCGCGCCGCGAGATGCAGGAGATTCACCGCATCCAAGAGTGGCCGGTTCTCGAGGATGGAAACGGTTTCGGTCGCGTTCGCGGCTACGGTTACGGGCTCGTCGTCGAGAAATTCCCGAAGCTCGGCGATGTCATCTCCCACTCCGGTGGATACCCGGGCTACGGCTCGTACATGGTGTGGCTGCGCGGCACGGGCCTGACCGTGATCGCCCTCGCGAACTCCAAGTACGCGCCCGCGATCCCCTGCTCCCTCGACGCGCTCGAGGCGATCCGCACCCACCAGGCCGAACTCGTCGACGCTCCGAAGCGTGAACTCGCGCCCACCACGCGCGACGCCCTCGAGAAGGCTCTCGCGTGGCTGCGCGACGTCGAGCTCGAAGGCCAGCCGACGACCCTCGTGCCGAGCGGCTCGGCGCGCACCGTGCTCGCAACCCGCGCCGAGCAGGGCGTGAGCGAGGAAAGCGACCCGCTTCTCGCGCTGTTTGCGACCAACATGGATCAGGACGTCTCGCGCGCCGAACGCGTGCGTCTGCGTGACGCAGCCCTGCGGATCGCCGGCCTCGGCCGCGCCGACCTCACGCTCGAGAAGGCGGCGAGTCTGAAGGTGCTTTCACCGTTCCAAGCGGTGTGCACGTTCGAGGGCGAAAGCGGGAAGGTCCTCATCGACCTGCTCATGGATCCGCGCAAGAACTCCCAGATCCAAGCGCTCAACATCAAGGGCGAGTCGAAGGACAAGGGTGAGGCCTCGGGCGCCGCACCCATCGGAATCTGAGCCTCATGCCGCACATCCACCTCGAGGTGAGCGACCTCGATGCCGCCCTGGTCGACGACCTCGACTGGGGCGGCACGATCCTCACGATCGGCGGGCACGAGCAGTCTCACGTCAATCCCGCCGATCCGCGAGAGATCCGCTACGAGTACTTGAGGCGCATCGCGAACGTTCTCGACGAAGGATTCGAGACGGGCGCGCCGATCAGCATTCTCCACCTCGGCGCGGGTGCGCTCACACTCGCGCGGTACGTGCAGGCCACGCGCCCGGGAAGCATGCAGCTCGCGGTCGACATCGAACCCCGCCTCGTCACGTTCGTGCTCGAGAACCTGCCTCTTCCAGCGGGCACGCGCCTCGAGCACCGCGTGGGCGACGCACTTGCCGAGGTGCGTGCGCTCTCGCAGGAGCACGCGGGCTCCGCCTCCGCCTCCAGCGGCGAGGTCCGACGGTTCCACGCCGCCGTCCTCGATGTGTTCAGCGGGAAGGAGACCGCGCCTCACCTCGCAACGGCGAGCTTTTATGGCGCTGCGCTCGACGTGCTCGACGCGGAAGCTGAGGATCCGGGAGTGCTCCTCGTCAATATCGGCGACGACGAGCCCCAACGCTTCCTCGACGCGCAGGCGCGAGAGCTTCACGCCGCGTGCGCCGAGCGGGACTACCCCGAGCCGTGGATCCTCACTGATGCTCACGTCGCGCACTCCCGTGCGACGGGCAACTCGATTCTCGTGGCAGGCCCCCTCACGGCTCGCGAGGATTTTATGCAGATTGCCTCGCGCGTGCTGGCCTCTGGGCCTCATCCCGCTGTCGTGGAGCCGTGGCGCGACGTCCTCGGCGGTTAGCTCCGCCGCGCTTTACAGGAAACCAATGAGCGTGAGCGATGCGAAGGCGCCCGCGCCGATCGCGATTGTCATGCCCGCGATGATCGCGGCCCACCCCACGAGAGTCATCCGGTCATAGCTGCGCGCACGCTCACCCAGCCCGCGCTTTCCGGTGCGAATATCGATGTCGTTCTCATCCGGACTCGACGGCACGAGCGAAACCGCGGGGGGCATCCGTCGTTCGGGCGGATCGAACGGCGCCTCGACGTCGTCCACTTCTTCGATAATCGCGGCGCTTGGGGGACGCTGCGGCACGGGCGACGGCACGGGCTCAACGGTGGGCGGTTCCCCCTCGTACGGATCGAAATCTTCCGGAATATCCGGCATGAGGTCCACAATTTCAAGCCGGGAACCGTCGGAAAGAAGTGCCGGGGAACCGGGCTCCACGCTCGGGAGCTGCGCGAGGGCCTCCCGCGCGCTCGGGCGCTCGGCGGGGTCGCTCGCAAGCATTGCGGCGAGGACCCGGGCGAATTCGGGCGAGAGACCTTCGGGAATTGTCGTATCGCTTAGCGCGGTGGGGCCGGCGAGCGTGAACAGCACAGACGCACCAAGCGCGTAGACGTCGGCCGCGGGTGTAGCGACGGCACCGGCGGCGACCTCGGGCGCGAAGAAATCCTCCACGGTCGCGGTGTCCACGACCGGGAAATCTGACGCTTCGACCTCCGGCATCGCTGCGCTCACGCCCGCGAGCACAGCGAATACGGGTGGCCGATCTTCCCGGCACATGATCGTAGTGGCGCTCACACGGCGATGCACCCACCCCGCCTCATGCATCGTTGCGAGCGCCTCGAGGATTTGCCTCGCGATCGTGAGTGCCGCTGACTCGCCGAGCGTCCCCCTGAGGCTCACAACTTCGGCGAGGGTGCCACCTGACACGAGCGGCATTGCCACGAGCGCCTCGGACTCGTCCATCGCATACGGGGAAAGAAGATGCGGGTGGGCAAAGGCACCGTCGGAATTTTCGAGTATCCGCCTCGCCGAGACCAACTGCCCGTCACCGAGAACCTTGAGCGCACACTGATCCTCGCGTTCGCAGTCCCACGCACGCCAGACCTCGCCCGTGCGTGAGCGCTCGACAAGGTCGATCCGCACGAAACGCTTGCCGTAGGCGTTCATGGACCTAGATCAGCACACGCCGACGCATCTTTCAACTTCTGTAGCGTTTCAGTGTTGACATTCGCATTTTGTGGCCAGCCTTGCACATATGAATATGCAGGCTGAGTTCGCAGGCATTCTCCTCCGGGGGCATGGCCATGAAGGCCTCAACGCGCGGGCTATGAAGCAACGAGCAATGGCAGCGCGTAACAGTCACCAAGTATTCCTAAGGGTCTTCACGTAAGACGGCACCCGAGCCCAAAGAAGCTGAGGAATGTTCTGGCCAACATTCGAGCTTGCGTTCGACGCTGGGGCCACATGACCCACGGCGTTCAACTGGCTTGCTCACGGCTCACAGCCGCCCGAGGCAGGTAAGTCTAGCCAGCTTTCGTCAGCTTCCTCTAAGTTCTCCCAACGGCTCACCTGGAAGGAGGGCTAGAGCCTTGCCGTGCCCCAAGCACCACGCACGCGTGACCATCGTCACACAGCGGTGTATGATCCGAGATGACCCAAGAGGAGGTGATTTCAATGACGATTCAACTTTCCCAAAAGACGCCTCGCCCACACCAAGGCGCATACGGACAAACGCACTGCAGCTCACACTGCTCCAGCCCCAACTCCAATCTCGCCATGAGCGAAGGGAAAACTAGCGAGGGGCGGACGTCATGACGACTTCCACCATCAAGACCGCGCTTTGGGCCGTGTATCAGTTGTGGAAATACTCGCCGGCGGTCCTGATGTTCTATCTGATTTTCGTGATCGTCGACAGTCTCGGCCCTGCGCTGATGGTGATCGCGGTTGAAAACCTCGTACACGAGGCCACTACGAGGGAATCACACTCCCAACTGTCTGGAGCTATTGTCGCGGCGGGGCTCGTATTCGGGCTGAACTCCAGCGTTCGGTCTGTTGTGATGACTCTCAGTCAAATCTTGAGCCGAAAAACCCGGGCGGGCATGGAGTATGAGTTCGCGAAAGCAATGTCCCGTGTACCGGCAGACCAGCTCATGGGAGACTCGCTCACTACCCGAGCAAGAACCGCTAGCGAAGCCATTGCAACGGCGGCATCCTTCCATGGAACCTATGTGATCAATTCGTTCCGCGCAGTCGCCACCATGGCATTTTTGGTCCTCGCCTTAGCTCCTTACAGTGTCATTTCGGCGTTGGTCATCGTGCTGGCTACGATTCCTACGCTCATCGCTTTTACGCTGGTCGCCAAAGTCGAAGGCCGAACCTGGCCCTTGGTTTCTCACGAAGTAAAGTTCGGAAGCTACGCTCTCAATCAGTTGGTTTACGAAAAGCCAGCTTTCGAGCTGTCGGCACTTGGGACCGGCTTCAAATTAGCTCGCGTCGTTAAGCAGCGGTCCTTCAAAGCCGCACAGCTCTTTGTCTCGGCGATGTCGAAGTCCACTATCCTTATCGTTCTGGGTGGGCTTTTTGCGACTGGCCTCTTGATCTTTGCTCTATTCACACTCGCCTCTGATAGTGGTCTCGGTGCAGGTGTTCTTGCTGCCGGAGTGGTGGCACTGATTTCGAGCATGTCAGCTACGTCTGATGCCTCGTACACTCTGGGTAGTGTTGTGTCAGGCACCCCGATCGTCGATGCCTATAGACGGTTTACTAATGAGTTCCAAGGTGAGGCCCGGGAAGCTTCCTCGTCAGACGCCGATACACCTCGAGCAGATATACAAAGTCTTCACGTGCGTTCCGTTTCCTATAGCTATCCTCATGGCGCGGCTAAAGCGCTCGATAACATTTCACTGTCTGCGGAGAAGGGGCAACTCATCGGCATCGTCGGCGTGAATGGCGCAGGCAAAACAACGCTGGTCCGTATCATCATGGGGCTGTTTAACCCCAGTACTGGCGACGTTCTGATAAACGGTGAACCGATCAACTACTTCGACGACGTCTCGCGCACCAGCCTTTTTGGATTACTGTCGCAAGAGTTTGGGCGATACGAACTCACAGTGAGGGAGTCCTTGCTTCTCGGGACAAGAAGAGACTATGTCTGCGACAGTGAACTTTGGGACGCGCTTGATGCGGCCAGACTGCGAAAAGCCGTCGAAGACCTACCGAATAAGCTAGATTCCCAACTGGGCGAGCAGTTCGGCGGGGTCGGACTCTCTGGCGGCCAATGGCAGCGACTTGCGCTAGCGCGAATAGCTCTGCGCAATGCTCCAGTGTGGATTCTTGATGAACCGACAAGTGCCATCGATGCAGAGAGTGAGAGGGCAATCTTCGATGACCTTGCATCCGGACCCACGAAAAACGATCGCATAACCATCGTCGTATCCCACCGTGCTGCCACATTACGTGCTATGGACCGAATCTATGTCATCGAAGAAGGACAACTGATTCAATCAGGCACCTACTTAGAGCTGCTGGCATCGCCAGGCCGGTTTCGCGAAATTTTTCGTGAAGAAGAATAGAACACACACCATTGTGAGTCATATATCGAGTTCTACTTTCATGACGCGAATTCGGGATGAGACTGCACCAAAGAGGAGCGTAGTCTTAAAGTCGTTGATTCGTAAAAGTGCGCCAGTACCCTTCTGATATCCAACGTCCACAACGTGGATCAACCTTCCTAGCGTAGAAACTTCACCCGCCCTAGCGGGTCTCTTCCCTCTACACGGCCTAAGATGGCGGCCGAGTTCGACGGGTGGTAGCGACGCCGTGTTCGTGTCGGAGAAGGTTGCGGTGCGGGAGATCGCACGCCCTTGCGTGCGCAGTCGCTCTACTGTTTCTCTGTAGTCGAAGCGGGACGGGATGCTTCGTGCTCGCTTCGCGAAGGACTATTCCTCACGAGTGAAAGCGTGCTGCTTTCGAAAAACAACGCCGCCCGAATGGGCTCAAGATCCCGTCAAACCTTGAACAACCCGGCATCGTCCAGCATCACTTAAATGAAAACTTGCCGCCGGAACAGGTGTGAGGCCGGGTGCGTAACGTCTTTCCCGACCGCAAGGATCTGTGGGTGAGACACGAAACTGTGTATAAACCGATCAACCTACAGACCAATGGGGATCTCAACCGGAGTGGCAGCTCTTACTCGCATAAGCCCGACTATTCGATATCCCCACACCGTCTTAGCGAGCGCCGACGCCACTTCACGGACACGTCTCGTTCTGAGCGCGTCCACCCCGCCACTCCTTCAGACTCCTAGTCAGCGGATTTGCCTCGCGATCATGAGTGCCGCTGACTCGCCGAGCGTCCCCCTGAGACTCACAACTTCGGCGAGCGTGCCACCTGTCACGGGCAGCATTGCCACGCACGCCAGACCTCGCCCGTGCGTGAGCGCTCGACCAGGTCGATCCGCACGAAACGCTTGCCGCAGGCGTTCATAGGCCGCCCTGCCCACGCGTGCGCACGCGCCCAATGAGGGTCTGGAGATCCTCGAGCCGGCGTTCCCACCACGACTCGGGCTTCACGCGCTCGAGGAGTTCATCGAGCTCCGGCACGAGATGCCACACGTGAAAATCCGCGCCCGAATCCGCGGGTGGGCGCGCAGCGCCTGAAAAAACCCGCGCGAGAGCTTCGCCAGTGCGATCGCATTGAAACTCGACACCCGTGACCGCCGGAAACTGGGCCCCGCGGGCCGCCTCGAGCGCGTACTCCCACGCGGGTGCGATGTGTTCCTCAAGTCCCTGCACCGAGGCGAGTGGGGCGGGTGTGCCTCGATGGGCGACCCACACGCCACGAATGTCGAGCACCGCATCCACGCGGCACAGCCGCTCACCGTCGGCCCCGGCCGCGCTCACGTACACGAGGTTGCGCAGTGCATCCGCGGGCGTCAGGGGGGACACGAATCTGGCGAGCGGTTCCGCGATTGTCGCAGGCAGAGCTCGGCGAAGCGGCGCATGCTCAGCGCCCGCCAGCTCATTCCCGCTCAGCGACACGTCCTCACCTCCGAGTTCATCCATCAGTGTCGACATGGCTCGCTACTGCGCCATGTCCTTGAAACGCGAGTAATGCCCCTCGAACGCCACGGGAATGGTTTTCGTTGCGCCATTGCGGTGCTTCGCGACGATGAGGTCCGCCTCGCCCGCGCGCGCCGATTCCTTCTCGTAGTAGTCCTCGCGGTGGATGAGCACGATGAGGTCCGCATCCTGCTCAATCGAGCCGGATTCGCGAAGGTCACTCATCATGGGCTTCTTGTCGGTACGCTGCTCATTGCCGCGGTTCAGCTGCGAAATGGCGATCACGGGCACCTCGATCTCCTTCGCGAGGAGCTTGAGCGCACGCGAGAATTCCGAAACCTCCTGCTGGCGCGACTCGACGCGCTTACCGGAGCTCATGAGCTGCAGGTAGTCGATCACGACCAGTTTGAGATCCGCCTTCTGCTTGAGGCGACGGCACTTCGCGCGAATCTCCATGAGGGTCATGTTCGCCGAATCGTCGATATACAGCGGCGCATCCATGAAGCGAGTCGTGGCGCGCGCAAGGCGCTCCCAGTCCTGATCGTCGACCGTGCCGTCGCGAAGGCGACTCATCGGCACCTGCGCTTCGGCGGCCATGATGCGCATCATGATCTCTTGGCGGTCCATTTCGAGGGAGAAAATGGCCGACGCCATCCCGTTGTGGATCGCGGCGCTCCTCATCACGTCCATGCCGAGAGTCGTCTTACCCATCGCGGGACGGCCAGCGAAAATGATCATCTGCCCGGGGTGCAGGCCCTGGGTCAGCTCATCAAACTCCGCGAATCCCGTGGGCACGCCGTTGACCTGACCGCCTCTGGACTGGAGCATCTCGATAAAGTCCATCGTCGGCTCAATCACTTCGGAAAGCTTCACGTAGTCCTCGGACTTCGTGCGGTCCGTGACCGAGTACACCTGCGCCTGCGCTTCATTGACGGCGGCATCAACCTCGCCGCCATCCGCAGCGAAGCCAAGCTGCACGATGCGCGTGCCCGCCTCAACGAGGCGACGGAGCGTAGCCCGCTCCGCGACGATTTCGGCATAGAACCCCGCGTTGGCAGCCGTCGGAACCGCATCGATCAAATCGGCGAGGTACGGGGCTCCACCGACTTTCTCGAGGTTGCCCTTCTCACGCAGCGCATCGGCGACCGTCACGAAGTCGGCCGGCTCCCCGCGACCGTAAAGGTCGATGATCGCCTCGTAAATGAGTTCGTGCGCGGGGCGGTAAAAGTCGTTGCTGCGGAGCTTCTCGACGACGTCGGCGATCGCATCCTTCGACAGCATCATGCCGCCAAGAACGCCCTGCTCAGCACCTAGATCCTGCGGCGGGAGGCGGTCCATTCCCTGATCGGGACCCGGCTCCAAAAGGGCGCTCGACATACGACCTCCTCAAGTCTCGGTGTGACTGCCCCCGAGGCGGGGCGTGAATGCCCCAGAATCCTATCGCGAGGTGCTACTCGGCGACGAGGTCTTGCACATCGGGGTTCTTCTCGAGCCAGCCCTGAACGTAGGGGCACACGGGGCGAACCTTCACGCCGTGACGGCGCGCATGTTCGAATGCCGCGGCGGTCACCTCGCCGGCGATGCCTCGCCCGCGAAACTCCGGATCCGTCACGACATGCGTGGCGACGAAAATGGCGCCATCATTCTCGCGGTCGTATTCGAGGTACCCCGCTTCCACGCCACCTTCCGTGGCAATGAAGCGCTGCTGGTCAGAAAAATGAGTCACGGTAGCCATGCCTTAAGTGTCGCAGGAGCGCGCGGGTCGCAACAGGCTTTTGGCTATTTTGGCCGGAGATCTCGAGGCATGGGCAGGGCTCGCTTGGCTCATGCGGGTCCGACGCTTGTTGGGCGACCGTCGGACCCATCCGCTTTCACCGCGGCGCCCCCTTCTCCTTTTCGCTCCTTGCCCCTTCCTCCATCGCCGCCGTACATCCCCCTTTCCTCCCCCCCTCACAGTTACCGTGGTGCACCTCACTCTGTTGTTTTTCGGGGTCGGTTTATCCACACTCGTATCCCCGGTTTTGGTGTGCGGTGTTTCTTGGGGAGGGGTTTTGCGTGACGATCAGTGCTCCACAATCCGTTTTTACCCACAAGAATTTCGGGTTTTCCACATGCAGGAGTTCTGTGGTTGCTGGTTTTCCACATTCTCTGGGCTGGTAGCAGGGTTCTTTTCGGGGCGGGCGAGTTTAAATGTCTCACCCTTCTTTTAGGCTCGAGACATCAATGAACAACACGAACTCTGGTCTCAAGAAGTTCAGTGTTAAGGGGAAGGGGGAATTCAGGAGCTATGAGTGCACCAACACTCGACCACACTGCCACTGCCGTTGATGCGATCAGCATGGATGGCGCTACTGTTGCTGCGGTTGGTGCTGCGGGGTCCACTGGCATCGTTTCCCCCACGACTGATTCACCCAATGCTCTGCCCATCTCTCGCGAACTCGTTGATTCCGGTGCTCCCACCCGCACGGACGTGCTGAATGTGCTGCTTTCCCGTTCTGAGGGTTGGCAGGCTTCGCTTGCGGGCATGCTGAAAGCCTTCCCCACCGCTCCTACGACATCTTCGTCCGGGGTTTCTCGCGGTGAGACGATGGTGCATCCGGTGACGACGCCCGCGCGTGTTCTTGATGGGCAGGATTTGCTGACGCGTCTGGATGTGTTGGAGTCACTCACGCGGATCGCGGAACTGACTGAAGCGGTCAAAGCGCATATTCTTTGCGAGCTTGATGAGACCGACGGCATCGGCCACCTCAACGGCAAAGAGATCGCTGCAAGCAACGCAGTGAAGTCTGAAAGCACCAAGCCGAGCGAACACTCACCCACGGAACCGGAGGATACTGCCAACCTCGATCCGTGTGCTGGCTTGGATTCTCTTAGCGACAAGGACCGGGCAAGAGTGTTCGCTGTGCGGCGGGCTCTCGCTCATGAGGTGTCGTTGATCCTCAAACAATCCCCTCACGCGACCAGTGTCGAGATTGCCCGCGCACGAATGCTCACGAAGAACCTGCCGACGCTTCTCGCGAACCTTCAGGCAGGACGCATCTCCATCAACGAAACCCACGCGATCACGAACAGCCTGCGCGATGCCACAAGTCCCCACGCCCAACAACTAGACCACCCAATCGCGCGAGAGTTGGAGCGTTCCCCACACGCCGGGAAAACACACTGGCGAAACTTCACCACAAACGCACTCCTCTCACTCGACCCTGCGACTGCGCTGGAGCGAGAAAAGACAGCATTCACCAAACGCCGCCTCACGTTGAGAACCTTACGCAACGGCATGAGCAGCCTCACCCTCACCCTGCGCACCCTCGACGCCACACGCATCCACGACCTGCTCACCAACCACGCTGCCCGCGCCTACAACACTCTCCACCAGCACGAAATCACCACCGCCAAAAAAGAAGCACACGACCACGCCCAACAAACCACCACCAAACTCCACTCGCTCCTCGAAAACGGCGACTTCACCCTGAGCCACCTCACCAAACCCGCCCCTACCCCACAGCCACGGATCCTCACTCAGCACGCGAAACTCACCAAGATCGAAGAACTCGAGTTAGAGGAAGCCGATGAAGCCGCCCGCACCAAAGCCAAAGCCTTCCTCACCAAGCTCGAACAGGAAAAACTCCGCCTCACAATCACGAACAACAGTGACGGTTCACCAGAGGTGAGCGTGGTAGTGGGGTTACCCGCAAATCGTGGACACGTA
>NZ_KV788575.1:0-2045 GCF_001807345.1 Dermabacter sp. HMSC06F07
GGACACACGTCCCGTTATCTGACCGTTACAAAGTACAGAGCCGACGTGCCGTGCACCACCCGAAGAGAAACCATTTTGCAAGAAGTTTCCGCGATGTTCACCCACCACCGTATATTCACGCCAGGGCTAGGTGACGTTGCATTCAAAGCGCTTTCTCTGCCTATGAATCTCGCTTGAGACGCCGACCTTGAAGGCAACGTTTTCCTCCTGCGGCGCATTGCTAGGAGACGACTAAGGCGTCGTGGCTCCCGCTGGGTCATGCCACTGCGGGGGCCGGTGTGCTTGGGGTGCGCTGCTTTTAGGCTTTCTTGTCGCGATACGGATTCGCAACCTGCGCCACGCTGGTCCACGTGTCGGGGGTGACGAGGAATGTGACGGCCTCGTTATCCCAGAACACGCGAGTTTCGATGCCCTTGGTTTCCGCGTCGTACGTGAAAAAGACGACGGCGATGTCGAAGGGCCGATCATGTGATCGGGCCTCCACGTATCGAACAACAGGAACTTCGAGAATTTTGCGAGAGAACACGCCGTGAGTGAAGGCGCCGTTCTTCAAGTAGAAAATTGGATCGACTTGCTGAAGCGTGAGACCGTCGAGACCGTCGGCGACTGTGAAGACCGCGGTGAACGCATCCCACTCGCCAATGAAATCTTGAACGTCGAGTTGGAGGGCTTCCGCAAGCTCCCGGAGACGCTTATCCTCGTCGCGAGAAAGGCTACTGCTATCGTGCGAGGGGCTTTGGGTCATTGCTTACGTAGCTCCTCTGCGAGTTCGAGGAGGTCCTGAGCGCTCACGGGTTGCTCGTCGCCTCCAAAATTGTCCACGTAATTGTAGGTAAATGTGTCTTGCTCGAGGTCGAACCGGGCGACGAGAGTTGCGGCCCTGTCTTTGTGCACCTGCTTTTCGAGAAAGACCTCGAGCAGGAGCTTTCGTTGGTCCCTGCCGAATGCAAGGTTCACCATGTAAGGATCCTTGCCTGCAAACTTCGCAAGTGAAGTGTCATACAGCTGACCTGACTTCGTGTGAACAAGAAATGTGGTCAAGACTTCGAGGTGGTCGGTCTCTTCGAGGCCATTGCGGACGCAATATTCAAAACGCTCTGTGGGTGTACCCGCCCAAGGGGCATGGATCGCAGTCATACGTGAATCCTATCGGTTCTTAGAGGTAGCTCGACGGAAGTTCCTACAGTTGCCTGATCCAATTGAGTGGAGCCGGCTCGCCGATCGGAACGAGCACTTTTCGTTTGGCATCGACGTGGGAGTCCTACTGAGCGCAACGTGTATATTTGGCGCTCCGAACTTGCGAAGCTAAGGTCTCTAGGGGGCCTCTTCTCCTCGGTTCAATGATTACTGTTTTGTGGCTTGAGATCCTGATGCAGACCGCGTTGGAGCTTTAGCGCCATCAGGGAGTAGAGGGGCTAAGACTCGGGGATGGGTGAAAGTGCCCGGTCCGCACCTAGAATTGCACCCCTTTGCGAGCTTGCACTCGCTTAGGTACTCAATTGATGTCGAAGGTAGGCACATTACCGCAGCGCTATTTGAACGGATCGAATTCGAGGAAGTTCGTAGAACCGAACGCCGAGGCATGAGCGGTTTGAACATGGTGCAAACTTTTGGCTATATAAAGGGCGCAGCCCCGAGAGGCGCCTTAGCTCGATGCCAAAGACGCTCTCGGGACTGCTCACGCTGTGACTTTTACATCTCGTTCTACGGAACGAGCTGCTTAGCCGCGGGGTTCGCGGCAAGGAAGTCCTCGTATGCCTGGTCAGCCCGGTTCTGGGCAAAACCTTCGGGGTCGTCAGCAAACGCGCGCACCGCATCGCCGTCGACTCCATCGATTGCTGAGATCTGGTCGATGACCTCGTTGCGGAACTCGAAGAAGTCGTGGGTTGCTGCGTTGCCAAGCGTTTCCAGGGCATCCGAAACCGGATCTGCGGGACGCGGTGCCGGTGCTGGTGCTGGTGCCACTGGCGCGGGCGCCGGCTCGGGTGCTGGCGCAGGGGCGGGTGCCGCCGGAGCGGGTGCCGGTGCTGGCTGGTCGACGGGTG
>NZ_KV788576.1:0-854 GCF_001807345.1 Dermabacter sp. HMSC06F07
GCCCTGCCGCCGCGTGGGCGGCAGGGCGTTGGTGGTGTGGTGGTGTTAGCCGATGTTGGCGACGGCGCTGGCGGCGCGTTGTTGGGCGCTGGTGGCGGTTTCGTCGTTCTTGCCCATGGTGGTCTTGACGAGGTTGATGATGTTCCGTACTTCGTTGGAGGCGCGGTTCCAGCGCTGTTCAACGTGGCGGTATTCTTCGGAGACGCCGTCGGCCTGGAAGTCGGCCATGGCGGTAGCAACCTGCTGGTCGCGCTGGGCGATGAGGCCTTCGAGGCGGCCGATGATGCCTGCGAGGTCGCCCTGGACGGACTGGGAAACGCCGGTGTCAAAAGAAATACGATCGCTGGTAGGCATGAGAGTTCCTCTCTAGAAAAAAGTATGTGTGGTGACGGGTGAGGTTCAGCGCTGGCCGGAGAAGCGTGCGCCGTCGAAGTTGGCCGAGCCCTGCGCGGAGGTCGAGTTGTCCATCGACTCCTGGTCGCCGGTCTGGAAGGCGGTGTCCATGCCGCCCTGGCCCTCGACGATGCGGCTGAGCGAAGAGTTGAGGTCGGCGCTGATTTCGTCGGTGCGGCCCTTGAACTGGTCGAAGGCGGCGCGGCCGGCACCGTTGAACTTGCCCTCAAGCGGCTCAACCGAAGCGACGAGCTGCTGGACGAGGGTGCCCAGGTCGTCGTTGGAGCCTGCGGTGTTGGTGGTGAGGGTGGAAAGGGTCTGGTTGCCCATATCGAACTTCATAAGTGCACTCCCTTGAAAGTAGTGGTGGGAGTGTGTGAACCACGGCGTCAGAGCGCGTGCGGTTCCCACGCTTCCCCTTGTGCTTTCCGGGACACACGTCCCGTTATCTGACCGTTACA